>CAZHMJ010000330.1:2131-4597 GCA_964533805.1 uncultured Anaerolineae bacterium | reverse complement strand
CTTTTTGTCGTTTATTGTCTCAGACTTTTGTCTTATTTTATGGGGTACCGATCACGTTGTCCGCTGTCTAAACTGCCGAATGCGGCCAGTCGGCTTCAGTGAAACAGGCAGGACTCGCGTCACACATCCATGGGCGAATGCCTTGGTTATCCTCCCGACATACCTGGTCAGACCTGCGGCTTGGTCAGACCTGCGGCCTGGTCAGACCTGCGGTCTGGTCAGACCTGCGGTCTGGTCAGACCTGCGGTCTGGTCAGACCTACGGTCTGGGAGCCGTTCGCGACTGGTAACAGTGGCTTGACCAGGAAGGGCGCGCAGGCCCTGCTCCGCAGTTTGCTTCAGGAAGACGGCGGCAACAGGGTCCACGGATGCTTTTTTTCATCCGCTGCGAGCTTCAACCGCCGGAGCAGCACAATCCACAGCAGCACGAGGATCACTTCCCGCAGGCTGAATAATATGAGGAGATAAGGGGTTAGGCTGTTTCCCGCGTCAACCGGTTTGCTGACCGCGAGAGGGGCGATATAGAAAAGCAATCCGAAGATCAGGAACGGACTCAATTGCAGCCCCAGATACAGGCCCACCGCACTCAGCCGAGCTTCAATCCGGCTGTGAACATATGTCGGAGTCAGCAATCCTACCAACGGAGTCAGCGCCACGGTCTGGATGTACTGCAGCAGTTGGCCGGTGAACAGGACGATCACGTCCAACATGAACCAGACCACGCTGCCCAACTCCCTACCTGCGTTGAAAAGCTGCACCGCAATCAGGCTGAACAAGGTCAGCATCAGCACCAGCCCTACCATGACTGCCCCGCACAGTATGAGCCAACCAACCTTGAAAATGCCACTCTGACGGATGCAGTTGCAGGCGGTCGCCCAGTTCGCAGCCCACCGGCCACCTGGCAACAAACAAAGTGGATCATAAATACCGCGTTCCTTTAGTTTCACGACACAATCGCTGATATTGGCAGCCCAAATTGCGCCCACTCCCATCATCACCAGAGGGAACAGCAGAGGTGAGATAAACAGCATCAGGGCCGCCACGGCTGGAATGGCCAGGACCAGCAGGAACAGATGGCCGAATAAATACGGCACGATACGCCACAATAGGTAAGCTGCCCCCAACAGCATCGCATACAAGAAAGGCCGTGGTATTCTCGGCAGCGTGGATGGCCACCCTGAGCTAGTGTGAATGCGACACAGCAAAGGATAGCGGTAGGGAGGATTTTCGAGGACTTGCCACAATTTCCAGGATAGCATCTGCAAATCTGCTTTCCCGGGTTGCTCCGGCCATACATTGCAGCCAGCAGGACGATATCCACGTCCCCTGCTTGTCTGGCAAGAATACCTGATGGCACTATCCTCGGCAACAATAAAACACACCTGTGAGGTCTAAAAACAGTTCCACAGGTATTTCTGGATCAGGCGATTCGCCGGTAATCGCGGAGCAAACCAGCGAGGTTCAAAAAGATGATTGGGGCCGACTCCTCGCGCAAGACATCCTGGGACAGACAGTCAAAATCAGAATTGCTGGCGAATGGAATCTGACAGGGTGCAAAATGATGCACATGCGACTCAGCGAATTTGCCCCAGGCAATGTCCTCAATGTGCGATCCATGCCCGTGCTTATGTAGACAAATGAGCAGAAGTACGTGTATAGTGAACCGCGCGTTGAAGATTGCCAACTCATCGCGCGTGGAATTGTGATTCTCGTCGACTTTCGCCCACCGGCCTGATCGCCAGTGAGGCCCAGACAACGCCGACTTAACTCATCCCTTGTTTGTCCTGGCTACATTGGCCAAGTTCACGTTGTGAGTGTTTGCCCAACGATGCCTTTTCAGATATGAGCCTTGAGGAGGAGCCTCCCATGAGTCCGTATGCCAGTGCATCCGGTGAATCGGCCAATCCAGCCGGCCGCCTGCCCAACGAGGACGGCTACCGTCTGTGGCTGCGTTACGATCGCATCCGTGACGACGCCCAGCGCCAGCGCTACCTGGCCCAGATCAGGGCGCTGGTTGTCAGCGGCGACTCGCCCACGCTGGCGATCGCACGCGAGGAACTGGCCCAGGCCTTGAACGGCCTGCTCGACGTCGCCCTCCCGGTCGAACCGGAAGTAACCCACAGTGGCACCCTGGTCGCGGGCACTCCCCACAGCTCCACCTGGATCGCTGCCCTGGGGCTGGCCGACCGGTTGGCGGCAGTGGGCGACGAGGGCTACCTGCTAGGCACGGCCGCGGAGGGCGATCTGACATGCACGTTCATCGCCGCCAATACGGACGTGGGCGTGCTATACGGGGCGTTTCATTTTCTGCGCTTGCTGCAGACCCACCAGCCCATCCACGCCCTGGCGCTTGACGCGAAACCCCGGATCAGGCTGCGCATGCTTAACCACTGGGATAACCTCGATCGCACCATCGAGCGCGGCTATGCCGGATTTTCCCTGTGGGACTGGCATAAGTTACCGGACT
>CAZHMJ010000330.1:0-2121 GCA_964533805.1 uncultured Anaerolineae bacterium | reverse complement strand
CTACATCGATCCGCGCTACCAGGACTACGCTCGCGCCTGCGCCTCGATTGGTCTCAATAGTACGCTCCTGAATAACACCAACGCCAGCGCCCATATACTCATGGAACAGTATCTCGTCAAGGTCGCGGCCATGGTGGACCTGTTCCGGCCCTACGGGCTGAAGGTCTTCATCAGCGTCCGTTTCAGTTCGCCGATCGAGCTGGGGGCGCTGGACACCGCTGATCCGGCCGATCCGGCCGTGCGCGCCTGGTGGAAGGCCAAGGTCGACGAAGTTTACCGGCATGCGCCGGACCTGGGCGGTTTCGTGGTCAAGGCCGATTCCGAAGGCCAGCCCGGCCCGCATGATTACCACCGCACCCACGCCGAGGGGGCCAACATGCTGGCCGACGCCCTGGCCGGGCATGGCGGCGTGCTCATGTGGCGAGCCTTCGTCTACGACCACCGCAATGCCGACGACCGCCACAAGCAGGCCTACATGGAGTTCACGCCGCTGGACGGCCAGTTCCGCCCGAACGTGATCCTCCAGGTCAAGAACGGCGCGATCGACTTCCAGCCGCGCGAGCCTTTCCACCCGCTGTTTGGCGCCATGCCCGACACCCCCCTGGCGATGGAATTCCAGCTCACCCAGGAATACCTGGGCTGCGCCACCCACCTGGCTTACCTGGCCCCAATGTACAAGGAGTGCCTGGACTCGGACACCTACGCCCACGGGCCCGGTTCCCCCGTGGCCAGCGTGATCGACGGCACCCTGGACGGCCATCCCCTGACCGCCATGACGGCCGTGGCCAACATCGGCGATGACCGCAACTGGTGCGGCCATCCCTTCGCCCAGGCGAACTGGTATGCCTTCGGACGGCTGTGCTGGGATCACACCCTCAGCTCGGAAGTAATCGCCGAGGAGTGGCTGCGCATGACGTTCTCCAACGATCCGCGCTTCGTTGAAGCCGCCCGCGACATGATGATGGCCTCGCGCGAGGCCGTGGTCAACTACATGACGCCCCTCGGCCTGCACCACCTGATGGCGCGCGGCCATCACTACGGCCCCGGCCCCTGGGTCGCCGACTCGTGGCGGGCCGACTGGAACTCGGTGTACTACCACCGTGCGGATGCCCAGGGTCTCGGCTTCGATCGCACCGCCAGCGGCAGCAACGCTGTCGCCCAGTACCACCCGCCCCTGAGCGAGCGCTTCGGCAATCTGGACGAATGCCCGGAGGAATTCCTGCTGTGGTTCCACCACGTGGCCTGGGATCACCGCCTGGCCTCTGGCCGCACGTTGTGGGAAGAGCTATGCCACCGCTACCAGGTCGGCGTGGATGCCGTGCGAGTCATGCAGCGGACCTGGGATACTTTGGAGGAGTTCGTCGATCCGGCGCGCTTCAAGCATGTCCAGGACCTGCTGCGCATCCAGGAAAAAGAGGCGCGCTGGTGGCAGGACGCCTGCGTGCTCTACTTCCAGACCTTTGCGCAGCGGCCAATCCCACCGGGCTATGCACCGGCCGAAAAAACCTTGGACGAGTACATGGCCATCCAGCATTATTTCGTGCCGGGCACCGCGCGCCCAATCGCGCAGCCCCTCGATTGACCTCCGCGGGCGCTGCGAATCGGAACGATGGAACATACGCGACACCCGCCGCCGGCCCGGATCAGACCGAATCCGGGCCGGATTCGCGCCCCGCATACCCCTCCCGCCAGGCGATCCTGCCCCTGCACGGGAAACACTTACGCCGCCTCAACCGGCCTCAGCGGCATCCGTGGCAGTTCCCCGACCGTCTACGGCCGATCGGTCAGCTCCAGCGCCATCGCCGGCGTGCGCGGCCGGTAGCGCCGTTTCAACCCAGGCACCGGCACGCGCAGCGACTCGTGCGGCCATCAAAGTGATAGTAGCACCAAAAGAACCGGACCATCCGTGTAATCTCACTGCGTGTCCAGTGAAATCGACCATCGCCAGCGACACATTCCAGATGGAAAAGCGTTCCGGCCAGACTGCGGCATGAGTGCCCCCTCGATACAAACAAAAACGACAATGACGACCTATCTCGGTATCATGAGAGCGGGTCGTCATTGCATGACATTCTTTGATTCTGGATCGGAACCACTTTTCGGTCAGGGCACCCCAGACAA
>CAZHMJ010000329.1:0-4610 GCA_964533805.1 uncultured Anaerolineae bacterium | reverse complement strand
GGTGGACCGGCGCGCGCCTCCATGGGCACTCGCCCAATGACCGGATTAATTTGTTGACCTGCATCAATCCGCGACACGGGCGGCGCGGCCTGATCTTGACGCCTGTTGGGCGCTTCGCGAACCGCCCAGGACGAACCACGTCGTCATTGACCCCGTGCCACTGGATGCCAGCGACGCCCCTGGCGATTGTCGGGGGAAACGACCTGAGCGATAATAGACGCAGCGCGGTTTGCACACCCGAAAGCCCTCATGCGACTCTTCATCAGCTATGCCCACGACGACCTGCCGGTCATCCGCCAGCTTGCCGACTTCCTCCGCAGCGGCGGGCACGAGGTGTGGTACGACCAACGCCTGGTCGGCGGGAAACCCTGGAAAGACCAGCTCCTCGCCCAGATCAAGGCCGCCGACCGCTTCCTGTACGCCCTGACGCCGAAGTCGGTCGCGTCGGACTGGTGCCAGTGGGAGTTCGCCCAGGCCGTCCACGCGGGCAAGCCGGTCGCCACCGTGCTGCTGAAAGAGACATCCCTCTCCGGCGTGCTGGCCGAGCACCAGTATGTCGATTTCCGTGACCGGACTCTGGAGTCCGCGATCCGGCTCGGCTCGGCGGTGTATGAGGCGGTGGCGATTCTCCCGGAAAAGGTGAAGCTCCTCCCCGCGCCAAACAGCGAGCCGGAACGCCCGACCGATCCCGGCCACGGCGGGGAAACCGTCGCCCAGCGCTTCTTCGACGACGCCTACGCCGCCTTTCGCGACAAGGCGTACGAGGACGCGCGCGAGCTGGTGCTGCTGTGCCTGGACCTCGCGCCCGCGCACCCAGGCGCGCTGGCCCTGCTCAAGCGGCTGGAAGGGCGGGCGACTCCCCCGGCCAAACCGCCTGCCCCCGCCAACCCGGTGGAGGCGGCCCTCCAACGGGCGCGCGCCTTCACCGGCAAACGCAACCGTGATTGGGAGCCATTCGTGGCAACTTTTGCCGATCTCAAAATCCCGGACATGCCCTTCTGCCTGGTGCCCGTGGGCGCGTTCAAGATGGGCAGCGGCGACGGCCACTATTCGGATGAAGAACCCGTCCACGACCAGCGGATCGAGCAGCCGTACTGGATCGGACAGTACCCGGTGACCAATGCCCAATGGAAACTGGCAGTTCTAGCTGGAGTGGTGAAACAGCCCTATGATATGGGGAGTGCGCTGAAATGGTACGCCGATTCGGCGATGGCGCACGCGCCCGTGGTGGGGATCGATTGGTTCATGGCGCGCGATTTTGCCGCGTGGATGGGCTGTCACCTGCCAAGTGAGTTGGAGTGGGAATATGCGGCGCGAGGTGTGGAGAGCTTGCGGTATCCCTGGGGCGACAAATGGGATCCCAACATTCCCGTGTGGTCCGAGAACAGCGGCGGCAAACCGGCGGTCGTGACGAGCAGGCCGGAAGGGAAAAGCTGGACGGCGGCATGGCACATGATCGGGAATGTATGGGAGTGGACAAACTCGCTCTATGAACCCTATCCTTATCAGGCGCGGGATAGACGTGAGCTGGATGCAGGAAGTAGCACAGCCGTTCGCCGCGTGCTACGGGGTGGATCGGGGAGGGATGACGTTGCTGTTGACCTGCGTTCTGCTTGTCGCCTCGGCCTCGCCCCGTCTGATGGGGGCGGCGGTAGGGGTTTTCGTTGTACCCGCTTTAGCTGAGAGGGGCGACTGAATCTCGGCTTCTGGTCTCTGGCGGGCGCTTCGTCCCTCCGCTACCGCAATTTCCCCACAATCTCCGCGCAGGTGGCCTCCGGCGATTGGCCCTCGGTGTAGACCGTGATCTTCGCCAGGCGGTGGTTGGAGGGGTGGCGGACGAAGTGCGCGTTGACGGCCAGCAGCGCCTCGTCCACGTGGCCGACCTCGGTTTCCAGCAGCCGCCGGAAACGGCCATTCAGGACGGCCACCGACTTGTCCAGGTCGGGCGAGGGCAGGAGCAGGATCACGTTCGGGTAGGGCGCCAGCGCCCGTTCGACTTTGGCGAAGAGCGCCTCGTCCTCGTAGACGGAATGGCCCGCGCCGAAGTCGATCACGCAGCCGGGGTGGTCGGCCAGGGCGCGCTCCACCGCGTGGGCCTCGAAGGGCTTCCAGTAGCGCAGCAGCCCGACCATCCCCTCAGCCTGGACAATCCGCGCGGCCTCGGCCTTGTCGTAGCCGACCTCGGCGTAGTAAGCCCAGCGATCCTCGTCGATCTCGTAGCGCGGGCGGCCCAGCCTGTCCGCCAGCAGGGCCGCGATGGTGCTCTTGCCCGCGCTCATCGGACCGATCAGGATGACGGTGGTGGGGTCCATAGGGGATGCCTTGCGATTGTACCCGCCTGGGAAAATGGTCGTTTCCGGCCCTGTTGGCGGTCGGATCACGGTAGCGTCGGAATTGCAATTCCGACGCTACAATGTCCCTGTCCGCCGCACTGATTCCGCCGGGGCGAGGTTCTGCCTCGTCCCGTTCACGTGCAGAGTCGCCCCTACTCCGCGCTCAGGATGTGCGTGACCACGGTCGCGCCGGTGCCGCCAATGTTCTGGGTCATGCCGATCCGGGCGTCCTTGACCTGGTTGGCCCCGGCCTCGCCGCGCAACTGCGTGACCAGATCGACTACCTCGTAGACCCCGGTCGCGCCGACCGGATGGCCGCGCGCCTTGAGGCCGCCCATCGTGCTGATCGGCAGGCGGCCGTCGATGGCGATCCCGCCCTCGTTGGCGAAGCGCGTCGCCTGGCCCGGGGCCGCGAACCCGGCCGCTTCCAGACTCAGGGCAGCGATGATCGAAAAGGCGTCGTGGACCTCGAACAGGTCGATGTCGTCCGGTTTGACCCCGGCCCGGTCGTAGGCCCGCTGCGCGCTCAGCCGGGCGGCCTCCAGGGCGATCAGGTTGCGCCGGTCGTCCAGGTTCAGGCAGTCGGTGGCGTTGGCGCTGGCCAGGACCCGCACCGGCTTGACCCCGCCCATCCCCCGCGCCATCTCCAGCGGGACGATGATCACGGCCGCCGCGCCGTCGCAGATCGGGGAGCTGTCGAACAGGTTGATCGGCGGCGCGATGGGCGGGGCTTTGCGGTAAATCTCCGGCGTGATCGGCTGGTGGAACATGGCGTTGGGGTTGTTGAGCGCGTTGCGGTGGGCGTTGATGCTGAAGATTCCAAAGTCGTCGTGCGGAATCTGGTATTCGTACATGTAGCGCTGCATCAGCAGGGCGTTGAGGGCCACGAAGGTCACGCCGTGGGCGACCTCGTAATCGGCATCGGCGGCGGTCGCCAGCCCGGAGGTGACCTCTTCCCCGGTCGCCTCGGTCATCTTCTCCACGCCGCACACCGCGGCCACGTCGACCATCCCGCTGGCGACGGCCCGCACCCCGGCCTGCACGGCCGCGCCGCCAGAGGCGCACGCCGCCTCGACCGTGGCGGCCTCGATCCCGCGCCAGCCGGCATAATCCGCGACCAGCGCGCCCAGGTGGGCCTGGTCGCTGAGCCGGGCGGCGAGCATGTTGCCGACGAAGAGCGCCTCCGGCCGGTCGATCCCGGCGTCTTCGGCGGCGGCCTTGATGGCCTGGACAGCGAGCTGGCGCAGGCTGAGGTCCCACTGCTCGCCGATATGGGTCTGTCCTATTCCGATAATGCACACGTCACGCATGGGTGGGTTCCGCGCTCCTAGACGAGATAGGCTCTGTTGATGGGGGTGGCGGGCCGAATGCCGGCACACCACCGGCCCAAACTCTACCACAGGGCGACTCTCAGAATCTACCAACCTCGCCGATCGCGCCTGCGAAGACCGCCAAAGCGGGAATCTGGCGCGGCCGGGCCGCCCGGTCGGACCGTTACAGCTCGAACGAACGGGGCAGGGAGTCCTCGTGCGCCAGGGCCGGGCCGCGATAGACCAGATGAAAGGGCTTCGGATCGCTGACCACCCCCCCCGGCCCGATCCGGTACCAGCCGCGCGGCGCGACCGCCCCATAGGGGAATGCCTCCGCCGGGGTATGGGCCAGCCGGTACGGCTCCGGCCCCTCCAGCCAGAACAGGCGGCCCGCCGTCACCCACTTGAGCAGATCCTCATCGATCTGAACGCCCTCGGTGGCGGCCCAGCCGAATTCGGTGCCAACCCACAGCGCCTCGTCGCGCAGGTTGCTGTCATCCGCGGCGAAATAGACCGTGAAGTAGGCCGTGTAACGTGGGATGAAATCCGGGTCGTCCAGCCGCCCGATCGGGACGGCGTGGATCACGGCACTGGTATGGCGGGCGGTCAGCAGCCAGGGGACCAGATGCGGCGCGGCCCGCAGGCTCCAGTCGGCATGATCCATCCAGGCGGGCAGGTCATCCGGGCGGAGGCCGTTCAGGCCCACCCCCACCGTGGCGGTGACCATGTGCTTGCAGACGGCCTGTCGCCCCCGTGTGGCATAGCTGCGGGTGGTGTCGTTGAGGGGGTGGACGCCGAACAGGCTGAACGGGTCGAAGGGCAGACGGACGATGGCATCGCAGTACGGGCAGCGCGCGACCTGGATGGCAGGGAGCCGGGCCTTGTACTCGTCCTCCGTCAGGGTTCTGATCTCCTCCAGCAGGACCTGCAACCGGGCGTTCTCCGGGCTGTTCATCCGCTGCTCGCG
>CAZHMJ010000328.1:0-4614 GCA_964533805.1 uncultured Anaerolineae bacterium | reverse complement strand
CCACAGAAGGTAGTGGCCCGGAAGATCCACTAGACCTTCAACAAGAAAGCGAAGTTAGTAGAGTGATAAGGAGCCGAGCGTTGTTAGACGAGATCAAGGCCTTGTATGAGTGCGGCAGACGGGATGAAGCCTTCGAGTTGCTTGAGCTGTATCTGGGGGAGTATCAGGACGACATCGAGGCGCAGGTGTTGAAGGTGAGCCTGTGTCTGGAGCTGGATCGCGATCCGGCGTATGTGGGGGTGACGCTGGCGCGCCTTGGGGAGGTCCCGGAGCGACGCGATGTGAAGGCCCTGCGGATGCGGGCGGAGGAGCGCGTCCGCAATCTGCTGCAGGATGGACGTTCCGATCTGCGCGGCCGGGATTGGCGGGATGCCCTGCAGAAATTCAAGTCGGCCGTGGAACTGAGCGCCGACGATCCAGCGATTCTTTTCGCTGCGGGACTCGCCCTATGCGGGCCGGAGGAGAACGACTCCGACGAGGATGAGTTTTCGCTGCTCGCCGGGCTGTTCCAACGGGATGGCTCGTCGAAGCGGCCCTCGCCGCCCGAACTCGGCGCGGCAGGCGAGGGCTATCTCCGCCGGGCCATTGAGCGCGCCTCCGTCGAGTCGGAGGTCTACCGGCAGGCACTGGCCTATCTGGTCGAGCAGTGGCTGGCCCGAGGGCAGGTCACGGAGACCCTGGATCTGCTGGATCGCCAGGACGGCGCTGCTGATTTTCTGGCGAACAGGATCGGGTCGCAACTGGTGGCGCTGGTTGTGGAGCGGGTCATGTTCGTGCTGCGTGTGAGCCAGCAGGAACTGGCCGGGCAGATTCTGGATGCCCTGGCAGGCGTGCTGCCCGATCTGGCCGTGCTGCATCTCCTGCGGGCTGAATGGTGGATCGCAGGGGATTCGCCGGACGATGCCCTGGCGGCCTATCGCCGGGCGCTGGAGGTGGCGGGGCGGGGGCAGCCTGAGCTGAGCCTGGCGATGGCGCGGGCGGCCTGGGCTGTGATCGAAGCCCATCCGCTGGGCTGCGCGCGCTGCGGCAAGCCGTTGGACACCGGCGGCACCACCTGCGCCTACTGTGGGCAGACGATCGCGCAGTCCGATCTGCTGGTGGACGCCTTTCGCAAGGAGCATCTGCCCGAAGCGGTCATGGCGCGGATCGGCATTGGCGCGCTGCTGGCCAAACAGGGAGACGGAGAAGAAGCCCGGCGCGAACTGGATGCCGCGCTGGCCCACTTGCCGGAAGGGCATCCGGCGATTCGGGAGTTGTGCGAGATGCGGGATGAGTTGGTCTCAGGCGGGCAGCCTGGCGCGGCCCCGGTGGAACCTTCGCCAGGAATCTCGGCGGAGCCGAATCCGTTTCTCGCGCTTGTGGAGGCATGGCATATCCAGGGCCTGACCCACGACACGCTGAGCGCGATTGCCCAGGCCGTGGCCCGGTCGCCGGTGGCCGGGTCGCCTGAAGCCTGGGGGGAAGTGCCCTTCGTCCGGCGGCGCTCGTTGGTCCGGGCGGTGCTGGCGGCGGGCCATCTGACTCTGGCGCGCGACCTGCTCAAGGTCATCTTCGCGGACAAGCCGGGACGCCGGTCGGTGCTGGCGCTGGAAGATCAACTGGCCGCCGCACGGGCCTGCAAGGTGGCCGAACTGCTCGATCAGACTCGCGCCCAGATGAACGGGCAGCACTGGGTCGCCGCGCTGGACCTGGCCGATCAGGCGGTCACGCTGGAACCGTGTCACGCCGAGGCTCGCCTGCTCCGGGCGGAAGCCGCCCTGGCTGGGGGGCAGGGCATGGCGGCCCTGGCCGACTACTACACTCTCCTCGGCTGGCCGGTTTCCGAGGAGACGCAGCGACGGGCGCGGCTGGGTGTGGCGACCGTGTTCGAGGGGCGGCAGGATTTGCCCGCGGCTCTGGCCGCGCTGGAGGGGCTGAGCGGGGAGGACGTGGCCCGGATTCGGGTGCGGCTGCACCGGATGCAGGCCCACGAGCCGGTGATCAGGTTACAACGGGTGACGGATGCCTTGATGCAGGACACCCTGGTTCGGACGGCGGCGCCGCCGTACTACCACGCCTATTTTGGCGTGGCGCTGCGGGCGGTAGGCCGGCCGTGGGGTGTCGACTCCGAAGCCTGGCATGCCCGGATTCTGACAGCCTGCTTCGAGTTCGTCCAGGTCTTGGGCGGGCTACGCAGCGTGGTTGGGTCGCCGCTGTTCGCGCTGCGGCTGGTCAGCCAGCCCGATCCGGCCGTGGCCGCGCGTGGAACGCTGGAGATCGCGCTGCTGGTGCGCGTCTCCGCGCCGGATGCCGAAACCGGCCGGACGCTGGCCCTGGGCTTGTGGCAAACCCTGCGGAGTAGCCTGCCGCTGGAAGAAGCGCATGTCTTCAGCTTCGCCCCGGTGGCTGACGAGGCCGAGTTGGACCACCTGCTGGTGCCATTCCCCATCCACAGCGCGGCCCAGATCGTCCGCCGCGAGGAAGTGATCGACGAGGCCGGCGGGCGGTATGTGGTTTATCCCTTCGTGGCCGGCACGATGGACATGCACGGCCTGTGCTGGGCGCTGCTCCGCCAGCCGGAGCCGGTGATGCTGAGCATTCACCTGCTGCCGACGGACCTGTTGCCCTGGGAACGCACCTCGCTGGAACGGGTGATGCTCGATCAGCGGGTGGCGAGCCTGGCGCGGACGCGGGCGGAGGGGGGTGGGGTGGGCCTGTGGGACCCGGTCGCGCAGTGGTGGGAGGAATCGAGCCAGGCCGGGACGGCGCACGCCAACCGCCAGTTGCTGGACAGCCTCAGCCCGCAGGCGTACGTGCTCCAGGTCAACGTCGCGACCGGCAGCCAGACCAACGATCTGCTACCGGAGCGGGTGGCTTCGACTCTGTTCGGCCCGGCCCGGAGTGGCAATGGTTCCCGTTACGGCGGCTATGAGGTGATCCGGACGGTCAACGGGCACGACCTGGCGACGGCCCGGCGCAACCTCGAGATGCTGGACGTGGAAGCGTGGACCTACAGTGCGGCGCCGGCCGGCGCGCCGCGCCTGCGGCACATGGTGGGCGAGTACGAGGCGGCGCTGGCCTTCCGGCTGCCGGTGCCCGGCCGGGATGGCGTGCCGGGCCTGCCGCTGGTCGAAGCCCGGCCGGTGCCTCCGCCGCCGGGGATGCCGCCGCGCGGCACGATCTTCGGGCGCAGCGTGGCCCGCCTGAACGGCCTGCCCGTGCCGATCACCCAGGGCCTCGACGATCGCCGTCGCCACATGTACGTGGTCGGCAAGACCGGCACGGGCAAGAGCACGCTGCTCAAGAACATGGCCTTGCAGGATATCGAGGCCGGGCGGGGCGTGTGCGTGATCGACCCGCACGGGGACCTGATCGAGGACATTCTGCTGCGCATTCCCGCCCACCGGACCCAGGACGTGATCCTGTTCGACCCGTCCGACGAAGAACGGCCGGTCGGTCTGAACCTGCTCCAGGCGCGCACGGAAGGGGAACGGCAGCGGATCGTCAACGAGTTCATCGGGCTCCTGATCCGGATGTACGATCGGGGCGACAATATGATCGTGGGACCGCGCTTCCAGCACAACGTCCGCAACGCCATGCTGACCGCGATGTCCGTGCCGGGGAGCACGCTAATCGAAGTGGTGCGCGTTCTGACCGACAGCAGCTACGTGCGCAAGGTGCTGCCCCAGGTGACGGACCCGATCGTCCGCCGCTATTGGACAGACCAGATCGCCCAGACCTCGGATTTCCACAAGAGCGAGATTCTGGACTACATCGTCAGCAAGTTCAGCCGGTTCGTGGGCGACAGCCGGGTACGCAACATCATCGGCCAGCACGAGACGACGGTTGACTTCCGCCAGGTGATGGAACGCCAGCAGGTGCTGCTGGTCAACCTCTCGAAGGGTAAGATTGGCCCGGAAAGCGCCCAGTTCCTGGGGCTGCTGATGGTGCAGAGCCTGCTGGTCACGGCGCTGAGCCGGTCCGATCTGCCGCCCGATCAGCGCCCGGACTTCTTCCTGTACGTGGACGAGTTCCAGAACTTCGCCACGGACCTGTTCGGGATCATGCTCAGCGAAGGGCGCAAGTACGGGATCGCGGTCACGATGGCAAACCAGTATCTGACTCAGTTGGAATATCCGATTCGCGAGGCGGTCTTTGGAAACGTGGGGTCGCTGGTCAGTTTCCGGCTGGGCGTGCAGGATGCCGCGGCGCTGACGCCGGAGATGTATCCGGTCTTTGGTGGGGATGACCTGGTCAACCTGCCGAAGTTCACGGCATGCGTGAAGCTGCTGGTCGATGGGACGGCGGCACGGCCGTTCACGATGGAGACGCTGCCCGATACGCGCCCGCCAGATGTGGCCCGCGCGGCGGCGGTGCGTGAATATTCACGCCAGACTTATGGCCGGGATGTGACGGCGATCTCAAAGGAAGTGCTGAGCCGTTACGCTGGTTAGGACGAGCGAGAGGACCCAGACCGGGGGAAGCTCCGGTCTGGGCCTTGGGGTCTCGTGGGGGATTTCTTCCTGGAACCGCGGACTGCTGGTAGGACTACAGAGTAACGTGGTTAGGAGTTTGGCAACGGCGGCGGTTGGATCACCCGCGCCAGCAGTCTCACCGCTGCCAGCAGTCTCACCG
>CAZHMJ010000327.1:0-4627 GCA_964533805.1 uncultured Anaerolineae bacterium | reverse complement strand
CACCGTCCGGCCGGATCGCCCAACCCGGCTCCGGCTGCTTTCGTTTTCCCATTCAAAATTCAACATTCAAAATTCAACATTCGCGTCTAATCCCCGGCATGCCCGGCGTGCCACCGTCCGGCCGGATCGCCCAACCCGGCTCCGGCTGCTTTCGTTTTCCCATTCAGAATTCAACATTCAACATTCAGAATTCGTGTTTGAGATAGAGCCGCCCGCCCTGGCGGATGTGTCCTTCAGCGTCCCGGCCGGGGGGCGAGTGGCCGTGGTCGGGCCGAGCGGCGCGGGCAAATCGACCCTGGTCAACCTGCTGCTGCGCTTCTGGGAGTTCGAGACGGGCCGCATCCTGCTTGACGGGCAGGATATCCGCGCTCTGCCGCCGGACGAGGTCCGCGCCCGGATGGGCGTGGTGACCCAGCATACCCACCTGTTCAACACCACCATCCGGGAGAACCTGCGCATCGCCCGGCCGGAGGCGACCGAGGCCGAACTGATCGCCGCCGCGCGGCAAGCGCAAATCCACGATTTCATCGCGGGCCTGCCGGACGGTTACGACACCTACGTGGGCGAGCAGGGAGTCGCCCTCAGCGGCGGGGAGCGCCAGCGGATCGCCATCGCGCGGGCGCTGCTCAAGGACGCGCCGCTGCTGATCCTGGACGAGGCCACGGCCAACCTGGACGCCGTGACCGAGCAGGCGGTCATCGAGGCCATTCGGACCCTGATGCGGGGCCGCACGACTTTGATCATCACCCACCGCCTGGCCGGGCTGGAGGACGCCGATACGATCCTGGTCCTGGACGGCGGGCGGATCGTCGAGCGCGGCACGCACGCCGATCTGCTGGCCCAGGGCGGCCTCTACGCCCGGCTGTGGGCGCTGCAAGGCGGGTTGCTGGGGGTGGAGTGAGGGCGATTCCGGTGGGACAGCCCGTCTACCTGTTTCTGGCGGCCTGGCTCGTCCGGAGTTTCACCCCGCCGGAGTTTCACCCCGCCGGGACCACGATCGCGAAGACCCACGGGCCGCTGATGGGCGGCGCGCCGTCGCGCTCCAGGCGGTCGACGGTCAGCGTCCAGCGGGCCGCCTGCCCGTCGTAGGGTGTCAGGAAGTCCAGCGTCGCGCATTGGCGTATCCCATCCTCGCTCAGGGTGGAGGGCAGGGCCAGGAAGCCCAGGTCATCCACCTGCGCCGCGCCGGTATCCAGTTGGGCCACCAGCAGCCAGGTTCCGCCTTCGCCGGGCGGCGCGAAGCACAGGCGGGCCAGGCTGGACGACGGCGTGATCGACAGCCGGTCGAGAGTCAGGGCGAGGTCGCCGGCCTGGACGGTCTGGCCGGGCTGGACGATCACCGCCGGGGCGAACGGCACGCGCAGGTCGAACGTGAACGGGCCGATGAACACCGGCTCTGCACCCGGCGCATCCTGCGCGGGTGGGATCACCTCGAACGTCATCTCCAGGCGCAGGTCGAGCGCGTCCGGCGTCCCGGTCAGGGCGGTGGCGTCGAAGTTTATGATGCCGGAATTGCTCCAGGTCAGGTCCGGGGTGGGGGTGTGTTCGGGCGGTTCGCCCTCGCCTCCTCCGCCACCCCCGCCGCCCCCGCCACCGCCGCCGAACAGGATCGGGAACTCCGGCCCGCCGGCCTGGACCAGGCGCAGGCGCGGCTCCACCCGCTCCGGAATCCAGGGTGCGTGCTCCCGCACGGCACTGTACACGATCGCGATCCGGTGGGCGTCGGCGTAAGCCCATTCCAGGGTGACGGCCAACCCGTCGCGGGTCTGGGTCTGGCCGAGGACGGTCCCCAGGTCGCCGCGCTGGGCATGGTCCAGGCCGGGGTCGAGCCAGACCAGCCCGGCGAAGCGGGCCACGGCGTACACCCCCGCCCCGGCCAGCAGGGTCAGCCCCAGGGCCAGCGCGATCGTGGCCAGGGCGCGGGCCGGTTGGGCGGCGGGCAGCCAGCGGCGGCGCGGTTGGACGGGCGGCCTCGCGGGGAGTTGGGCGGCCAGGCGCGGCCACAGGTCGGCGTGGCCGGCCGTCCGCTTACGAGCGATCTGGTGCAGGATGTGCCGGGCGTGTCTGTCGTCCATCGTTTCCCCGCTTAGCCTATCAGACTCATCACCCAGCGGCGCAGCAGCACCCCAAGCTGCCTGCGGGCGGCGTGCAGCCGCCAGCGCACCGTGCCGGGGGCGCAGTCCAACCGGGCGGCGATCTCGGCGTCGTCCGCGTCCAGGTAGTAGCGTAGCACGATCGCCGCGCGCTGTTCCGGCGGCAGGCGGCGCAGTGCGTCCTCCACGGCCGCTTCGATCTCGGCCGCTTCCAGCCGGTCGGCCGGGCCGGGGGCCGGATCGGGCAGCAGGTCGTCGAACGTGAGATCGTCTCCGGCCGGGTCAATCCCGACCGGGTCGCCGTCCAGGGAAAGCTCGTCCTGGTGCGTCCGGCAGGCCGTGAGGGCGGCGTTGACCACGCAGCGCATCAGCCAGGGCTTGAACGGGCGGTCCGAATCGAAACTGCCGATGTAGTGGTAAACCTGGAGAAAGACATCCTGGACCACGTCTTCGGCCAGGGCCAGGTCGTGAGTGACCAGGTAGGCGGTCTGGATCGCGTCGGACTGGTAGCGCCCCACGAGCGCCGCCAGCCCGCCGATGTCGCCCTGTTTCAGCCGCTCGATCGCGCGCCGTTCGTCCACACCCATTCCTTCGCTGCGTTAGACAGCCCCAGTCTGCCGGGAGTATACCTCGCTGTCTCCAGCCATTGGATCGCCGGGATAGTAGAAAGGCATCTCACCGCGGAACTGGTCATGCCGCTGGCAGCGCCCAAGCGGCAAGCGTCGAAGCGAAAACCGAGCGCGAATCACGCTGCCGATCTGGGTCGCCAGACGGCACACGAAAGGGATGAAAATAAAACCTGCCGGCATGCTGCCTGGCTGTTTTTGCCTTTGGCTGACCGCTGCCTGCTGAGTGCTGACCGCTGTTTTCCGAGGAGGATGCGGAGAACACAGAGGAACGAATTGAAAAAAGCGAGCAGCGTTCGGAACCCGTGAGGATGAAGAACCGGCGCCCTCGCCCTCTCGCCCGCCTCGCAGTAGAGGAGTAGACCTCCGCGAGGGCGCCGCCCGTGGGGGCTATCCAGCCCCGCTAAGCAGGATCACCACCACGACCAGGATCGCAATCACGATCAGCGCGCCGATGATGATCAGCCCGCCGTAGATCAGGGTCCGGTTGGCGCTGGCTTTCTCCGAGTGGGACATCCGTTGCAGTTCTTCGCGGGCGTTCTTGTTCTTGGGGTTGACCTTGAGAGTCTTGAGCAGGAAACGGCGCTTTTCCTTCGGATCGGTGGACAGGGCGCCCATCCACAGCAGCGCGCGCTCGTTGCGCGGGTCTTCGTTCAGCACGCGCTGGAACATCACCTTGGCGCTCTGCTTGTTGCCGCTGCGCGCGGTGCGGATCGCCATCTGAATCAGTTCTTCACGGTTGAGGGTCTCGGTCGGTCGGTCGGAATTGAGAGTCATCGCCAGCGCTCGTTTTGGGTGCCAGGGAACAGGCTCAGACAATTTCTTTACATTAGCCAATCTCATTATAGCGTCAGTTTTTCCTCCGACGCCAGCGGTACCGATGGGGGATGCAGGGCAATCGCAGCGAAAGCGGAATGAACCGCCAAAACGCCAGGAGCGCCAAGAAAAGCGTGGAGAAAAGCCAAGACCAATCTCACCGCAGAGGGCGCAGAAAAACCTTTCTAAAAGCTTTTCCTCCGCGTTCTTTGCGTCCTTCGCGGTGAGATGCTTTTCCGTTCGACTGGCGGTGGACGGCGGCGGGGCTATAGTGGAAGGGTACGGGACGGAGGGAACGGTGATGGTCAGGCGATGGTGGGCGCGTTTCAAGCGGAATCTGCGGCGGTCGCATCCGTACGAAGATTTGGGCTTGGGGCTGATCCGGGCCTGCTCCATGATCGTCCCCAGGACCGAGCTGGCCTCCTGGCTGGCATTGGGTTGGGTCGAGGTGTTGGATTTCCGCGACTATCACTACGCCCCCGGCCCCGGCGAGACGGTCATCCTCGCCCGGCCGCCCCGGCTGAGCGAGATCGGCGTCGAGTCCCTGATCGGCCGGACGATCGTGGACTACGGGACGACCTATGGCACCTACGGCATGGGCGGCCCCGGCTTCGTGGGCTTCATCCTGAGCGAGGGCGCGGCCTCCGGGCGTGAGGTCCTGGTCTACGCCGTCTGGGGCGCGGGGGGCTACACCCGGATTGACGGCCGGGTGATGACCTGCCACCCGTGCTTCTATGATACGGTTCGCCCCTGGGTGTCCAATTTCGCCGACGAGCAAGGGGGCCGCTGGGACGACCTCGCCCCGTTGCTGCCCGGCTGCCGGATCGACACGGTTGACTTGGGCGACGAGACCTGCCGGATCGCGGTCAGCGGCGCGTCCGGCCCGCACCAGATCGAACTGCTCAGGAACGATCCCGGCCTGCCGCCTCACGGGGATGGCTCGCCCCGCAAGGACGCCTTCGAAACCGGCGTGATCGGCGACACGCTCGTGCTACACCCGGAGGAGGCCGTGCTGCACGTGTGAGGTCGGATGAGGGGAGTTGCGTCAAAAAACTAAACGAACCGCCAAAACGCCAAGAGCGCCAAGCAAAA
>CAZHMJ010000326.1:0-4645 GCA_964533805.1 uncultured Anaerolineae bacterium | reverse complement strand
CTGGAGGTCTTCGAGGAGAATCCCTTCCTCAGCAACTTCTACGCCGACCGCGCCCGCTACGCCTTCCAGACCCAGATTTTCTTCCTGCTCAGCCGCTACCACCAGCAGCGCTCGCCCGGCATGACCGTCCGGCCGCTGGTCAGCGATTATATCTTCGCCAAGGACGCGCTCTTTGCCCGGCTGAACCTGGCCGGGGACGAGCTGGATATGTACGCCCGCGTCCATGAAGCCCTGGCCGAGCGGGTGGAAGTCCCCGACCTGGTGGTCTTTCTGCGGGCCGATACCGATGTCCTGATGCGGCGCATCACCCTGCGCGACCGGCCCTACGAGCGTAACATGGAGCGCGACTACATCGACAGCCTGCGCAAGGCCTACGACGCCTTCTTCTCCGACTACACCCACACCCGGCTGCTGACCATCGACGCCAACCGGCTGGACTTCGTCGCCAATGACGAGGACCGGGCCGAAGTCCTGACCCAGATCATGGGCGCGCTGGGCCGCGCTCCCCGCCAGGAGAGCCTGCCCGGCTTCAACGGTGTCCACCCGGCGCTGGCCGAAGCGGCCGAGACGGTCCCGGTGGAGGCCGGGCCGGCCAGCGCGCCGCCGGTTCCCCCGCCCGACCTGGAGGCCGGCGAGCGCCGCCTGGGCGATTACCAGCAGTTCCACGACTGGCTGGACACGGTCAAGGGCTTTGACCGCGACCCGCTGCTCAACTTCGTGCTGCTCCAGGAGGAGGTGGGCGAGGTGGCTCACCTGCTCTCGCAGCGTTACGGGGCCAAACGCGATCAGGGTCAGACCCCGCCCGCCGACGCGGTCGGCGCGGAACTGGCCGACGTACTGGCCTACCTGCTCAAGCTGGCGAACTACCTGGGGGTCGACCTGGAAGCGGCCTACCTGGACAAGATGCGTTCCAACCGCGACCGGCTGTGGAAGTGAAAAAACGGTTATTAGTGGGTGGTTTTTGGTTTGTGGTGGGTGGTCAAGACAGCCGGGCGATTGGCCCGGCTGCTTGCTTTTTAACCACGAACCACTGACCAGAAACCACCTACCGATCTCACCTTGGCCCCTGGACGGTGAGCCTGATCACCCCGGTCGAGGCCTGGTCGTTGGCGTCCAGCACCCGGAAGGTGAAGCTGTCCTCGCCGATGTAGCCGCCGTTAGGCGTATAGACGTAGCCGGCGCCCATCCCGCTCAGGGTGCCGTGCTCGGGCTGGGTCACCCGGTCGATCGTGACCGGCTCGACCCCGCCTTCCCAGCGCAGGATGATGGTCGTCGGGGTGTTGTACGGCACGCTCACGTCCTGCTGGACGCCGCGCACGCTCAGCGCCTCGCCATAGGGCGGCGTCGCGGTCGGGCGCGGGCCGGGCGGCAGGGTCAGGGTCGGGGGCGGCTCCTCGCAGTTGAGGACTTCGAGCATGGCTTCATCGGAGAGGGTCTGGTTGCCGTCCGAGTCGCGCGCCACCACCCAGTAGCGCGCCGTGCCCGCGTACATGAACGGCCCCAGATCGGCCACCCAGTCGCCGCGCGCGATCTGGCGCATCGGGATGGCGGGGTGCGTGGCGAATCGGTCCGCGTAGGTCCAGTTGAGCGAGACCACGCTCAACGGGCTGAGGCTGCGGATGATGGCCCGGATCGTCGTGGTTTGCGGCTGGCAGGCCGGATAGAGCGCCATGACAACGTCCGGACGCTCGCTGGTCAGGCTTTCCACGTACAGGGCCAGCGGGGTCGCGCTGGGAGTCAGCGTCGGGACCTGGGTCGCCGGGGAGGTCGCGCTGGGCAGCAGCGGCGGACGGGTCAGCACGAAGGGTGTCTCGCTGGGCGGAACCAGGGTCGAGACCGGCGTGCCGGTCGGCGTGATGATTGCCAGCAGGGTCGGCACGGCGCGCTCCGGCGCGCAGGCCGCCAGCAGCATCAACCCCACAATCCCCAACACAAGGACACGGCGCATAGCGGCCTGCTACTTTCCGCGCTGCTCGTAGATCTCGGTCATGGCGAGCAGCAACTGGTTATTGAAACGGCGCACGCGGCGCAGCAGCGCCAGCCATTCGCTAGGCGATCGGGTGTTGACCACCTCGACAATGTTCAGCGCCGCTTCGTTCAGGAAATCGCTGAAGATCAGGAACCCCTGGATCATCTCGCTCAGGGTCAGGCGATGGGCAAACAGGAAGGCGGCATACTCGCGGCCCAGCCGGTGCACGCCCTCCAAAGCCTGGGAGGTCTCCGCCGACTCGGCCAGGTAATTCTGAAGCAGCTCCAAAATCTGGAGGCCCTTCTGGCGCATCGCAGCGCGGGTGGCGGCGTCCATCCCGGCCATCCAGGGCATGTTGCGCGTTTGATCCTCGCTGAAGTGGAGCCGCACCCGGCCCAGCGCGCTCTGGATCAACATCTGGACTTCGGCCGGCGGCGGAGTCTGGGTGGATTCGACCCAGCGCACCAGATCGGAGCGGCGAAAGCGGCGGTGGCCGCCCGGCGTGCGGCGCGATGGCAGATCGCCCCGATCGGCCCAGTTGCGTACGGTGGCAGGGTGGACGCCCAGGATTGTGGCCGCTTCGCGCAGGCTGACCCAATCGGTCACGGGCGGTTCTTTTGGCATCGGTTGGCTTACTCCTGGTTGTGGGCCGGCCTGGATGCCCGGCGCAGGGGACATCCCCTCAGGCTGGCACGGGGTCGCGATGGATGGTGTGTGGAGTTGCCGAACACTCTCTATAGTCTCACAGAATTACGGAGAATTTCAAGCAATTGCTCATTTTGAAATCGCAGGTTCCTGCTTTTCCCGCCGGTGGGATGGCGCGGGGGCGATCCTGCCGGAAGGAAGGACCGCCCCTGGCGTCGCGATGGGTGGAAAAGCCTACTTCCAGTTGTCGATCAGCCCGCCGCCGGCTTTGCTGGTGGACGCGCCCGGCAGCAGGTCGCGCTCGGTGATGGTTAGCTCACCGCCGACGAACTGGGTGGGCTGCGCGCTGCCGACCCAGATGTCATACTGGCCGGTCAGCGGGGAAGTGAAGGTGATCACCGGGTGGCCGTTGCCGCCGGAGTCATCGTCGCAGTACCACAGGCCGTCCGGCGCGTTGATGACCAGGGTCGTATCCGCCTGGCCGGTGAAGAAGACCCGCAGCGCGTACGAGCCGTTGGTGTAGTTCAGCCGGTAGTCCGGAGCCTGGGCCACGTAGCCTGCCGCCTGCCCGGTGCACGTCCCGCCCAGGGCGGCCGCCGCGTCGACCTCACCCCCGGCGACCAGTTCGACCGTGTGCGGGTCTTCCGGGAAGCCGTAGGTCAGCTCAATGGTGCCGAAGGTCGGGGTCAAAGAGTAATCCAGCCCGCCCGATCCGGGCGTGGTCGCGGTGGTCTGAGTCCCGGCCGTCGCTGCCGAGGCGTCGGCTTCATAGTAGCCCAGCACGAACCCGCCGCTGGTCTGACCGGTGTCCGCGTTGTAGCGCGTGGCGACGAGGTAATAGCGCCCGGCCGAAGGCAGGGTATAGGTCAGCAGGGAGTTTGTGCCGCCGCCGCTGTCGTCATCCTGGGAGAGGATGGTTTCGTTATCATCGACCAGCGCCAGGAAGCAGTCCAGGTCGCCGCTGCCGTCGGATTCCATCCGCACGCTGATCGTCTGCCCGGCCTGTCCATCGATCGCATACGACCAGGCCCAGTTCGCGGCATCGATCGTGTTTCGGACTACCATGCCCGGCGTGAGCAGCGCGGCAGCCGTCCAGGGATCGTCGACACTGCCGCCCAGCACCGGGATGTCCCCGCTCGTGGTGGTGGTGATCGCCCCGGCCGGCCCCGTGGCGCCTGCGGTGAAGCTCAACCGGAAGCCGCCGGTGGTCTGGCCGGTATCCGTGTTGTAGCGCGTGGCCACGATGTAATAGCGCCCGGCCGCGGGCAGGGTGAAGACCATCTGCGAATTTCTCTCGCCGCCGCCGTCGTCATCCTGCAGGAGGATGGTCTCGCTGCTGTCGACCAGGGCCAGCAGGCAGTCCAGGTCGCCGCTGCCGTCGGACTCCATGCGCACCACGTATTCCCGCCCGGCCACCGCGTCGATCGCGTACGACCAGCCCCAGTTGGCGTTATCGATCGTGTTGCGCACAACCACGCCCGGCGTGAGCAGCGGCGAGGCCGTCCATGGCTCGGTGATGGCCGCCCCCATCACCGGGATGTCGGTCGAATCCGCGCCGCCCTGGCCGCCGAGGGTGACGCCGGTTTGCGCGGTGTTGCCGATGAGCAGCCCGCCAAACACCGCGCCGCCGATCGGCCCTGATGGGGTTTCCTCGACGGCCGGGGCGACCGGCGTGGCGGTCGCTTTCTGAGCCAGGCGCTGCGCGGGGAGGCTGTCCGGGGCGGCCCAGACGAGGCCGGTCGCCAGCAGCAGCACGAGCAGCGCCGCGAGTCCCAAACCGGCTGGATGAATTTTGTAGGCTCCGCGACTCGAATGTTGTTCCATCACACCCGCTCCTTATCGTTCCCAACGCCTCTTGTCAGTGCGTCAAAGATGCCGCCGATCCTGGTTGCATTGTATGTCGCGGGAAGGACGCAGGCAATGGAAAACGAGCCTTTCGATGGGGGCCTGGCGGAGGGATCGATGGGTTATCGCGCGATCGGGGATTGGAAATCCCCGACTCAGGACAGGAAGTCCTCCGGACTGAACCGC
>CAZHMJ010000325.1:0-4675 GCA_964533805.1 uncultured Anaerolineae bacterium | reverse complement strand
GCTTCATCGGCGTGCAGGGCGTCTATGACCCCGCGAGCTACGCGGACGGCGAGCTGACCCGCAGCGTGATGATGCTGGGGCTGAACACCGGCAGCGGGGTCGAGTCGGTCTACGAAGCGGCGCGCTACCTGGATGGGGTTTGCACCAGCCGGTGCGCGGCCGGCTCGACGGTGTGGCGCTATCCGGGCGGCGGATCGACCTCCTCCTCCACGAGCAGCAGCGCCAGCGATCTGCTGGCCTCCCTGCCGGAATCGCTGCAAGACCAGGTCGTGATCGTGGAGACGGGTTACAACGTCAACCTGCGCCCAATCCCGAGCCTGGATGAAGGCGTGGACGTGGATGAGGTCATCCCCTACGAGACCGAGCTTCCAGCCTTCGCGATCAGCGAGGACGGGGAATGGATCGTGGTGTTCTACGACGGCCAGTTTGGCTGGGTGATGCTGGATTACGTTGCTGTCACCGATGGTTCGCTGGGCACCCTCGAAGTAACCGACCGGGAATTCTAGACCAGGATACAATGGGACTGGAGCGATGAAGATGAACGACCAGATTTCTCGCCGGGGCTTGACGATCGTCGGGATCGTGCTGCTGGTGTTGATCGGGTTGGTGGCCGCGCTGCCGGCCAGCGCGGACAGCGGCGTGGTCGTCGTCACCACGGATAATGTCAACCTGCGCTCGCTGCCGGGTTCGGCGGGGGACGTGCTGGATGTCATCCCCTACGGCACCTCGCTGGAGGCGACCGCGATCAGCGGCAGCGGGCTGTGGGTCTACGTGACCTACGGCGATCAGCCGGGCTGGATCAACCTGGACTATGTGACGGTCGCGGAAGGCGCGCTGTCCGACCTGTCGGTGGACGAAGACCTGGAGGACGAGGAAGTCGAAAACCTCGTCGAGGAGGCCGAGTCAGGCGATGTCGAAGCGCTGTTCGACCTGTGGGAAAGCCTCTACGGCACGAGCGACGCTGCCGACGACTCGGCGAGCACGTCATCCAGCACGTCGAGCAGTTCGAGCAGCCTTGAGAGTGATATGATCATCACCTGGCCGACGAGCGGACTTGATCTGCCCGCCGATCAGGTGACCGTGACCTGGCTGGCCGTCCGTGGCGCGGACTCCTACCGGATCGAAGCCTACTCTGATCAGGCGGCGGTTGTCTACACGGTGACTTATCGCACGTCGGGGACCTCGCTGAGCGTGCCAACCGGCGGGATGCCGGCGCGCGCCGAGGGCTGGGGCTACTGGATCGAAGTGTCGGCGTTGGACGAAGATGGCGACGTGATCGCCCAGGATCGGGTGTGGGGCCGGCGGATCGAAAGCACGGCCTCAAGCAGTCCCGCCAGAGGCGGTTTTCCGCCCCGGCGCTAGGATCAATGACCGGTTGGAAGGCTGGGGGACTGGCTCGGTGTGAGAGCCGGCCCTCCGGCCGGGTGAATCAGGAGCAAGCTGCAATGGGAACAGTCATGGGGGGCGCGGAGTCCAACCGCCGGATTTTGGTTGTGGACGACGACCCGGAGATCGTGCGCTTGGTCCGGGCGTATCTGGAGCAGGCCGGTTATCCCGTTCTGACGGCGGGCAATGGCGAGACGGCCATGCATATCCTACGCCACGACCGGCCGGCGCTGGTGGTGCTGGATTTGATGCTGCCCGATCGCAGCGGGTGGGATATCACCCGGATCGTGCGCGGCGACAGCACGCTCAAAGAGACCTTCATCATCATGCTCACCGCGCGGGTGGAAGACACCGACAAAATCGTCGGGCTGGAGCTGGGCGCGGACGATTACGTGACCAAGCCGTTTAACCCGCGCGAGGTCGTGGCGCGCGTCCGGTCGGTGCTGCGCCGGCGCGGGGGGGACGTGGCCGAGCGGACCGACACGCTCCAGTGCGGCGGCCTGGTTCTCGACACGGCCCGGCGCGAGGTGCTGGTCGATGGCAAGCCGGTTTGCCTGACTCCGACCGAGTTCAACCTGCTCCAGGTCATGATGCGCAGTCCGGGGTACGCCTTCACCCGGGCCGAACTGGTCGAGCGCGCGCTGGGGTATGATTACGAAGGGCTGGACCGCACGCTGGACAGCCACATCAAGAACCTGCGCAAGAAGATCGAACCCTGCGCCACCGAGCCAATCTATGTGCAAACGGTGTACGGGGTCGGCTACCGGCTGGTGGGGCCAATCGCCGATGAAAAACCTGTTTAGGCGGCTGGGAATCCAGTTAAGCCTGGCCTTTATCCTGGTCGGGCTTGGGTCGCTGCTGGTGATCGGTCTGGTCGCGCCGGCGATCATCAATCCCCAATTTGTCTGGTCGGCGGTGGACGATCATCTGCGCCGGCCGGGCGGGCCGATTCAGGACCTGGAGAACTACTACCGGACTCATCAGACCTGGGATGGGGTCGAGACGGTTTTCGAGTCCGGGCCGCTCAGTGCGATGGCCAACACCCTGGTTTTCACCGACGCGGACCAGCATGTCCTCTTTGGTGACGCATCCCTGTTGGCGCGCAGCCAGGATAACCCGGATCGGGTTGAGCGCCCGGTGCCGATCATGATCGACGGCCAGTCGGTGGGATTCGTCACCTTCGCCGGGGGCGGCTGGATGGATACGCCGCTTAAGGATGCCGCCTATAACCGGGTCAGCCAGGTGTTGATCGTGACCATGCTGGCGGTCACCGTGCTGGGCACCCTGGTCGGCGTGGGAGTCAGCCGCGGCCTGAGCGCGCCGCTCGACCGGCTGGCAGCCGGGGTGCGCGCCTTTGGCAAGGGCAACCTGAGCCAGCGGGTGAAGGTCGAAGGCAGCCAGGAGATCGCCACCGTGGCGCGGGCCTTCAACGAGATGGCCGGCGCGCTGGAGGACGCCGAAATCCAGCGGCGCAACATGGTGGCCGACGTGGCCCACGAGCTGCGCACGCCGCTGTCGGTGATCCAGGGCAATTTGCAGGCGATCCTGGATGGTGTCTACCCGTTGGAGAAGGAAGAGATCGCGCGCCTGTATGACCAGACCCGGCTCTTGAGCCGCCTGGTGGAAGATCTGCGGCTCCTTTCCCAGGCCGACGCGGGCATGCTGACGCTGGAGTTCCAGGTCCGCGACCTGACCCAACTGGTCGCCGAACAGGCTGAGGCGCTCAAGGCGGCCGCCGACCGGCGCGGAGTCGAACTAAAGACCGAACTGACGGCCGATTTGCCCCTGGTCAAGCTCGATGTGGCCCGGCTGGGCCAGGTACTCCACAACCTGTTCGACAACGCGCTGCGCCATACCCCCGAAGGGGGACGCATCACGATCCGGGTTGCGCCGGAGGATGACGGGCTGAAGCTCGAAGTCAGCGACACGGGCGACGGTATCCTGGCGGAACACCTGCCGCATGTCTTCGACCGGTTCTACCGGGTGGATACGGCCCGCGCCCGTGAATCGGGCGGCAGCGGGCTGGGGCTGGCGATCGCGCGCTCGATCGTCGAGGCCCACGGCGGCCGCATTCACGCGGAGAGCGCCGGGGTCGCGGGCCAGGGCAGTACCTTCGTGGTGCACCTGCCTGTCTATCGGGAGGAACCGGCGGGCGGAAGTCCGGCTGTGACGGCTTGATCCCGGCGGGCGCCGGCACACGGACCAGCCTTCTACGTGGCGGGTACACAATCGTGGGGTGGTAGGACCGGGCCGGTGTGAGCAAACACCGGCCCGGCGGATTCTGCCGTGAGTTGGGCGCCGCCGTAAAACCCGCGCTTCGTCTGTCCGATGCCGATTGCCCCGGCCACGCGGCCGGTCTTTATGGGCACTTTCGGGCTCCTGGCTTATAATGAGAACGTTCAGTTTCAAGGATTCAGCCTGTTCACCTGCTCCATCGCGGAGGGTATATGGCGGATTTCCAGGGTGCCAGGGATGCTGTGAACCGGGCCAACATTCGCGTGCTGATCATCGATGATGACCCGAGCGCCTATACCTTCGTGACTCACCTCCTGGGAAAAGCTTATGCCCAGATCGATATTGATTGGGTCAGCGACCTGGAGCAGGGAAGGGCAGCCCTCCTGGCCAACCGGCATGATGTGTACCTGGTGGATTACGTCATGGGCAGCGGGGATGAAAACGGCGTGTCGCTGCTGCGGATGGCGCGGGAGGCGGATGTCGACGCCCCTATGCTTCTGATGACCGCCTACGGCACCTATGAGACCGACCTGGAAGCCATGCACCTGGGGGCGATGGATTTCCTCGACAAGAAGAGCCTGACGGCCGAACTGCTGGAGCGTTCCATCCGGTACGCCATCGAGCGCAAGCGCGTGGAGCGCGAGTTAAAGCAGCTTCACGAACGGGTCGCCGCACTGGAGCAGCTCAAGACGGAGATGATCCGGGTCACGGCCCACGATCTCAAGAACCCGGTATCCAACATTCTGCTGAATCTCGAACTGCTCAGGCGCACGGTTGCTCCCGATACCGAGAACCGGTTCATCAACGCCATCGATTATGCGGCCCACAAGATCCGCTCGATCGTCTCCAACGTGCTCTCGTTGGAGCGGCTTGAAGAAATCTACAACAGTGTCTTCCAGCCGGTGGAACTGAACCAGGTGATCAACACCATCTGTTTGGAATGCGACCAGCGCGTCTCCGCCAAATCTCTCAGCCTGGACCTGGAACTGCCCGAACAGCGGCTGATGGTCAGCGGCGATTCCCTGCTGTTGGCCCTGGCCGAGCAGCAAGGGCG
>CAZHMJ010000324.1:0-4763 GCA_964533805.1 uncultured Anaerolineae bacterium | reverse complement strand
GCGCTCCACCCGCCCAGGCCCTTCGGCGAGAGGTCTTGCGCGCCATCGATACGCTGAATCCGGGCGGCGCGATTTCTTTCCATTCGCCGGTTGCCAGACTGTACAACCTGCTGAATCTGCGTTACGTGGAATCGATGACCATCCCAGAGGCCGCCCAGGAGATGGCGCTGTCCGTGCGGCAAGCACATCGGGACCTGCGCCGTGGTGAGGAAAACGTGGCCTCGATTTTGTGGGCGCGCCGCAGGGCGCACGAAGCGCCGCCCGGTGACCCTCCCCCCAATGAGCCACAGGTTTCGTCCGTGCAGTCCGAGCTATCCCTGCTCAAGATCACATTCCGCACGATCGATTTTGGTCTCCTGATCCGGAGCGCCTCGCAGGCCGTGGAACAACTGGCGAGCTTGCATACCGTCAGTCTGCATGTCGACTACCCTCCTGACCCGATCTTCATCTCCACCGATCCTTCTGTCGCCCAGCAGATCCTGATCGCGATCTTCAGCTTTGCCATCCAGGAAGCCGCCGAACAAGCCGTACAGGTGACGGTGCAACACCGTGACAAGGATATTCTGATTCACCTCCATTACATCCCAAGAAACGACCGATCCACCCCGATCAGCACGCCCATTCTGAACCTGATCGATCGGCTGGGCTGGCAGTTGGACCAGCAGCACCGTCCCAACATCCACGATTTGAGCCTCCACATTACGACCGACATCCACACCCTGCTCCTGATTGACGACAACGAAGGCCTCACCAAACTGTTCGCCCGCTATCTCACCGGCTATGCCTGCCAGGTCGTCAGTGCCCATTCCGGACGGGAAGGGCTCCATCTGGCCCGCAAGCTCCATCCCCAGGTGATCGTCCTGGACGTCATGATCCCGGAGATGAACGGCTGGGAACTCTTGCAGCGTCTGCTGGTGGACCCCGACACCGCCAACATCCCCATCATCGTCTGCTCGGTCTTCAACGATCCCAATCTGGCCTATTCGTTGGGCGCATCGGACTTCATTTCCAAGCCGTTGGAACGCGAACAACTCCTCGCCGCGCTCCGCAAACTGGCGTTCATCCATTAAGCGCCGCCACGGCCATGATGGGCCTCGGAACCTGTCTTCGAGCCTCCAGGGGGAATGCGCCGTTATGGATAGTTCATCCACCTATCTCGATAACCTTGAAGAACTCCAGGCCAAGGTCACGCAGCGGATCGGGTTGCTCCTGGCCTGTATCGGCGGATTCCTGGCCTGGCTGACCATGCCTCAAGGGCTGCCGCCCATCCGTTGCAGCCCGGTATTCCTGCTGGCTTCAGAGTGCTTCCTGTTCGGTATCCTTATCCTGATGCTGCAATCCCGCCATCCACGCCTGGCCAGATACGTGCTGGTACTGACCCTGGCCCTGGCACCCTTGCAGACCATGTTGCTGACCGACGACATCTGGGTGCCTTTCGCCGGGAGCCTTGTGGTATTCCCAAGCGCGATGGTCATCCTATACAGCGACTTCATCACCGCCGGACTGATCGCCTTGCTGACAGTCGGATTGACCACGCTGGGCTTCCGCGACTATCCCGTGATCCCCCTGCTGGGCACGCTTGGTGTCGGCGTGATCCTGGCCCGCCTGACGCTATACAACCTCTATACCGCCTTGCAATGGACCTGGGTGATGCAGGAACACGCCAGTCAACTACTGGCCGAGACTCGTAACAACCGGGCCGCGCTGAAGCGCACGGTACGCTCCCTGGAAGTGGCCTATGAAGTCCAGGAACGAGCCAAGCATGAGCTGATGGCAACCAAGCAATATGCCGAGGAGGCGCGGCGGATGAAGGAGCGCTTCGCGGCCAACATCAGCCACGAACTGCGCACGCCCCTCAACGTAATCCTGGGCTTCAGCGAAATCATGCACCTTTCCCCGGATGTCTATGGCGACCTTCGCTGGCCGCCAAAGCTGCGCCGGGACATTCAGGAAATCTACAACAGCAGCCGCCATCTACTCCAGATGATCGACGACATTCTGGACCTTTCCCGCTTCCAGATGAGCGAGTTCTCGCTGAACGTGGAGCCCACCCCGCTTGTACCGCTGCTACGAGAAACCCTGAAGATTATGGAACCCCTGTTTCAGGGAGATGCGGTTCGCCTGGAAGCGGACTTCGGTGAAGACCTCCCCATCCTTGAGATCGACCGGACACGCATCCGCCAGGTGCTCATCAACCTGCTCAACAACGCGCGGCGATTTACCGAAACAGGCACAGTTCTGGTTCGCGCCAGGCAGTACCATGACGAGGTGACCATCAGCGTGATCGATGAGGGGTGCGGCATCCCGGCGGACAAGCTACAAAACATCTTCACCGAGTTCTACCAGGTGGATAGCACCCTGCACCGTAAGCAGGGCGGGACTGGACTGGGGCTGACTATCAGCAAACACTTCGTGGAGGCGCATCGCGGCCGTATCACCGTCGAGAGCATCGAAGGGCAGGGCTCGACCTTCAGCTTCACCCTGCCTGTCTCACAGGCCGTGCACGTCCAGTATCATCCGCGCCAGCGGACAGCCGCGCCGGGAAAGACCGGCGCGGGGCCGAGTCCTCTGCCGTGCGTCCTGGTCGTGGAAAACGATCCCGCCCTGATTTCCATCCTGCGCCGCCAGATGGAAGATTACAGCATCATTTCTGTGGCGAACCCCGATCTGCTGGAGCAGGCTGTTCAGGCCAACCAGCCCGTGATGGTGATCTGGAACAACCCGCCGGCCCAGCTATCCAACAGGATTGCGACCCTGGAGATTCCCGTCGTGGCCTGCACGTTGCCCAGCAATCGGGGGGCGGCCGAGAAGTTGGGGGTGATGGCCTGTTTCGAGAAGCCTATCGACAGTCATATGCTCCTCGATGCAATCGACCATCTCAGTACGGTCGAACGCATCCTGGTGATCGACGACGAGCGCTGGTTCGTCCAGTTTGTGGAACGGCTGCTGGAAGCCAACGGTCATGACTTCCGGATCAGCCGGGCCTACAGCGGACAGCAGGGCCTGGAGGTGATGCGTCAGCAGCAGCCAGACCTGGTTCTGTTGGACCTGGCTATGCCCGAAGTGGATGGATTGCAGGTATTGAAAGCAATGAAGGCCGATCCGAGGCTGGCAGGTATTCCTGTTTTTCTGCTTACCGCTACCAACTTCGTGCAAGATTCGGCGACTCATCCCATCAGTCAGGTGACCATGTACCACCGTCACGATCCTTATCGATCGTTGGCGTATGGGATCCTGAAGGCTATCGCCGAAGTTCTGAGCAACCATGGACACCACAGATCGGGTTTTCAGGATAGCCGTCTACCCGAAGAAGCCACAGTGATCCTATGAGAATGCGACGCCCGTCGTCACCGTATTGGCTACGGATTAAAGATATATCCGTAGTCATTTTGTTTTTTAACACTTCCTAAATTTTGCCAACGTTTTTTCGTTCTCCCCCAGCACGGTGCTGCGAATCGGAATGATGGATAATTCGCGACACCCGCCGCCACGCCGGACACGTCGTAGACCGTGGAGCCGCCCGCTTCCTCGAAGGTGTACCAGACTTGCAGGTCAGTCATCACCCGGCTGGTGGTCGGCGTCGGCGGGCGCGGGCCATCGGCGGCATCCGGCCCGGCGGCGTAGTTCTGCTGGACCTCCGCCGCGCTGAGCGCCCGGTCGTAGATGGCAACCAGCTTGAACTCCCCCAGCCAGGGCCGGTCGCCGGACACCTCGTTGGCCAGCAGCAGCGGATAGGTCGTGTTCCAGGTGGACAGGTTCCCGCCGAACGTGCCCGTCAGGGCGTCGGCTCCGTCGAGGTAGATGTGGGCCACTCCCGACGCGTCGCGGGTGAACACGACGTGGGTCAGGTTGGTCGTGGCGGTGCCCACGGCGGTATGGATCTCCGGCGTGCCGTTGAGGTCGGTCGTCGTGGTGCGCAGCCGGGCGCTGTAGACGGTGGGCACGTAGGACTGGCCGTGGCCGAGCAGGACGTCGCGGGTGGAGGTGCTGTTGGAGATGCCGACCAGGCGCGACGGGTTGCGCTGCGAGGCGCTGGCCGGACGCACCCAGGCCTCGATCGTGATCGCGTTGGAGGTCATCACGGCGTCGATGACCTTGGTGGCCGCCCCGGCCGACTGGATCACCGTGCTGGCATTGACGGACAGGCCGCCCGCGGTCCAGGTTGTGGCGGCGGGGTTGGCGATGGTCAGGTCAAGCGGCGTGCCGATGCCGGACACGTCGTGGACGACCGCGCCCGCGCCTTCCGCGAAGGTGTAGAGCACCTGGAGGCCGTCGGTGACGCGCGGGTCCTCCGGCGCGGCCTCGACGGTGATGACGACCTCGTCGGAGGCGGTCAGGCCGTCGTCGTCGGTGACGGTGAGGGTGATCGTGTGCACGCCGACGGCCAGCTCGACGGTGGGCGTGGCCCCGGTCGCGATTTCGACCTCGTTTTCGGTCCACGAGTAGCCGACGATCGTGCCGTCGGGGTCGGAGGAACCGGAGCCGTCCAGGGTGACGAGTTCGCCGCCGGAGGCGTCTGTGTCGGTGAGAGTTTGGTCGGGTCCGGCGGAAGCGATGGGAAGCCCGACTAATCTGCAAATTTCCGCAGGTTCAGTACACGGTAGGAGCTGAGGACCTTCTAAAAAGAAATGAGCTAGCTCAGGATTCATGATATGTACTATGAAACTATACTCCGGTTCTAAGCTGGGAATCTCGAAAAAGAGACCTAGCTCAGGGTATCCTATTGTATATGCACTTTGGCTATGCCCAACAAATGTTGGATT
>CAZHMJ010000323.1:0-4763 GCA_964533805.1 uncultured Anaerolineae bacterium | reverse complement strand
ATTGTCGTCCGTCCAGTAGCCCATCACCGTCCCAAAGCTGCCGATCATGCTTTCCGGCGTGCCGCGCAGGCCGACCACGCTGATCCCGTGCTGGTTGAAGGCATCCACAAGCTGCTTGGCGCACGAGCGATCACTCTCCGAGCGGTAGATGTGGTCGCCCAGCATCAGCAGGAACGGCTCGTCGCCAACGGCCTCCCGCGCGCAGTAGACCGCGTGACCGAAGCCTTCCTGGGCCGTCTGCGTCACGAACTTGACCTTGCGGCCGACATCCAGCAGCCATTTGGCATAGTCCTGGAAGTGGCGCGGCAGCTTGTTGTAGTTCTCGATCGAGACCTGGACGTTGAAGAAGCGCCGGAAGTCTTCCAGGTCGTCCTGCTGGACGATGATGATCACCTCGTCCAGCCCGGCCTTGAGCGCCTCCTCGACGATGAGGAGGATGGCCGGCTTGGCGATTCCGTCCCGGTCGACGATCGGGAACAACTCTTTCTTCGTGGCCTTGCTGGCCGGAAAGAGCCGCGTCCCGAAGCCGGCGGCGGGGATGACCGCCTTGCGCACCTTGGGGCCGCCCGTGAGCGACAGCTTGAGGCAGGGCAATCCCAGGTCGCGCTCGATGATCTCGACCACGGCCTGCTGGTCGGCCTCGCTGCGCGCGATGAACTGGGCCGTGCCGTCACCCTGGGAGCCGACCCCCTTGCCGCCCCAGATGTGCGGCTTGAGTGGCTCGTAATTCAGTACCCTGTGCAGGACCGGGGCGGTCAACTCCTCCGGGCAGGCCGGGGTGGCATACCGGTCGAACAGGGCCTGGGCCTCGATCATCAACTCGCCCAGGCGTTGGGCGTCGGCCCGTTGCAGGGCATCGACCGCCTCATGGATGATCCGCTTGTTGATCGGGCCGAGCAGTTCCTGTACACCGCGCTCGACCTCGTTGGAGGCGAAGGGGTAGCTGCGGTTGAGCCGGGCCAGGATCTCCATCGTGTCTTTTTGCGCCTGGAGATCGACCAGGACGAAGTACAGGCTGTCCCTGACCTGCAATTCCTGCGTGTCGAGGAATTCGCCATCGAAGGTCATCAGCACCGGGCGGTTGCCGAAGGCACAGCCCTGGTCCATCCGGCCGCAGCGCGAAGGCGTCATGATCTCGCCCTGGTAAGCCAGCTCCATCTCGCCCCGGATCGTCATCTTGAGGTCATAGACCCGGTTGAAGGCGCGCGCCGTCAACACACAGATCGCCGCGCTGGAGGACAGCCCCTTCTTCATGGGCATGTCGGTCAGAGTGTTGTTGATGACCAGCCCGCGCACGTGGTAGTGAGTCTGAATCTGATAGGCCACCCCGGCGATATAACTCCAGAAGCCGCCCTTCTGGGCCTCCTCCAGCAGGGCCTTGGGCTCCATCGGGATTTCGTACGGGCCGACCACCTCGCCTTCGGGCGTGGTTGAGGTCAGCACCAGCGCGGTAGGATGCGGCCCGACCTCGGCATAGATGCCCTGGTTCGTGCCGGAGATCAGGGCGTAGCCCTTTTCGATTTCGGCGTTGATGCGCCGGTAGCCCCCGGCCCAGTCGGAATGTTCGCCAAACAAGCATACGCGCCCTGGAACAAAGATTTTCAATGCAGGGACTCCTTGTGGATAGTTATTAGTTATCAGTTATTAGTTCTTTGTTTGTCGCGACACACGCCGTCGCCACGACTGGTGGCTGTATGATACCCGATCACGCCTCCGGCGCGCAGCCCTCCCAATCATCCCCGGCCCAGGCCGGGGTGAGGAATCCGGGCATGGGCCGGGCGCCCTACCCGCCCGCCGCGTTGAGGCGCGCGACCTGGCCGTCGCTGAGCCGGACCTCCAGCGCGCCGATGTTCTCGGCAAGCTGCTCGTGGGTGCTACCGGCGATCAGGGGCAGCACGCCCTGCGCCAGCATCCAGGCCAGCACAACCTGGTTGGCCGTCGCGCCGGTTTCGGCCGCCACGGCGCGCAGTTCGGCCAGCCGGGCCTCGCTGTCCGGGCCGTGATACTGCTCGCCGGGGTCGCGCTCCGGCCGGGTGTACGTCCCGCCCAGCAGGGCCGAATAGGCCAGCAGAGTCACCCGCTCCGCCCGGCAGTACTGTACCAGTTCGTCGCTGGCCTCGAGCTGTGGATCGAAGCTGGACCCGCGCTTGCCGCGCAGGTACGAGTAGCGCTGCTGGATGCAGCAGTATTCCGCCCAGCCGTTGGTCCGGCTCGTCCAACGCGCCTTCTCCAGCCGCCAGGCCAGGAAATTGCTGGCTCCGATGTAGCGCACCTTGCCCGTCTGCACCAGCCGGTCGAAGGCTTCCAGGGTCTCCTCCAGCGGAGTCTGGTGATCGTCCACGTGGGCGTAGTACAGGTCGAAGGTCTCGATCCCCATCCGCTGGAGGCTGCGGTCGCACTCGGTCAGAATCTGGCGGGCAGACAGGCCGCGCCCCACGCCGGGATAGTTGAAGCCCACTTTACTGGCGATGAACAGATTTTGCCGGTTGCCGCGCTCGCGCATCCATTGGCCCAGGACGGTTTCGCTCTCGCCGCCCTGGAAGCCGGGGACCCAGTGGGCATAGATGTTGGCCGTGTCGATAAACGAGCCGCCCGCTTCCACATACTGGTCGAGCAAGGCAAAGGAACTGGCTGCGTCGTTGCGCGTGCCGAGGTACATCGCGCCCAGGCAAAGCGCGCTGACCTTTTCGCCGCTGGTACCGAGGGTGACTTTACGCATAGGTGAGTCCTCCTTGAATTAGGATCGCTGCGCCGGTCGATATACTGAACCACACGATGGACAGTCTTTGAACCAATCACCACGAACCAAGCCCTACTCACCGTCTTTCCAGGCCAACTGCCGACCATCGGCCCACCAGACCGCCGTCTGGCCGGCGTCCAGCGTGACAAAACCCATCCGCTCGTACAGGTGGCGCGCCGGGTTGAGGGCCGTCACCGCCAGCCCGACCGCCTCGAAGCCCTGGCTCTGGTAAGCCGCCAGACAGTGGTCGATCAGGCGGCGGGCCAATCCGCGCCGCTGGTGCGCCGGGTGGACGGCGATATCCATGATGAAGCCCATCCGGCCCATGTCCGCCGCCGCCAGATACCCGGCCACACTCCCATCCCCGGCCAGCAGCACCCGGCTGGCGGCGGCGTTCCACGGCCCGCAGCCCGGATAGGTGCTGGCCCGAATCTGGCGCAGGCTATCCGCCATCTGGTCCGGCTGCGCATCCGACAGGACGACCGCGTCCGGGCTGCCTTCCAGGGAACGCACCGCCAGCGCCTCGACCTCGGCCTGGTGCTCATCGGCCCAGACCGCCAGGCGGTAGCCATCCGGCGGCGGATCGGCGGGCGGTTCCAACCCGCGCAGGCTGCGCAGCATGAAATGACGCTCGAAAACGACGGTCTCGCGCCGGGCCAGCGCGGCCCGCACGCCGGGCGGATCACCGCGCAGGCGCGCCCCAATCATTCGCAGCGCGGGGGACTCGCTCAGCGCGGCCCACACGCCGGCGACCAGCGCTTCACCAGCCGCGTCCGGCGCGCCGGGCCGGACGGTCAGCCAGTCCACCGCGCCAAAGCGCCGGGCCGGGTCTTCCCAGCGCCAGATCGCCAGTCCAAATGGCGTGCCCGCGTCCATCACGAGACCCGCCGCGACACTCCCCTCGGCCAGCCCGGCCCGGATCGCGCCCAGTTCGCCCTCGGTATCCTGATCGGCGGCGTCCAGCGCGCCGCGCAACAGGCGCTCGGCTTCGGGATTCAGGTGTGTGACCGTCTCGAAAATCACCCGTGACTCTTTCTGGCTTGTGTGAACATCTTTTCAACTCGCTTTGAGTCGTTTCAATTCGACACAGATGGAACGGATCACACGGATGAACACGGTCTCTCAGGAAAAAACTGTAACATCCGTGTCGAATTGAAAGGGCATCAAGCACCCCCAACGCCTCAGCGCCGGTAGCGCCACCAGTTCGTCCAGGCGTCCACGAATCCCAGGCGCGGCCAGAACCGGCTGCTGATCGGGTTGGTCGGCGCGTAGTTGACGAACACCGCGCGCACCCCCTGCGCGGAAAACCAGGCCCAGGCCGCCTCGAACAGCGCCGTGCCGACCCCACCCCGCCGCCGGTCTTCGCGCACCGCGACCTCGAAGATATCACCGTAGATGCCCGGCGTGAACAGACCGGGGCGGGTGTTGGCCTGCTGGATATTCAGCCCGATCGCGAAGAACGCGATCACCTCACCGTCCTGCTCGGCCAGCAGCAGGCGCTGATCGTTGCGGTCGGCGCCGAGCTGGCGGGCCTGCTGCTCGCAGCCATCCAGCAGAAAGACGCTGAGATGGATGGCGGGCTGGTGGGCGGCATGGAAGCGCCACGACTCGGCCATCAACCCGGCCACCGGTCCGAAGTCCTGCCGGGTCGCCACGCGGATAGCAATCCCATCCGGCGGCGCGGTCGCGGGCCGCCAACGCATCGGCTGGGCGGCAATGGTGTGGTACGGCGCGAAGCCGGTCGCCGCCAGCGCATCCGCCAGCCGCCCGTCCCGGCAGGGAGCCAGCAGCATCGTCCCGTTGATCTCGCCCGCGCCAGACCAGCCATCCACACAGGCCATCAGGCCCGCCGCCACCGGGGTCGCGTCCACCCCCGGCACGATGTACAGCCGCAGGCGCAGGTAGCTGCGCGGAAAGACATTGGCGAACGCGCTTTCCTCGTACCAGTATTCCGGCTCGGCGCACAGCACGCCCACCACCCGCCCGTCGAGTTCAATCCAGGCGTGCGCCAGAAACTCCTCGC
>CAZHMJ010000322.1:0-4780 GCA_964533805.1 uncultured Anaerolineae bacterium | reverse complement strand
TATCGGTCGCGGTCGGCGGCTGGGGCGTGTCCGTCGGCGTGTTGGTCGCCGTGGGCGGCAGCGGGGTATTCGTCGCGGTCGGGACTGGGCACGGCCCCAGCGTGTCCGTTTCGTGGCCGGAGCGCGGCTGGCCGTTCTCGAGGAAGTGCCCGGCCGGGCCATACACCGCGTTCCACCCAATGGTCAGCGTGTTGCCGTTGTGGCAGATCGTAACCTTCCGGGTGTCCCCTCCGGATGCCTGTGGCGGCACAGCAGTGGGGGGCACGGCAGTGGGAGGAACCCTCGTCGTTGGAATGGCGGTCGCAGGAACCTCAGTTGGCGGCAGTTCAGCCGGCGCTGGCTGGGTGGATTCGGCTGCCACTACCGTCTCTTCTGCCTCGGTGGGCGTGGCTTCGACGGACGTACCGGTGAGTTGCTGCCCGTTGGAAATCAGCAGAGCCGAAATCGCCAGCCCTGCAACGACAAGAACAGCAAAAACGGCCTGCTTCCCCGACAACCCTCTTCTCAACATAGGATGTCCTTCACCCCGACGATTTCGTCAGGACAGTCGATGACACATTCAGATAAATTGCATCCATAATAGCCTTTGACTCAAAGTCATTTTAATCCGGTTTCAATTCTAAAACCAGTCTCGGGACGCCTAAACTCGTGAAAAATGAATAAAAAGTCTTCCAGTGTGGGTAGGAAGTCCTGTGAGAGAACAGAGGAGTTTACGCCCGATCGGGCCGGGGGTATACTGATCATGAGGCAACAACCGGACAGTTCATCAGGATATCGGCATGAATACCCCCGCCAATCCCGAAGACCGGGCCTTGATCCCGGCCCCATCCCAGAGCCTATTCATATTCCGGCGTCCGCTCCCCATCTCGCAGCGAACGGCGCTCGGCATCGCGGCCGGCGCGGTGAGCACCATCTTCGTCAAACGGCTGGTTGAACTGGTGGCCGAGGATTTGTACCGGCGACTCAGACGCGGGGCGCGCCTGCCCATCCGCCGGGCCGGCTCCCCAGTCAGAGAGAAAGAACAGGCCGATCCCATCCTGCCGGCCGACCCGCCAGAAGCCCTCGAACCCGCCCGGACCGGCGTTTTCTTCGTCCAGGTTGTCCAGGTCCGGCGCCGGCTCCGCCTGGGAAGTTCCCTGGACAGACTTCCTCCACTCTGATCCAAAACCAGCCCGGCTTTGAATGGCCAGGCTGGCGTTTTTGAAAAGGTTGCCTAAAGCCCCCGTGACTTGGCTTCGTCCCAGAGGGTGTCCATTTCAGCCAGAGTCATGCGGTTGAGGGGCCGCCCAGACTGCTCGGCAGTCTGCTCGATGTACCGGAAGCGGCGGTAGAAGCGGGCATTGGCCTCGCGCAGGACCGTCTCCGGCTCGATCCCCAGCCAGCGCGTCCAGTTGACCAGGGCGAAAAACAGATCGCCGATCTCTCTGGCCTTGGATTCGTCATCGGTCGCGGCCTGGATTTCGCCGATTTCCTCTTTGATCTTGTCCAGCACCGGCTCGATCGCTTCCCAGTCGAAGCCCACCCGTGCCGCGCGGGTCTGGTAGTTGTAGGCCTGCGCCAGCGCCGGAAGCGCCTTTGAAACCCCATCCAGGAGCGACGCCCTGGCCTTGCCGTTATCGTGCCGTTCCTGCTTTTTGATCGCCTCCCAGTTGCGGGCGACGTCATCGGCATCGTTGACATCGACCTCGCCCCAGACATGAGGATGGCGATGGATCAGCTTGCGATTGATGTAACCGATCACGTCGGCCATCCGAAATTCGTCCCGATCGACCGCCACCTGAACATGAAAGACGATCTGGAGGAGGAGGTCGCCTAGTTCTTCTTTTAGCCCGTTGAGATCGCCCGCGTCCAGCGCGTCCAGCGCCTCGTAGGTTTCCTCGAGCAGGTAGGGGCGCAGCGTCTCGTGCGTCTGCTCCCTATCCCAGGGACACCCCTCCGGTGCGCGCAGGTGGGCCATCGTCTCCTGCAAACTCTCGAAGCTGCCCACGTCAGTCAAGGGAGGTACATAAAGCAGCGCGTCGGATGCATCTCCCAGCCCAGCTTCGATCTGGTCAAGGGCCATGCGGGCGGACCGAGGCTGCCCCCCGGCCACAGGCACAAGCAGGCTGACCTCATGCCGGGGTGGATACTGACTCAATAGCACCCGTTTTAAACGGCGCGCGGTCTCAAGAGTGTCGATTCCGCTCAGCAGGGCCGGCTGCGCCGGGTTCAGCGGGGGATGGTGCATCCCGGCCACGATCGGGGCGGCATGGATTTGCAGCCCTCGGGAAAGATCAATATTCAGCATATCCAGGGAGATATCCCCTGGGCCAAGACCGGAGATGGTCAGCATCAGAGCCTCGATCATTGTTCAAATCGCCAATGGGTTTCTATTATAACGAGCTTTTTCGCCACGGCGGCCGGATAGCAGGAAACAAAGTTCAGGGATAACATCACCGCGTCCCAGTTAACAGTACGGAGAAAACTCCGGAGTCCGTTTCATGCCGTCTCACACCCCCCTTATCGAAGAACTCAGCCCAACATTCAACTACATGCTGCGCGCCATCCTCGCGCAACAGCACCCGGACGGGTATATCCAGGGTGACAGGGGGCCAGACACAACCCAGTACTCCCAGGACACGCTGAGCCTGACCAATTACTTCGTGGCGGCTTTGCACGCCTGCGGTTACAGCCGGGGTCATTACATCAACAACACCCTGAAGTGGATACTCCGCGAACTGCCCGAAATCATCGAAGTCATCGACAAAAGCAGTATGAACCAGCTCGAAATCCTCCTGCAAACCCGGGTAACGGCCCAGGAGTTGGAGGAGCATGGTCTGCGCAGTGATTATCCCTGGCAGATGCTCCAGCAGTTGCTTAACCAGCGAGAAGGTCCAGCTTACTATCACATCGACGATGTCACCCATTGGTTTGCCAACGTCTGGGCACTCAAGCTACTGGTCATGGCCAAAGAGATCGGGCTGGTCAAGAGCCGCGCCACGTTGCAATGGATGAAGGAAGATATCCGGATCATCCTGGACGACGAGAGCAATGCTGCCCGGCGCTACCATCCCGTGCTGGGCCTGGCCCTGAACCTGTACTACCGCCTGCACGGTCACCTGGAAGCCCGTCACATGTTGCTCTTGGATGACCTGTTGAGTGCCAACGAGAAGCGACAGGGTCTCTGGAACATCCGGGCGGAACTCCTGGACCAGGTTCAAGATTTGAAGCGGTACGGGTTCAGTGCCAATATCAGCAAGAGCGACCGCCAATCCTGGCGTGAAGCGCTGGTGGGCACCTGCCACGTGATCGAAACCCTGGCGCCGCTTCAAAAAATCGCGCCCCACATCAAACCGTCGCTGGATCGCGCGATGGCGGCCCTGTTCGACATCTTCAGTGGCGATCCCCACCGCATCCTGCAAAGCTTCCAGAAGGACTACGATTGGACCCTGATCATGTGCCGCATGCTGGTAGCGGGCGAGGCCTATGGGCGGCGCGATTTCCGCCGGCTGCTGCTCTCGATCCTGGTCGATGGCATACCTGTGGAGAAAAATGGCTGGGATCGCGAGGAAGTGACCAAGGCACTGCTCAACAGCTTCGAGGTGAGCTACAGCAGTGAGCCGAACCGCCTGACCCTGGGCCTCTCCGGCGCGCACGTGCTACGCCTGGAGCCTTCCTTCCGAATCCGCAGCCCGCGCCGGTTCAAGGACAGTGAGACGATCCATCCCCCGGGATTCGAGAGCGTGATCGTCAAATACGGCCCACACGAAGAAATCGAGGCGGAATATCACAACTACAAGAATGAGTTGGATGACCAGCTCCAAGGTCTCTTTGCCCCGGTTCAACTCACCTACCGCAACAAAAGGCACTCCTTCCTGATCATCCAGCACCTGCACGGGTTTGTCTCCCTGGAGGAATTTTTGCGAGACTGCCGTGTTCAGGACATCAACGAGGCCTTTACAGCAGCGCTGCTGAATCGCCTGGAACAAATCCACCGCCTGCCGTCTCGCTCGGTCCACACTGATCGGGCAGGGCAGGTACGACGACTCTATTTCGAGCCGTTATGGCGGTACACGGAAGTCGTGTTCGATCTCTATCATCATGGCGGCGCGGCACTCCTGGCCGGGAACACGAGGCCGGCGGTAGTGGACGCGGCACAAAACGAGCGAGGTCTGCGCTCTGCCATCACAGGTCTGTACGAACAGGAGCCAGCCCTGAGCCAGTTCACGTCATGCGCCATGCATGGCGATCTCCATACTCGCAACATCATGCTCCAGGCGCACCCGGACGAGACCCTGATCCGGTTCATCGACCTGGAGAAGTTCTCCCGGAATGGGGACTATGCGATTGATGTGGGGCAACTCAGTGTGAATTTGAAGATCGTATCCAGCAATGCAGCCAAACAGAAGAAGCAGCCCATCACGACGATCGAAGATGCGCTGATCAAGCGATATGACGAGCGCGCCCAACAGGCAGAGGATCGTTACTATCCGGCACGCCTGGCAGCCGCCAAGGCCCGTGCCCGTCTTCGAATCGCGAATGGCCTGGTCAAGGGGGCAAGAGATCTGGTCAGGACGCGTTCGACCATCGCGGGGGACATGCTGGCCGACGCCCTGGAGCATGCCTGGCTGGCGCGGGGCGACCTGGAATTCGCGTTAGGTCTATTGCGCAAATTGCAGAGTTGATGGCCTGTACAACAGATATCTGAAGGGGAAACGGTGACAGGATGCTCCGGGGGCGAGGCATAAAAGGAGCAGTCCTGGAAGTTGGCACTGACCTACTCTCCCACTCCGTCGCCAGA
>CAZHMJ010000321.1:782-4795 GCA_964533805.1 uncultured Anaerolineae bacterium | reverse complement strand
GAGCAGGTAGAGACGTTGCCCGCGCCGGGACTTTTGTAGCGTCGAACTGCGGTCCGACGCCGGGAATCCAACACCCGATTCGCTTGTCTCTGTGCCCTGCAAAGCCTGATCGATCCGCGACACGAGACTCATCTCGCCCCCCCAACCACCGCGAAGAGGCGGCTGTACAGGCCCCCGGCAGCGACCAGCTCGGCGTGCGGCCCGGCTTCGACCACGCGCCCGCCATCCAGCACCAGGATTCGATCGGCGCGGGTGACGGTTTGCAGGCGGTGGGCGATCACCAGCGCCGTGCGGCGTTCCAGCAGGCGCTCGATGGCTGCTTGCACCAGAGCCTCGCTCTCGGCGTCCAGGTTGGCCGTGGCCTCGTCCAGGATCAGGAAGGGCGCGTCCTTCAGGAAGGCCCGCGCCAGCGCGATTCGCTGGGCCTGCCCGCCGCTGAGGCGCGCCCCGCGCTCCCCGATGAGCGTGTTGTATCCCTCCGGCAGGGCGCGGATAAACTCATCCGCCTGGGCCTGGCGCGCGGCCCAGGTCACTTCGTCCGGGGTGGCCTGCGGACGGCCCAGGCGGATGTTGTCGAGCGCGCTGGCGTAAAACAGGTACGGCCGCTGGGGGACCCAGGCCAGCCGCGCCCGCCACTCGTCCGGGTCGATCGAGTCCAGCGGTGACCCGCCCAGCTTTATCGTCCCGCTTTGTGGGACGATAAAGCCCAGGAGCAGGGCCGCGATCGTGCTCTTGCCCGCGCCGCTCGGCCCCACCAGCGCGACCTGCTCGCCTTCCGCCAGCGTGAAGCTCACCCCGTTCAGGGCCGCGCCGTCCCGCCCGGCGTAGGCGTAGGATACGTCGCGAAAAGCAATATCGAACCGCCAAGACGCCGAGGACGCCACGGAAAAACTGGAGAGAGAGGCATCCATGCCTGCTTTCTCCTCCTCTCCACGCGTGGAGAGGAGGCCGGGAGGTGAGGTGGCGTCTTGGCGGTTCGATTGGCCTTTGTCGTCCGTCTCCAGAATCGCGAAGATACGCCGGGCGGCTTCCACCCCGGCCATGCCCGCGTGGAACCGGACGCCCAGCGCCCGCAGCGGCAGGTAGTATTCCGGGGCCAGGACCAGGACGAACAGCGCCCGCTGGAAGTCCAGCCCGCCGTACAGCAGGCGCACGCCGATCTCGACCGCGACGATCGCCGTGCTGATCGTCGCCAACATCTCCAGCGCCAGCGCGGAGAGGAACGCCACGCGCAGCACGCCCAGCGTCGTGCGCCGCCAGGAGTCACTGATCTGCCCGATGACCTCGATCTGCTTGCGGCTGCGGCCGAACAGCTTGAGCGTGGTCAGGCCTTGCAGCACGTCCAGGAAATGGGCGCTCATCCGGCTGAGCACGCCCCACTGGCGGCGGGTCAGAATCTCCGCCGCCTTGCCGATCAGGATCATGAAGAACGGGATCAGCGGCGCGGTCACCAGCAGCACCAGGCCCGACAGCGGGTCGGCCGGAAAGACGACGATCAGGTAGGTGATCGGGACAAGCGCCGCCAGCGCGATCTGGGGGAGGTACTGGCTGAAGTAGGCATCCAGCTCTTCGACGCCCTCCAGCAGGGTATGGGCCAGCTCGCCGGAGCGTTCCGCCCCGCTGTAGGCCGGGCCGAGGCGCAGCAGGTGCGCGAACAGGCGCTCGCGCAGGTCCTGCTTGATCCGCCCGGCGACGGCCTGGCCGGTCACCGCCCCGCCCCAGGCGGCCAGGCCGCGCAGCCCGGCGATTCCGGCCAGCCCCAGCAGAAGGGGTGTCACGTCCGCCAGGGACGCGCCGCCCAGGAAGACCCGGTCGATCGCGCCGCTGAGCAACCCGGCCTGGATCACCATCAGGATTCCGCCCAGCAGGCCGAGCAGAATGGTGAGCCCCAGGCCCAGGCGCACGGAGCGGGTCAGGCGGAGCAGGCGGGAATCAAGGTTCATAGGCGGTTCTTGGTGGGTGGTTCCTGGTGATTGGTGAAGAGTCGTCAGTGGTCCGTCAAGGGCAGGGCTGATGAGGATAATTATGCCCGCGCCGGGCGGTCCGGGGCAAAAACAAGGGGCAAAGACGACACAGACATCGAGGACAGGCACGCTTGCGTAGCGGCGTCGCTACGCCGCCGCCTCATCCGTAGCATTATTTGCGGCCAGACACGACGGTGTCACGAGACACGACGGAGTCACGCGGAAACGGCCCATCCATCCGCGTGACTCCGTCCCGATTCGTTGAGGCTCGATGATCCCGGCCTGATTTGGGATATCCGGCTCAATCTGCGACATCTTGGATTAAGCCTGGGATATCTGGGATATCTCAGGCCGCCGCCTTGCGATTCTTTCCCTGGGGCAGCCAGTTGGCCAGCACGTTGAGCGTCACCAGCCCGACCCCCAACGCGATCCACACCCCGCGCCAGTTCATGGGCCGCGCCGCGCAACCTTCCGCCAGGGGCGGCATGGCCGGATCGATGTACAGCGCCAGCCGGTCGAAGTCCGGGGAAGGCGTCCCGGCCCGTTTGATCAGGGCCTTGACCTCATGGGTCAGGGTCGCCATCTCGTCGCGGGCGGCGTTGGCATGGCTTTCCAGCACCAGCCGGGCGGTATCGGTCTGGGCGACCCGGCGCAGCACGGCCACCAGGAACGGCTCCGGAAGCCATTCGACCAGGACACGCAGCTTGAACGGGGTGATCGGGATTCCCAGCGCGCGCAGGGCCGCGAAGCCTTCTTTCACGGCCCGCACCATCAGGACCACGGCGTCCGGCGTGCGCCCTGCGCGGAACACGTCGCCCCCGGCGGCGTAGATTGCGTTGGCGATCGGCGTGACAACGGCCGCGTGGGTCTTGAGCCAGGCATCCATATTGGCGCTGAAAACCACCGGCAGGTTAGCCTGCTCGAACACCCCGGCGATCTCGGTCAGGCGCGGCGTGATCGCGCCGTCCAACTCGCCCATCGTCGTCACCTGGATGCCACCCTCCATCAGCCGGGCATAAACAACATGCCCCTCGCGCCGGCCGCCCGCGCCGGGAAAGCCGAGCAGGACTCGCTCCCGGCCCAGGGCCTGGACGTAGAGGTCCGGCCCGGCGGCGTTGTTGATCATGAACAGGACGTTGGGCGTGGCCTTGTTGGCGGCCAGGGCGGGCAGGATGTCCGTGACCTGGTTCTTGCGCATCAGAACCACGACCAGGTCGTAGGCATCTTCCGGAGCCAGGGCCTCGACCACCTTGACCGGCGTGGTGGCGCGCACCCCCGTCACCGGGTCTTCGATCACGATCCCATACTGGCGCAGGTCGGCCAGCCGCTGGCCGCGGGCCAGCATGGTCACATCCTGCCCGGCCTGGCTGAGCCGCGCGGCATACAGGCTGCCCAGCACACCCGCCCCGTAAAATAGAATCTTCATGAGCAGTCTCCTTGAAAAAGCTGTCAGCCGTCAGGGATCAGCCGTCAGCCAAAGGAAAAACAGAGGTCCAATCGCCAGGCGTCCCCCACGATCTGGCGTATTGGCCGGTGGCTGGCTGCCGATAACTGATCGCTATTGTCCAGCTAACCACCAGCCGCCCCACTCGATTCCCCCAATCTTTGGGGCTGGTCGCCGATCGGGCCTGATGTTAAGAAAGAGATAGTTTATCGCCCTGCCCCACGATCGTACACGGATGGGCGATAGATAGCCAGCGGCCTTTGACCAATAGCCAAAAGCTAACAGCCAACAGCCGCTTATGGCTGAACACAGGGGGGATAGCAGAGGGTTGCCCGGGCCGGGCAGCCGTCTGCCTGTTCGCCTTTGCCGGCCCGGAGGCAGACCATGATCGCCATCCGCTACCTGATCTGGGACGTAGACGGCACCCTGTTCGATACCTACCCCGCCTTCGAGCGGGCAATGGCCGAGGCGCTGGCGGCCCTCGGCGCGCAGCCCGACCCCGGTGAAATCGCGCCTCTGCTGCGCGATTCGCTGACCGATGCGATGGCGGCTCCGTTCAAGCGCGCGCGGAGGCCGAGTTGTTGGAAACCACTCAAAACCGCCCG
>CAZHMJ010000321.1:0-772 GCA_964533805.1 uncultured Anaerolineae bacterium | reverse complement strand
CTCTGCTGCGCGATTCGCTGACCGAAGCCGCCCACCGGCTCGCGCTCCATCACGGCCTCGACCCGGAAGCCCTCGAAGCCGGGTTCAGCCAGTCCTACCGCCACCAACTGCTGCGCGACCAGCCGCCGTTCCCCGGCGTGGTGGACCTCTGCACGGGGATCGTGGCCCGCGGTGGGGCCAACTACATCGTCACCCACCGCGGCCGGGCCTCGCTCGACCGGCTGCTGGCCGCCTTCGGCATGGCCGATCTGTTCGCGGACGCGATCTGCCCGGACGACGGCTACCCGCGCAAGCCCGATCCGGCCGCGTTCCTGGCCCTGATCGAGCGCCACAGTCTACCCGCCGCCGAGGGCCTGGCCGTGGGCGACCGCCCGATCGACATCCTGGCCGGACAGGCTGCGGGACTGCGCACCTGCCTCTTTGGGCCGGACACCGCGCCCGATCTCCGGCCGGATTACCACGTCCTGTCCCTGGCCGACCTGCACGCCCTCCTCTTTCCCGACGCCCAGGTGGTATCATAGAGCAGCGTCGAAGCGGCAGTGAAGATGCAGAGACAAGAGGCAAGAAAAAGCAGAGGCCGCGCAGCTTCGCTGCGCCGAGGCCGGGAGGCCATGAGGCCAGAGAAAAACGGGCAACCCGCTGCTTTTGCCTCTACTGACCGCTGACCGCTGATAGCTTGTATCTTGACCGAAGCGGCGTCAGACAGTCGTCAGGCGTAAGCCAATCTCGGTGGCCCGGCGGCCACGCCAGGGACTCAAGTCCCTGGCTACGG
>CAZHMJ010000320.1:0-4804 GCA_964533805.1 uncultured Anaerolineae bacterium | reverse complement strand
CTCAAAGACCCGAAGCGCCAGGCCAGGAGCCTGCTTCAGCAGGCTTTTTTGACTTCGTAGCCGGGGACTTGAGTCCTCGGCGTGGCCGCTGCGCCACCTGAATCAGGTCACGCCCAATTACCGGATTAATTTGTTAATCTGCATGTACCCCGTCCCTACAAGACGCCTGCCGGCCTCACCGGCCTCCGTTTTTGTTTTGCTGACCGCTGAAAGCTGACCGTTTCCTACGGCAGCTCGACCACGCACTCACCGGCCTCGGTCTCGCAGGTGCCGATCGTCACACCGCTGGCGCGCACCTCGAAGGTGCCGCTCGTCCAAAAGACCTGGTTGGCCCTCACCGCGACCCAGGCGTGACGCACCTTGCAGCCGGACGGGTGATCCTGCTGGCGGATGTTCTGCGGCCAGACCTGGAGGCAGTCTCCGCTGGGGAAGCTGTACATCGACGCCGTATTGGACGCGGTGTTCCAGACGTTGGCGTGCATGATTTGCGTGCCGTTGGTAAAGGACAGCCCGGATATATCCAGGCGCTGCCCGCCGATATTCAGCAGGGCGAAGCTGTCTGTATCGTAGAGCAGCCGCACCTGGCGGGTGACCGGCAACGCCCCGCCGACCGCGCCCGCCGGAGGCGCGCCCGCCAAGATGTTGAACAGGCAGGGCGCGTCTGGCGCGCGGCAGTCGGCCAGCATCCGCCCCCGGTCGCTGACCACGAACAGCCCCAGGGGGCGATCCTGCCCGGAATCGTACCAGAAGACGCCCTCCGGGGCGACCGGTTGGATGACCAGCAGCCCGGTGCAGCTTGCGGGAATCGTCGCCCGACTGCCCGCGACCTGGAGGTCTATGACCTGGTACAGGAAACAACTCCCCGGCCCGGCGGCGCGGGCATCCCCGAACAGGTCGGAGAGCAGGACGACCGACGGCGGCGCGGCGGCCTGGAGCATGAAAAGCCGGATGTCGGACAGGTAAATCGGCCCGGTGGCCAGGATGCGCAGGAGCAGCGCGTCCGGAGACAGGCTCAGTTCCGCCCCGGCCGCCGCGACCCTATTCCCGGCAACCCCGGCCGTCAGCACGGGGGTACTGGTCGCGCCCGTCATGCCCGCCCCGGTCGGGCGCAGCGCGTCCACAAAATCGGGCAGCGGAAAGATATCTCGCGTCCGGTCAACCTCGGTGCGGACGGTCTGCCGCCCGTCGGTGTATTCGACGTAGATCAAATTGCCGCTGGGACTGGGCAGGGTCAGGGTCGCCTGCCAGGATCGCCAGTCGATCAGCGGGGTCGTGCCGTCGCTGTCCAGGACGCGCACCCCGGTCACGTTGGCCAGGTAGCCGCCGCCCCGCGCCCCGGAATAGGTATCGCGCGTCAGGTAGAGCGTCTTGCCGTCCGGGTGGAGCAGGGCGGGGAGAACGTTGGGCCGTCCGGCCAGCACCGCCACGAAGACCGTGCCATACGGGTAGGGCAGGGCCGCCACGCCGACCTCGCGGTAGTTGGGATTGGTGGCGGCGGCATTGTGCACGGGCGAATTCTTCCACCACGTGATCCCGCGCTCGACCGTGCGCTGGGCGACGGTGATCTCCTCCAGGCTGACGCGGGCCGGGATGGTGTAATACGGCCAGTTGTAGGGCGGCCATAGCGCGCGGTCGTGCGGCTTCTCGCCGGTCAGGCCGTCGTGGAGCAGCTCGCGGGCCGGCAGGCTGGGCTGGGCCAGCAGGTAGTCGAGCTGGAGCCAGGCCAGCGCCTCCAGGGTGGGATTGGGCCGCAGCGGCCACAGGCCTTGTTCCAGCCGCCAGGCGTTGAGCGCGGCCAGCATGTCGTAGGCCGTGGTGCGGCTCTGGGTCTGGGCGAGGACGGGCGGGGGCGCGGAGGGAATCAGCAGCAGGACGACCAGCAGCAGGACGACGATCCGGCGGGATAGCATGGCGGGACATCTCCCGAAAGCCAGGGTGGACGAGCGAGCGAGGTGCGGCGCGAGACGATGTAGGATTGATTTTATCGCCAATTAGGACCGCGCGCACGCAGCCTGGTTAGAATTGGGATAAGAAAAGCATGATGGCCGGGGAACAGGTAGGGCGGTTCGCGAACCGCCCCGCGTGCAAGACGGACGGCCGATCCGCGCCGGGCAGTGCGCCGGGTTGCATCCCCAGAATACCCGTTCTATGATAGAGCTATCCACGGGCACACAAGGAGTGACGGTATGGCAGACGAAATCGCATTGAAGGACAGCCGGGCAGTGCTGGCCCTGCCGCCGGGGGGTAAAGGGCCAGGCATCCTGGTTTTGCACGCCTGGTGGGGGTTGACGCCCTTTTTCGCCGGACTGTGCGACCGGCTGGCCGAGGCGGGTTACGTGGCCCTGGCCCCGGACCTGTACCGCGACGGCGCGACCGCCGTCACCATCCCCGAGGCGGAAGCGCTGCTGGGCGACCGGGATGGCGACTTCATGTACACCGTCATCACCCGCGCGATCGCGCTGCTCAAGAGCAAAGCCAGCGGGGACGCGCTGGGCGTGCTGGGATTTTCGATGGGCGCCAACTGGGCGCTGTCGCTGACCGATCCCGCGATCAAGGCTATCGTCGCCTTCTATGGCACCCAGGAGGCGGCCGAGATCAACGCCGAGGCGGCCCTGCTGTGCCATTTCGCGGCGGACGATGCCTACGAGCCGCCGGAATACGTCCAGGCCATGCTGGACGGCCTGCACGAGAAGAACTTCGCCGTGACCGCCCACACCTATCCCGGCACCCAACACTGGTTTTTCGAGGACAACCGGCCGGAGTACAACGCGGCGGCGGCCAATCTCGCCTGGGACCGCACCCTGGTCTTTCTCGGAGAGCATCTCACCAAGAGCGCGGGCGGCGGCCGGGCGGGGTTCGGATAAAGAGGCAAGAGGCAGAGAGACAAGAGGCCAGAGAAAAGAGTCGAAGTGGCAAGCGTCCAGGCGGTAGAACAACCTCGACAGTGTAGCGTCGGACTACGGTCCGACGCGGGTGATCGAACGGCCAATCGCGCCGGGGGATGTGGCGATTCGATTCCCTGGGGCGGTTCGCGAACCGCCCCTACACCGCCTCGATGCTCTCTTTGGCCTCCGCCTTGCCTTACCCCAGCCGGAAGTAGCGCTCCGGCCGCGGGTTCCAGCCTTCGGGCCAGTACGATCCGCTGGCCGGGTCCTGGACATAGCGGCCCCGGTACTCGCCGCGCACGATCCGGCCCAGCACCTCGGCGAACCAGTCCACCTCATCCTCGGTGTTGTAACACCCGAAGCTGGCCCGCACCAGCCCCGGCAGGTGGGCTTTGACGCCACCGTGAATCTCGGCCCGGTAGGCGGAGGCATTCCGTTCGTCGACGTTCAACAGATGGAGCAGGTACGGGTGGGCGCAGAAGCAGCCGTTGCGCACCCCGATCCCGCCCTCGGCGCTCAGAATCGCCGCGACCAGGTAATGATCCAGCCCGGCCACGTTGAAGGGGATCACGCCGACTTTCTCATGGGCGCGGGCCGGGTCGGTGATGCCGTAAACACTCACCCCCGGCAGGCGTCGCAGATGGCCGAGCAGGCGGGCGGTCAGCCGGGCCTCGTGCGCGGCCAGGGCCTCCATCCCGATCTGTTCCAGGCAGAGCATCGCCTGGGCCATCGCCACCGCGCCGACCACATTGGGGCTGCCCGCTTCTTCCTTGTCCGGCAGCCCGGCCCACGTGACCGAATCGACCGTGACGATTTCCACCACCCCGCCGCCGACCATGTCCGGGTCGCCCTGCTCGAAGGTATCCCGGCGGCCGACCAGGGCCCCGGTCCCGAAGGGTGCGTACATCTTGTGGGCGGAGAGCACCACGTAGTCCAGGTGAGACGGGTCGTCCAGGGCGCGCATATCGACGGGCCGGTGCGGGGCGAACTGGGCCACGTCGACCAGGATCTGCGCGCCGGCGGCATGGGCCTTCTCCGCGATGCGGTAGACGGGGTTGATGTAGCCGGTCACGTTGGACGCGCCGGTCAGGGCTACCAGCTTGACTCGCCCGGCGTATTTGGCCAGCAGCGCGTCCAGGTGGGCTTCGTCCAGCGCGCCGGTCGCGTCCGGCATGATGTGCTCGATGTGGGCCGCCTTGCGCCAGGGCAGGTCGTTGGAGTGGTGCTCCATCAGGGTGGTCAACACCACGTCGCCCGGCTGGAACGGGAAGCGGTGGGCGAGCTTGTTGAGGGCTTCCGTGCTGTTCTTGCCGAAGATGGCGGTGTGGGTGGCGGGGTCCGCGCCGACGAAGCGCAGGGTGATGGCGTGGGCGGCCTCGTAGGCCTGGGTGGACACCTGGCTCTTGAAGCCGGTGCCGCGGTGGACGCTGGAATACCAGGTCATGAATTCGTTGATCTTGTCCAGCACAGGGCGCAGGGCCGGGGTGCTGGCGGCGTTGTCGAAGTTGACGTAGGGCCGCTGGGAGCCATCCAGCAGGGGGACGCGGGCGTCGATGCCCACGATCTGCTCGCGCGCGTTCTCGAGGGACAAACACTGGTCGGTCGCGCCGGTCGGCGCGGTCTGGATCGTCATGCCGTGCTCCTTGATGATGTCGTCGTGGTCTGGTGCTGCTACTATAAAAAAATCCGGGGGCGGTTGCAAGGAAAAAGCGATCAGTGGACAGTCGACAGTTGTCAGTAAAAGGCGGCGGGGCGGGCTGTTGAGAAATGGACTCCGGCGCGTCCGAAACGGAACCCGGTTGTGAGCCTCCACCAGATTAGCGCGCACGCGGCAGGCTCAAAGCCTGCCGCTGAGGGAAAAAGCCCGCTGATGCACTTTAACAAATTAATCCGGTAATCGGGCGAGTGCCAATGGAGTC
>CAZHMJ010000319.1:2573-4827 GCA_964533805.1 uncultured Anaerolineae bacterium | reverse complement strand
GCCTGCTTCAGCAGGCTTTTTTGACTTCGTAGCCGGGGACTTGAGTCCTCGGCGGTGGGCCGGCGCGCGACTCCATTGGCACTCGCCCGATGACCCGATTAATTTCTTAACCTTCATCATGCCGACGCGGGGAGTCGAACGGCCCGTCAATTGCCAGCCGACATGACCGGCGTGCCTTCCAGCATCCCGTGCTCGGCGTACCAGGCCAGCGCGTCGCGCATCGTCTCCCGGAAGGGGCGCGGCTGGTAGCCCAGCTCGCGCGCGGCGCGGGCGTGGCTGACCTGAGGGTTGCCTCTGAGTTCTTCCAGTGAGACGCGGGTCAGGCGCGAAACGCGGCCTTGCCTGCGGCTGATGAACTGGTGCAGCGGGGTGTAGGCGCGCACCATCCACATCGGCAGGACGAGGCGCGGGGTGGGCCTGCCCGTGATCTGTTCGACGACCCGGGCCAGGTCCGGCAGGGTCACCCAGTGGCCGGAGAGCAGGTATTTGGCCCCGGTCGGCGCATTGCGCTCGGCGGCCAGCGCCCCGGCGACCACATCCCTCACATCCACCCAATCGCAGCCGCCCGCCACCAGCGCCGGCATCGCTCCCTTACACAGGTCGAGCAGGGTCTGGCCGAAATAGGAGGGATGCTGGTCGTTGGGGCCGATGATCCCGGTCGGGCAGACGATCACCGCGTCCAGCCCGCGCGCGATCCCGGCCCGGACGGCCAGCTCGCCCAGCGCCTTGGAGCGGTTGTAGGGCGGGGCGTCAGGCGTGGTGATCAGCGGGCTGGTTTCGTCCAGGGGCAGGCTCAGTGGTTCCTGCACCAGGGCGTGGAACGAGCTGAAATGGACCAGCCGTCGCACGCCGTGGGCCAGGCAGGCCTCGACCACGTTTTCCACCCCGCGCACGTTGACCGCCTCGACGCGCGGCCAGTCGTCCGGCTGGAGGGAGATGATCCCGGCCAGGTGGTAAACGACCTCCGCGCCGTCCAATGCGGCACGAATCTCGTCCGGGTTTCGCACGTCGGCGCACACGATTTCGATGTCCAGTCCGGCCAGCCAGGGACGCTCCTGCTCCCCGGCGATGACGGCCCGGACGGATCGCCCTTCGGCCAACAGGGCTTGGATCAGGTTGACGCCCACGAAGCCGGAGGCTCCGGTCACGGCGACGGTCATGGCATGATTCTCCTGAGCGATGAATCTCGCGGATAAAAGAGCAGGGATGTATGCCCTACATCCCTGCACGATGTGTATCGCCCGGGTTAGCGGTCGCCGGTGACGGGCACGCTTTCCTGGGTGGCCTTGCTCGCGGCCGGGGCTTTGGGCGCGCGGCCGGGCCACCAGTTCCAGCGGCCGAGCAGCACGGCGATGGCCGGGACGAGCGCGGTCCGGATCACGAACGTATCCAGCAGGACGCCGACCGCCACCGCGAAGCCAAGCTGCTTGAGGCCGATGATCACGCCGGCGGTCATGGCCCCGAAGGTGCCGGCCATGATCAGGCCCGCCGAGGTGATGATCGCGCCGGTCGCCGCCACCGCGCGGTGGACGCCTTCGCGCGTCCCATGCTGGGCGACTTCTTCCTTCACGCGGCCCATCAGGAAGATGTTGTAGTCCATCCCCAGCGCGACGAGCATCACGAACATGAAGAACGGCACCCACCAGGTCAGCTCGTCCGTGCCAAAGAGCAGGCCGGAGGCCAGCCGGGTGATGCCCATCGTTCCCCCGTAGCTGAGCAGGATGGTGGCGATCAGGTACAGCGGGGCGATCACCGCCCGCAGCAGGAACAGCAGCACGATAAAGATGCCCAGCAGGACCAGGGAGAACGAGCGCAAGGTGTCGCGGTCGATGACGTCGCGCAGGTCGGTCATGACGGTCGGGTAGCCGCTGACGGCTGCCGCGCCATCGGGCAGCATGCCGCGCAGGGTGCGGACCACGTCGGTCGCTTCATTGCTGTACGGGCTTCCGGCGAGGATCACCTCGAAGCGGGCGGAGGTCCGGTCGGCGGTCACGTAGCGGCTGGTCAGCAGGTTCAGCGGATCGCCCTCGATCCCGGTTTCGGCGCTGGTCAGGGCGGCGACCAGAGTCTCCGGCAGGGCGTCCGGCAGGTAGTAGGCGTCGGGGATCGCGGCGAAAGTTTCCGCCAGCCCGGCCAGATGGGTCTGCAAGCCGGCCAGCGCGTCGTCCAGACCGCCGGTCAGGGCGGCGACGGGCAGCCCGGCCAGCGTCTCGCGGATGGCGGTCAGGTCGGCGTCGCCCGCGACCTGGGGGAA
>CAZHMJ010000319.1:0-2563 GCA_964533805.1 uncultured Anaerolineae bacterium | reverse complement strand
TACTCCTGCACGAAGGGCAGGGCGCTCAGGGCGAGCTGGAGATTCTCCTGCGTGAGCACGGGCGCGCCGCCGGTCGAGCCGTCCGCGCCGAACGCGGCCAGCGCTTCCGCGGCGAGCGAAAGCTGGCGTTCGACCCGGGTGATGCCGTACAGCGCGGACCGGCTGCTGCCCAGCGGATCGCTCAGGCTGCGCACATCGCCCACCCCCTCGACGGCCAGGATTTCGCGTGTCCAGCGGTCGATCTCGGCCAGGGCCGTCTCCGGATCGAGATCGGTCAGGACCACGTTGATGGGCTGGGTCTGTCCGCCGCCCATGTGCTTGCTCAGCAGGTCGAAACCTACCCGGGCCGGGTAATCCTCCGGCAGGTCGGCCAGCATGTCGTAGGTGGTTCGCTGTCCGCTGGCATACACGGCCAGAGGCGTCAGGACCAGCACGATCACCAGGATGGTCTGGAGCGGGTGCTGGGAAACCTGGATCGAGATTCGCTCGTACAACCGCCCGACATCGCGGTGCGAGGCGCGCCCCGGCCAGAAGGCACGGTGGCCGAGCAGGCCCAGCAGGGCCGGGGTGAGCGTCAGGCCGGTCGCCAGCATCACGACGATCCCGACCGCCATGGCCGGGCCGGTCGTGTTGAAGAGGCCCATCTCGGCGAAAATCATGCTGACAAAGCCGACGATGACCGTCCCGGCGCTGCTGGTGATCGTCTCGCCGACGCGATGCACGGTGCGCTCGGTGGCCGGTCTGGAACCGCCGTTATCGGCCATTTCCTCCCGGAAGCGGCTGATCAGGAACAGGCAGTAGTCCGTCCCCGCGCCAAAGAGGATCACGACCAGCAGCACGCCGGTGTAGGACGTGATCGTCATCAGGCTCTGGCCCATCCAGGCCACGATTCCGCGTGTGATGACATAGGAGAGTGCCACGGTGAACAGCGGGATCAGCGGGCTGACCGGCGAGCGGTAGACCAGCAGCAGGATCAGGACCACGAGGATGATGGTCACGCCGATGGTGCGGTCGACGCTGGCCAGGGCGGCGTCCGAATAGCCGCCCAGGATCGGCCCGGAGCCGGTCACGATGGCGGTGACGCCGGGCGTGGCATGCTCGGCCACGAAGGCATCGATGCCGCCGATGACCGTGCGGGTGGAATCCTCCAGCGGGCCATCGCCCAGGTCGGCCATGATCAGGGCCATCCGGTCGTCTTCGGAGACCAGGCTGCTGGCCAGCAGGGGGGAGCCATCCGCCGGGGAAGTCACGCGGACAATGCCCTCCGGGGCGTCAGGGCCGGTCAGCCAGGCGGTCAGGTTGCTGATCAACTCCCAGGCAGCACCCTGCTGGACGCTCTCGCCAGCGGGCGCTTCGACAGCGATCACCACGTTGCTGACCGCGACCTGGTCAGGGAATGTCTCCGCCAGGCGGGCATAGCCCAGGTTGAACGGAGCGCTGCTGGGCAGCATGTCCATCGTGTCGCTGCTGACCACGTCGTCCAGGTTGGGGGCGAGGAGCAGGATAAGTACAGTTGCGGCGATCCAGCCGATGATGATCGGCCAGGGATGGCGGGCGGCGAAACGGCCCAGGCGGTCGAACATAGCGTTAATCTCCTCAGGATGTGGCAGGATCGGGATTGCGGTCGGACGAGGAAATCTGGGTCACCCCTGGGTGGAGCAGACCGGGGATACCCTGAATGAGCAGTTGGTAGGTGATGTCGCTGATCTCCTGGGGCGACAGGCCGTGGTCGTCTTCCATCCACCACAGCCCCAGCCGGACCCCGGCCCCGGCAATGAACTGGGCCAGCAGCTCGGCGGGGAAGGGCAGGCCGCGCTCGGTGAGGCCCACCCGCTTCAGGATGTCCTCGACCACGCCCGCGTAGTAATTGAACGCGAACAGGTTCAGTTCTGGCGAGCCTTGACGGCCGAGCATGATCCGGAACAGGTCGCGGTTGCCGTTGGCATACTCGAAGACGGCGCGCAGCCCGGCCTGGATCTTCTCCGGGGCGGGCATGCTGTCCACCACCTCGTTGATGCGCTGGGTCAGCTCCTCGAAGCCTTCCATGATGAGGGCATGGGTCAGGGCTTCCTTGTCGCGGAAGTGGAGGTAGAACGTGGCCTTGCTCACATCCGCGCGCTCGGTGATGTCCAGCACGTTGGTCTCGTCGTAGCCGCGCCGGGCGATGATCTGGCGGGCTGCGTCCAACAGACGGCGGCGGGTATTCTCCTTGCGCCGTTCGTGGCGGGAAAGAGGACCGGTCATCAACACCTCTCGTCCAATCGAGGCGCGGCCCACAACTGGCCGCCGCGTCAAGGATTGATCACAGTGTAAATAATTATACGCGGTGTCTAATGATGGTCATAGGGTACAGTTGTCATCTCCCGTGGCGCTAAAAGGCAGGTCGAAAAACAGGGAACAGGGCACGGATGGTGCACGGATGGCAGCCAGTGACTCGCCGAAAGTAACGATACGGATGAATCGGGCGTCGGACGGTCGTCGGAGATTGAAAATCCCCGACTCAGAACACGAAGTCCTCCGGACTGAACCGCCGTTTTTTAGTCCGGAGGACTTATTCTCCAGA
>CAZHMJ010000318.1:0-4839 GCA_964533805.1 uncultured Anaerolineae bacterium | reverse complement strand
CCCTCGTGGCCGAGGCCGATGGCACGCGCCAGACCCTGGCCTACGAGATCATCAAGCAGGAAACGACCCTGCACCCGGACGTCGAGCCGCTGATGCTGCTCATGACCGACGGCGCGGGCAACGTCAGTATGACCGACCTGCCCCCCCAGGAGGAGGCCCACCGCGCCGCCGACCGCTTCCAGCAGACCCATATCCGCACGGTGACGGTCAACATGGAGCACGTCGCCTTCGACCAGGGGCTGGCCCAGCAGATCGCCGACCGGATGGGCGGGCCATGTTACACCCTGGCCGATCTGAAAGCCGAACTGCTGTACGAGACCGTCCGGCGCGAGCTGGACGGCGGCTAACGGCCGCTATTGCCGGCCACGTAAGACAAAAAACCGCCGGGGAAGCGCTCCCCGGCGTTTTCGATCGGGCTGAATTGAACCCGTTAGGGGATGTAGTATTCCGCCGTCGGGATCAGGTCGCGGAACACGATCACATACGTGCCCGCGTTGATCTGGAACTCCCCGGTCGTCAGGCGGTAGAGCGCGATCGCGCCGTCCGGCGTGGCGGCGATCAGGGTGTTCATCTCCGGCAATTCGGGCACTGCCTCGATCATCTCCGGCGTGACCACCAGGGCCAGCGTCCCGGCCCCATCGGCCCCGATCGCGTACAGGTGCAGCCCGGTCCCGTTCGCAGCGGGGATTGGAAAGACGGCCACCGGCGCGGCCAGGTCATAGCGGTTGAGCCGCCCGTCGCCGATCTCGTTCGAGACATTCGGCAGGCCGGGGCAGATGCCCGTGAACGAGGCAATTTCTATCTCGTGGGTCAGCACGCCGCCCGCCGGATTGAAGTAGGTCACTGTGATGGGGTTGTAGCGGGGCGCATTAGTCCACGCAAAGGTATCTACATGCCCGCTGTTAATTTTGAACGCACTACCTACAGGATTGGAGTGCCACAGTGGATTGTAGTACAGGCTGTTGCCGGCGCCATCGACGGCCCGCACCCCGATGATCTCATCCCCGCTCCCACTGTTGTCGACCGTCAAGCTGCCCGAAGTGATCACGATGCGAAATTGGGTGCAGTCGATCGTGAAGCCAGCGTAAGTGAAGTTACAGCCGGCAAGCGCCAGGCTCGCCAGGACAGCCAGCAGCAAAAGCCGCCCCCAACACCATCTTCGTGACATACATTCCTCCCCAACTATCCAGGTAAATCGGGCAAGTCCCTGGCTGTGCAGAGGCCAATGCCCATTGAGTGTAATTTTACAAATGAGTCTGGTGGAATGACAAAGATATCCACACAACTTTGACGGATATGTCTGCGGCCTGGGGCAAGGAATTCATGAATTTCCTGGCATTCTTCGAACAAAAAAGCAGCCCCGGCCGAGGACTGCTTTTCGATCTCGCGTTCGATAGTGACTCAGCGCCCGGCCGCTTCCGGCAGCGCCCCACCCGGCTGGGCAAGGCCAGCCGTCAGGTCATCGCCCTCGTGGCTGGCTTCACCCAGCGCCACCGACTCGCGCACGTTGATCCGGCTGAGCAGGGCCAGCGCCCCGACCAGCATCAGGCCTTCGATCACAAAGACCGCGCCGTAGGCCAGCAGCGGATTGCCGGTCAAAGCGCGCAGCGTATCCACGATCGCCCCGCCGAACAGGTTGCCGACCGCCTCGCCCAGTTCGCTGGCCGCGCCCCACACGCCCATCAGGAAGCCCGCCCGGACCAGCGTCGTGAAGTCGATCACGGCCGCCAGCGCCCCGGCGAAGGCCAGGCCCGTCCCCAGGCCAAGGATCAGCACCAGCCCGCGGAACAGCCCGACGCTGCCCAGCGCCCCGGCGGCGATGATCCCCAGAAAGACAAGGATGTTGGCCGTCAGGCCGGCGCGCAGGACGGCCCGGTAGCCGACGCGCCTGATCAGCCAGCCGCCGGATAGGGCCAGGGACAGGATCGCCCCGGTGCCCCAATACGAGGTCAGGCGTGTCGTTTCGCTGACGCTCATGCCCAGCACCAGCGCCCCGAACGGCTCCAGCAGGATGTCCTGGGCCTGGGTGCCGACGATCGAGAGCATCACGAACACAAAAAAGAGCCGGGCCTGCCGGTCGCGCCAGATCAGGTCGCGGAAAGTCTGCCAGAACGAGGTGCGCGCGGCCTGCTGTGAAGCCGCCTGGGTCAGCCGGGTGCGCGGCTCCTGGCGCAGCACGGCGATCCCGGTCAGGACGAAGGCCAGCGCCGCCACGCCGAACGCGACCGCGATCAGGCGCTCGACCGTGAACGGCTCGAGCAGCCGCCCCAGAACAATCGCCCCGCCGATGATCCCGATGAACATCGGCACCTTGTAGAGCGTGACCGCCCGCGAGCGGCCGTCGCCTTCGAACTTGTCGGCGATCAGGGCCTCGAAGGTGTTGCTGGCGAGATGCTTGCCCACGCCGTAGCCCATGAAGGCCACCAGCAGGCCCAGCACGCCCAGGGCCGCCAGCGAGGCGCTGTTGATCGCCAGGGTCGTCGCCAGGACGACGCCCGCCGCCGACAGCAGCGCGCCCAGCAGGATGTACGGTTCGCGGCGCAAGCCCAACAGCGGGAAGGCATCCGAGCGGTAGCCGAGCCACATCCGCAGCGGCGAAAAGAGCAGCGGCACCGCCAGGAACAGCCCGACCAGCGTGGCCGGGATGGCCAGTTCCACGATCATCACGCGGTTGAGCGTGCCGGTGATGAAGACTCCGACCAGCCCCAGGACAAACGGGAACCCCGCCATGCGCAGGTAGTTCAGGGAACGCGCCAGTCTCATAACCATTCTTCTCCGGAGAAAAGCGGATAAACGTTATCTATAATACGTATTTTTCTCAGTCTTTCAACGGAGATTTTATGAGATTCAGGAAAATTCAGTGGATTCTCATGCAACGTTTGCATCAAAAACGGGGGCGGAGTCGGCCTGAAACTCCGCCCCCGTTCGATTCACTTTCAATTCAACCCAGAGACTCACCGGAAATGATGGGACGGATGGTGTCGCGGCGCGGCCAGCCACGCCGCCGCTACGAAGGCGATCCATGCCTACATCGATTTCGGCCACTCACTGTGTTGGATCAACGTATCGACGCGCTCTGCTTCTCCTTTGCGTTCTTGGCGTCTTGGCGGTTCGCTGTTTTTGCCGTCCGGCCTTTGCCCCCCTACATCATCCCGTGGGCGCAATACCAGTCGAAGGTGTCGCGCAGGCTGTCCTGGACGCTCACCTGGGGCTCGCCCAGCTCGGCCCAGGCTTTGTCGCAGTTGAAATAGATGTGCCGGGCGCTGGCCCGGATCTGGTCGCCGTTGGCGGGAATCGGCAGGCGCAGCGCGCGGCCGGCGTCGACCAGCCCGCCCAGGAGGGGCATGGCCCAGCCGGGCATGTGCAGCCACGGGGTGCGGACCCCGATCACGTCCGCGATCAGGCGAATCCAGGCCTTGTGGCTCAGGTCGACCGCGCCCAGGATGTAACGCTCGGCAGTCCGGCCCCGTTCCGCCGCCGCAAGGTGGGCCGCCGCCACGTCGCGCACGTCGATCAGAGTCACCCCGCCGGGCGGGATGCCGGGCAGGTGTCCGCGCGCCATCTCGATCAGGAGGCTGCCCGCGCCCTGGTAAACATCGCCAGGGCCGATGACCACCGCCGGGTTGACGATCACCGCGTCCAGCCCGTCGATGATGGCCTTGTAGACCTCGATCTCGGCCATGAATTTGCTGTGCGCGTAGGGGAATTCGGCCGGCGACTGGTTGAATGTCACCGTCTCGTCTGGAGGGAAGCCGTCCTCCCGCCGCCCGATGGCCGCAGCGCTGCTGGTGAAAACCAGGCGCCTGACGCCAGCTTGCCGGGCCGCCGCCAGCACATTCCGGGTGCCCTCGACGTTAACCTTGTACATCCAGTCGAGCGGCTGGCGCCAGTAGTCCGACACGGCCGCCACGTGAAAGACCCACTCGCAGCCGTCCATCGCCGGGGCCAGCGAGGCCGGGTCCAGAACATCCCCCACGAATGGTTCGTAACCGTACAGCCCTTCGAGGGCTTCCATCCGGCTGGTGGTTCTCTTGAGAACGCGGGGCGAGTGTCCGGCGTCCAGCAACGCCCGGACGACCTGCGCGCCCACAAACCCCGTGCCCCCGGTGACCAGCGCCTTGACCATGATGATGTCCGTTCTCGGAGAGCAATGGCCTCTCCACGATTCCCCACCGATATGGGCCGCTATTCTACCCCCGCCCGGCGCATTCAAAAACAGGATGAACCGCCAAGGCGCAAAGAACGCCAAGGGAAAATGCGGAGAAAAGCAAAAAAAGAACCGAAAAGCGTTCGAAGCGCGAAAACCTCGCTTTTCCTCTGCGTCCTCCGCGACCTCCGCGGTGAGATGCTTTGTCGTTCGTATCGATTGGGTAGCCGTCACCGGAAAGTTGCGGAAGGGGGCGCTTTCTGGCAAGATACGCCTGGAACAGCTTGCTCACGTCAATTGATGGGATCGGCATGGACAGTCTCTTCAAGCTTCCACTGGAAGAAATCGGGCTGCGCGTCGCGCTGGCGGTCGGGGCTTTGGTGGTCATCCTCGCCCTGCCCGGCCTGATCGCCCGGCTGATCACGCCAGTCTTGCAGCGGATCACCCGGCACGGCACGCAGGACAACAACGACGCTCTGCGGGACGCCCTGACCACGCCCATCCGGCTGGTGGTGATCGCGCTCGGCCTCTACGTGGCGGCCAGTATCCTCCTGCCCACGGGCGCGCCGGAGTTCATCCACCAGCTCACCCGCACCCTGGTCATCATCAGCTTCTTCAGCCTGCTGTACAAAATGGTCGACCGCTTCACGCGCTCCGCCCGGCTGCTGGCCGGGCTGACCGGCCTGCGTATC
>CAZHMJ010000317.1:0-4861 GCA_964533805.1 uncultured Anaerolineae bacterium | reverse complement strand
AGCAGCTTTAGCGGACTTTGTGTCCCTAGCCCGCGACTTGAGTCGCGGGCGATCCAGCGGCCGCCCCGCAGAATCACGTAGCCGTGATAACCGGATTAATTTGTAAAGGTTCATCAGCAGACGTTGTGTCCCTAGCCCGCGACCTGGCAGCGGTGAGACTGCCGGCGCGGGCGACGATCAATCCATGCGTTTGATTTCGGTCACGCACCGTGTCCGAGGTTTTTGCGGGCAGCCCTTACCCCTGGACCTTGATCGTGAGCGTCAGCGCATCGTCGGTGATGGTGACCGTATTGAAGCGCACGTTGGGGTTATCCGAGGCGGCCCGGCCCAGGGCGTCGCTCAGCTCGGTGTTGATCCGGGCAATCCGGTCGTCGTCCATCGAGAAGCCTTCCAGGTCGACCGCCACGATCTGGACGACCAGCCGCCCGTCGGCGGTGGAGGCCACGAAATCGTAGCTGCCGTCGAGGCGGGTGCCGTCCGGCTGGACGCGCACGCCGCTGACGCGCACCCGCCCGTCCCGAAACTCCACACGCTCGATCTCCGTCAGCAGGCTGTCGTTCTCCGTGGTGGCGCTGCTGTTGCGCAGCATTTCGTTGAGGCGCGCCTCGTCCAGCGTGACCGTAATCAGCGCCCCGCCCGATTCGTCCAGGTTGACATTCACGTTCACGCCGCAGCCGGCCAGCGCCAGCACGGCAGCCAGCAGAATCGCGATCAGTTTGCTGCTCACGGGTGTTCTCCTGTCCCTCTGACGTCCGATGATCCAGCCTATCCAGGAGTCTATACGCCCGGACGGCGGATCGGGTTGCGGCGGGACAGGCGGGTCTCAGCGCAGGCGCAGATGGGTGATCTGGCCTTCGCGGAAGCCGCTCGACTGGTAGAAGGCGCGGGCCAGGTCGCTGGCGCTCTCCGTGTTGACGAAGATCTCGGCCATGCCCAGCTTGTCGGCGTGGCGCAGGCTGGCTTCCAGCAGGGCCGCGCCGACCCCATTGCGCCGGAAAGCGGGATCGACCACCATCGCGTCGATCCAGCCCAGGCTGGCGGTCAGCGTCGCCACGCGGGAGAGGCCCACGAAGCCGATCACCTGGGGCGGCTCGCCGGTCGTCACGGCGACGAAGACTTGCAGGGAGAGGCTCTCCCGCATGCGCTGGGCGGCGGCGCGCAGCAGGTCGGGGTCTTCCGGGGCGATCTTGTCCGGGACCAGGGCGAGCAGCGCCAGCACGCGCTCCAGCTCGTCCGGCTCGGCCTCGCGGATGAAGAAGCCGTCGCGCTCGACCAGCAGGCCGGTCCCCGGCCGCGCGCCCAGCCGATAGCGCCAGCGGGCCAGCGCCTGGCGGTGGGTGCGGAACGGGACTTCGGGCATCTCGCCGGCGGTGAAGACGCGTGCGTCCTGGGCGTCATCCCCGGCGCGCAGCGTTCCCCCGATCGGGCGGGCGCGGTAAAAGACGATGATGCCGCTGGTCGGTGGGCCGTCCGGGAAGGAGAAGACGCCCACCATCTCGCGCAGGGCGATCTCCAGCCCGGTTTCCTCGCGCGCCTCGCGGATGGCGGCTTCTTCCACGCTCTCGTCGGCTTCGATGAAGCCGCTGGGCAGCGCCCACGCTCCGGCGTCGGGCGCGGCCGCCCGCTGGACCAGCACCAGCCCGCCGTCCATCTCGATCAGCACGCCCACGGCCGGGATCGGGTTGTGATAGTACACGAACCCGCAGTCCGGGCAGACCGGCCGCACGCGACCGGCCGCTTCGGCCAGACGCAGGCTGGCCCCGCAGTTGGGGCAGTAGATGGGGGCGCTGAACGCGGCCATGGTCGGGCAAGGCTCCTGGTTGGGTGGAGAAGTTGAGTCCTGCTTGTACCACGCCCGGCCAGTCGCGGCGGATGAACTCCGCTCCGACAGGTTCTCAGCGCCGCAGGAGGGTGAAGGTAAAATCGGTGCCCATGCCTTGCAGAAAGGCCATGCTGATCCACAGCACGGCCATCGCCTCCAGATACAGGGCGTAATGCAGCGGGCCAACGTCCACCGGCGCGAACCCGATCGCCTCGATCAGCGTTCGCACGACGGCTTTGGCCCCGGCGTCGTCCCCGCAATAGAAGGCGCTGGCAACCTGCCTGCGGATCACCGGCGTTTCCAGCACGGTGAAATGGAGGTGGTTGAAGGCCTTGATGACGTGCGCGCCGGGGGCCAGGACCGCGATCCGCTCCGCCCCGGCGGTCTCTGGCCCGACCAGCAGGCCGCGTTCCGGATGGAAGGGATTGGTCACGTCGATCACGACCTTGCCCGTCAGGGGGGGCAGGCTGCGCACGATGGCTTCCGTATCGGCCCAGGGCGTGGCCAGCAGCACGACCTGGCCAAACGCGACCGCGTCCGCCTGGGAGCCGCCCTGCGTGGCGAAGCCGACATCCGCGGCGAGGGCGCGGGCTTTCTCCGGGTCGCGGGAGCCAAACAGCACGCGGTGACCGCGCGCGGCCCACAGTTTGCCCAGCGTGGTGGCCATATGGCCGGTGCCGATTGTGCCAATGGTGAAGGATGGGGTCGAAACGGTCATGGGTTGGACTCCTTGGGGACTGGATTCTGCCAGGACGAGCGACGGGCGAGACATGCCTCGCCCCTTACGAGTATCCCACACAGACGGGCTGGAGGCGTATCCGCCTTTCCAATTCAAAATTTAGAATTCAACATTCCCCATTGCTTCACCCCGCCAGCAGCACCCGCACCCCCAACAGGACCAGCAGCCCGCCGGAGAGCCGGGCCTGCCAGCGGCCCGCGCCGGGCCGGGCGCGCGTCCACTGCCCGGCGGTGCCGGTCAGCAGGGCGATCGTGGTCTGGGTCGCCGTCGCGGTGGTGATGAAAACCAGCCCCAGGCTCACGATCTGGAGCGCGACCACGCCGCGCGCCGGGTCGACAAACTGGGGCAGGAAGGCCAGGAAGAAGATCGCGATGCTGGGGTTGAGGGTGCTGGTCAGCGCCCCCTGGCGGAAGGTGTCGCGCAGGCGGCTCCCAGCCGGGGGCACGGGATCGGCGGGCGCGTCCGCGGGCGGGAGCTGCGGCGTAAAGCTGGCGTGGAGTGTCCGCGCTCCCAGATAGATCAGGTAGATTGCCCCGGCCAGGCGCACGACCGCGTAGGCCGCCGGGAAGGAGACCAGCAGCGCCGCCAGCCCGGAGGCGGCCAGCAGGGTATGCGCCAGGTAGCCCAGGCTCAGCCCCAGCGCGGAGACGATCCCCGCCCGGCGGCCCTGGCCCAGGCTGCGCGCGATCACATACAGCATGTCCGGCCCCGGCGTCACGTTGAGCGACAGCGCGGCGGCCGCGAAGAGCAGCAGAGTCGCCGGATCGGGCATGGCGCGGCCTCAGCCCAGGAAGACGGACAGCAGGATAAAGGCCGCGGCCGCGAGCATGATCTTGCCGATCAGGCCGACGCTCTCATCCCAGCCGGGGGTGCGGGCCAGCTCCGGCTTGCGCGGCTCCACCCCGCCGTTGTAAATCCGCCACACGGTATCCTTGGCGAAGACCATCACCAGCCCCACCGCGAAGAAAAAAGCCGCGCCGAGCAATTCAATCGCGAGGTTCATAGCGCCTCCGGCTCTGGTTCCATCTCACCCGTGTCCCTGGCGTGACGCGCCTGGGCCGGGATCGCGAAGCGCCGCCGGTAGCTCAGCACGCCCAGCAGCAGGCCGAACTGGGCCAGGGCGCGGGCGATCGTCCCGAACTGGTCGAAGTAAAAGACCAGGAGGTTGACCGTGGTCAGGGTCAGCAGCAGGCCGTAATAGCCCAGCCGCGTGCCCAGCTCGTCCCGGCGCAGCCCGATCAGGCCCGCCCCGGCCAGCAGCAGCGCGCCGCTCAGCCCTTCCAGCACCATCTGGATCAGGTACCAGGTCAGGCTGATCGCGCCCTGGACGCGCCGCTCGGTCGCCAGCAACTCGATCGCGATCTGGCGCAGCAGGTCCGGCACGAACAGCGCCGCCAGGGAGGTGACGAGCTGGGCCACGCTGAGCAGCCCGACGATCCCCAGCCCGGCGATCAGCAGCCAGCGCAGGCGCGACTTGCGCAGGTAGCGCGTCTCGTAGGCGGCCACCCGCTTGCGCAGGCGCTCCCACAGGCTGGCCCGGTCGGGCACGACCTCCAGCCCGTCGGACAGGATCAGGTCGCGCAGGGCGGTCGCCAGATGGACTTCGTTGGGATGATCGGCCTGGTCGGCCACGAAACTGAGCCGTTCGAGCAGGATCACCTGCTCGTCGCGCTCGAAGTCGCGGTCGAGGACTTCCAGCAGGCCGTCCAGGGCCAGGTACAGCTCGGCGCGGGGGTTGCGCTCCCCCGGCCGTTTGACGCGCAGGTAAACCAGCACGGTCAGCAGGAAGAAGGCGTAGATGATCGGCGCGGCGAAGGGGTAGAAGTAGTCGTTGCTCTGGGTGATGAACTTGCCGACCTCGTCGATGAACAGGCCCACGCCCGCCCCGCCCATCACGGCGCTGACCGGGAAGGCCCAGCGGTTGGCCAGAATCAGCGGCAGCAGCACCCCCAGGAAGAGCAACAGGCCGCCCCACAGGACGTGGGCGATATGCAGCGTGCTGCTGCCCAACTGGGGATAGCCGGTCAGTTCCAGAAAGAGGCGGGTGGCGGTCACCGAGGTGGCGAAGCTGAGCAGCATCAACAGCAGGTAGACTTCGGCGTGGGCGCGTTTGACGCCCGCCAGCCGGGTCGGCAGGCTTCGCATGGAATGATCATCCTGTTTCAGATTTGACGAGGTCGAGATCGGGACGATCTTACCGCAAAAGCGAGGCAAGAGGCAGGAGGCAAGAGAAAAGCTGTCGCGTCGGAATTGATGCAGATTAACAAATTAATCCGGTAAATGGGAGAGTGCCAATGGAG
>CAZHMJ010000316.1:0-4881 GCA_964533805.1 uncultured Anaerolineae bacterium | reverse complement strand
CCGACCGGATGTTCGATTTGGGTTTCATGTTGTTATCCCAGGACGTGGTGATCAGCACGCTGGGGATCACCGTCGCGATTCTGACCGCCGTCTACCAGTTCCGGCGGCCGGAACAGCGCTGGCGGCATTACCGCACCCTGGCGGAGCGCTACCAGACCGAGTTCTGGAGTTATGTGTCTCTGTCGGGCACGTACAAGGGCCTGGATCACCGCCAGGCGTTTCACGTGTTTAACGGCCGGATGATCCACATCCGGGAAGAAGATGTCACGAAGTTCTTTGGAGAGGTGGTTCCGGTTTCGCCCCAGGCCAGGGAAGCGGATCAGGTCTTCCAGGGGGGCCGCAGTTCGGCAACCACGTAGGCGGAGGGGGACGTTATGGCAAGAGCCATGAAGTGGGGACAGGTGGTCGATATCGATCGCCCGGCGCATGTCAAACCGCTCACCTTGCGCCGGCGCCTCGGCCGCCGCTGGTCCCGAATCTGGGGGGTCGACAACGTCCTGTTGGACGACTTCATCGAAATTTTGACCGGGATCATCCCGGCCGTCGGACGGCTGGTGCGTTATACCCTGGTGACCGTCCTGCCCTGGGTCGCCTATGAAAGCTACCACGATGAACACGCCCGGCTGCTGGAACGCCGGGAACGGCTGCTCGTGGCCGTGCGGCGGCTCGACCTGGCGGAGGGCCAGGACGTCCGGCGCTGGATCATGGCCATCGACGAGCATATGGCCGAGGCCGCGCGCGGCCGCCGCATCAATCTGCTGCTGCGCTACACCCTGTTCGTGTTGGGGGCCGCGCTGCCGGTGGTCGCCCTGGCCGGCTGGATTCCGGGCATGGTGGGCATCGGCGTGGCCATCGCCATCATCGTGGCCTTGCAGAACTACCGCTGGAATGGGCAGTGGCGCTGGCACCTGCTGCGCGCCCGGCAGTACGAAGTCGAGTTGTGGCATTTCCTGAAGCTCAAGGGCAATCTGTACACGGGGAAAACTCACGCCCAGGCCTATCTTCTTTTTGCACGGCGGATGCAGCTCATGGACGAGCGCTTCGGCAATCTCGTCTATGAGGTGGAGAACTGGCTTCTGCCGCCGGATTAACCCTCCGGAGCCTGCGCTTGAGGTTGGAGGCATTATCATGTTGACGGGACAGGGCGCCACCTGTCCCGTTTGTTTTTGGGGAGTCAGACGTCGTTCGTAGCTCCGGCCGCTTCCGGAAGGTTGTCAAGGATATGTAAGGAATTGCCGAAAGCGAAACGAGTCACCCTCATCTCAACTGAATCATGATAGAATGGAGATATCAAGGAAGAACCTTAATAATCCGCCGTGGGGACAACGTTACATTCATCATTCGGATTCGGTTGAATCAGTGAATCCAGTTCATCTCAATGAGGCGAGGGGCTACCCGCCCGCGCGGGCACTCGTCATCGGGAGGCAGTCTGATGAAGCAGCGCACGTCCTTATGGCGGCAACTCCAATCCGGCCAGGCGATGATGGAATACTGGCCGACCATCGGCGCCTCCGTGGCATTCCTGACGCTGGCCGCGGGCCTGTCCCTGGGCATCTGGAACATGTACCGGGCCGCGATCGACGCGTTCGACCGGGCCGGCGGCCCCACGGAGACCTGCACCGCCAGCCAGATCGATGCCGAGGGCGGCAGCTCCGACTCGGCCGACATGCAGTCCCCGGCCGACGGCGCGAGCGTGGGGGATGTCGAGCGCCTGGGCGATCACCGCGTGGAACTGGTGGCGGGCCGCTACGACGCCGAAACGGGCCGCACCACGATCGCGTACCGGATTACTTCCGGGGATAGGCCGGCGATCAGCCATGTCATCTTCGGGTTCGCGACCTGCGCCGAGGTCTTGCAGGCCAGCGAGCCGGTTGGTTACGTGGACCCCGACCCCACCACCGGCGCGGTCGGTTACAAGTTCGACACCGGCTACGAGGACCTGGAGAGCCGCATCGTCTACGTGACCCTGCGCGGCCAGGTCCAGATGGGCAGCATCGGCGTGACCACCAAGTCCGGCCGCGGTCAGGTCTACACGGGCAGCATCACCGGCCCGGTGAGCTGCCAGGTGATCGGACCGGAGGACACGAACGAGGACGTCAACTACGCCGGTTGCGTGCCGGATTAGGCCCTGCCTGAGCTTGCCGGTGAGGGTTGTGGCAGACCGCATGGCCCCTCACCCTTTCACGTCCGTCCGGTGCGCCAGATCAGGAGGCAGACGGGAGCCGGTGGTCATCGAGCAAGGCTGGAGAAAGCCCCCGCCGGGCTGAGAGAGGCGAACTGGAATGCAGGCCCCGGAGATACGAATCAAGCGGTACCGCGAGTATGTCTGGCAATCCCTGGAAGCCCTGGAATGGGAACTCGACGACAGCGGCTGGCGCGGTTGGGTGGCCATGCTGCTGGCCGTCCTGCACCTGATCTTCGACTACGCCCGGCTGTTCGTCAGCCGCGTCCCCGCCCGCCTGAAGGCTCTGATCCTGATCATGACCGCCCTGGTGGTGCTGGTGGTCTGCATGGGCTTCGTGACCGAGCGGCTGCTCGATCACATCGCCGACACCCGCGGGCCTTTCCTGACGGAGGCGCTCCGCGCCCCGTATGCCCTGGAAACCCGCCCGCTGCCGCCGCTGGAAGCCGGCGCGCTGACGATTTTCCCCGCGCGGGTGGGCGGCTATCTGCTCACCCAGGTGGTCCAGGTCGGCCCGGCGGACAGCACAGCCGCGCCGGCCGGAGGCCTGGACGCCATGAGTCCGCCCGCCGGGCTGCTGGGCCGCTGCGCGCTGGGCCTCTACAATTTCCACGTGACGGCCTGTGATTTCGCGCGAGACTATACGGCCCAGGGCGCGGCGGTGGGGGTCTATACCCGCCCCGGCGGGACCGACCCGGTATACGTGTATGCCGTCCAGTTCGCGGACATGGAGCGCGTGGCGGAGGCGCTGGCCGCCCTGCGCGGCTACGCGCGCACGATTGGCCGCACCAGCGGCTTTGCCCTGTACGGCGCTGCCTCGGTCGACTACTTCCAGAGTTCGACTCGCGGCTGGTTCTCCTTCGACTGGGTGCGCGCCAACTGGATTTTCCAGGTCTCGGCCCGTGCCCAGGCCGAACTGGAAGGCTTCATGCCGGTCTTCACGTACTGATCCCGTGCTCCATCGACTCCCCTGGCCGCCCTGACAAGGGCGGCTTTTTGTGGTTGGTTCGTGGTTTTGGGTTCAAGCAACAGCCAGAGCGCGGGGGCGGCCGGTCCATGTTTCTCGCCTGGACGCTTGCCGCTTCGCCGCTTCTTCCGCGCGGGCTTGCGCGGAGCGCCCCGGCCGGGGTACAAGTGAGCCTCTCGCCGCCGGAAGGAGATCGCCATGCCCCTGCCGCTCGATGCTATCCTCGCCCACCTGGAACTCACCGCGCCCGATCACCGCGTGCCAGATCGCACACTGCTAAACCGGGTGCTGCTGGCCTGGAGCGCGCGCATCCCCTGGGAATCGGCCTCGCGCATCGCCCGCCACCAGTCGCCCGGCGCGCCGGAGGATTACGCGCGCGGCCCGGAACGCTTCTTCGCGGACGCGCTGCGCTTCGGCACGGGCGGGACGTGCTTCGAGAGCAATGGCGCGTTGTTAGCCCTGCTGGCGGAACTGGGCTTCGCGGCGCGGATCGTCTTCTGCGACATGGACGACGGCCACGTCGATCCCCACTGCGCCCTGATCGTCGACCTGGACGGCGAGTCCTACCTGGCCGACGTGGGCTATCCCATCCCCGCCGCGCTGCGCCTCGACCCGGCCACCTCGACCGCCGTCGAGACGCCCGTCTACCGCTATACGGCGGAGCCATTGGCGACAGGGCAGTGGGAAGTGCGCCGGGCCAGCGGGAGTTGGGGCGGATTCTGCTTCCGGGTGAAGCCGGCGGCAGTCGACCCGGCCGCGTTCTGGGCACGGCTGGTGCGCGATCACGGCCCGGACGGGCTGTTCCTGGGGGAAGTGATCCTGCACCGGGTGGATGGCGACCAGGTGTGGTACTTCAGCGAGCGGCGCGGGCTGGTGCGGCGCACCACCGGGCGGGAAGCCCCGCTGTTTTTCACCGACCTCGCCCGGCCGCACCTGGACGCGGTGCTGAGCCGCTTCTTCCGCGTCGACCGGGCGCTGATCCGCGCCGCGCTGACGCGCACCCCGCTGGACGGCGGCCGCTAGATCCGTGTCAACTCAACATAGATAGCACAGATGACACGGATTTTCACGGCTTTTTCAGATGAAAACCGTGTCCATCCGTTCAATCCGTAATATCTGTGTTGAATTGGAGGGTGGCTCTACGCCCTTCCTGGCCCGATTTCAGCCCCCGCTTTCGTACGCGGCCAGGGCGGCGTCCTGGGCGGCGTAATCGAACTGGCCCTCCGGCAGCGGATCGGGCGGGTTGTCGCGCTCCCAGGCGACCGTGGCCCGCACGCCCTCCTCGAAGGGCACGATCTCCCCGTAGCCCAGTTCTACCCGGATGCGCGAAGTCGAGCAGACCAGCGGCTGTTCGAGGTTCATGTCGTCCACCCGCAGGGCGGGGGGCAGCGCTTCGCCGGGGATCAGCTTGAACTCGCCCGGCCAGTCCAGGGCCGCCTTGACCATCTGGCCCATCTCCAGCATGGAGAAGGCCGCCACGCCCACGTTGTAGACGTGCCCGGCCGCGCGCTCGTCCAGGCAGGCCAGGGCGATTCCCGCCCCGATGTTCTCCACGTACCCGAAGGTCGAGCGCCAGCGGGCGTACTCCGCCTGCATCACGAGGTGCGGCCGCCCGTCCAGCATGGGCTTGATGAACGGGTACAGGCGGTGCTGGTAGTCGTGCGGGCCGATCACCATCGGCAGGCGCAGGACGGTCCCCGGCAGGCCCGGCTCGCCCATGATGATCTTCTCG
>CAZHMJ010000315.1:0-4950 GCA_964533805.1 uncultured Anaerolineae bacterium | reverse complement strand
CTGGAATCGAATCGTGACGATTATGTAGACTACGCGCGCGAAGATTTCGAATACGCGCTGTATGTCGATCCGGCGCAGTGGGTGGCCAATTACTGCCTGGGGATGCTGGCCTATGCGGCCGAGGAATACAACGAGGCCCTACGGCTCTTCACACTGGCGCGTGACCATGCCCATTTGCATCCGGAGCCGTACTACTATCGCGCTCTGTGTTATTTCCAGCTTGGCGATCCGGAGCGGGCGCGCCTGGAGATGAACATGGCGATTCAAATCCTGGAGGAGCAAGGCGACAGCCGGCGCAATTCCGCCAAGCGCTGGCGGACCCACTTCAACAAGGCCATTACCGCCAGGGCGCGCAAGCATAAGCAGCTTGGCATCGGCCCATTGCCCGGCTCGACGCTGCCTGAGCGGCCCAGTCTGGTCGACCGGAGCGAGCGAGATTGAGATTCGCCTTCCGGTTTGCTGGCCGGCACGGCGTGTGTTACAACAGCGGCGATTTATGATGGAAGTCTCAGGTTGAATGGAGTGGGCGCGTGTCCGAGATTCCAGGGGCCCAGGCTCGCCAGAACGGGCAGAAGGTGACGCAGGCATTCCCCCAGACAATTGTGTCCCGATCGCCGGTCAATGGTGCGGTGCTCGGCCAGGTCAGGATCGCGACAGCGCAGCAGATCAGCCAGGCGATGGACGAGGCACGGCTGGGCCAGGTGGCCTGGGCCAGATTGCCGATCGAGCAGCGCCTGCTGTTTGGGAGAGCGTTGCGGGACGCACTGTATCGCCAGCGCGAGCGGATCATGAGCACACTGATCGCCGAGCAGGGCAAGGTTCATGAGGATGCCCAGATCGAGTTTCTGGCGGCGATCGAGCAGATCGATTTCTACCTGCGCCATGCGGTCTCTATTCTGACTCCAGAACAAGTCAATGAGCGGCTGCTGCCCCACCGCAAGGTATGGGTCGCACGCCGACCCTTTGGGGTCGTGCTGGTCATCGCCCCATGGAATTACCCCCTGTATCTGTCGACGATTCCGATTATCACGGCTCTGCTGGCAGGCAACAGCGTGCTCTACAAGCCGTCCGAGTACGCCACCCAGATCGGTGAGGTGCTGGCGGCGGCGGTGGTTGACGCGGGTTTCCCGCCGGAGGTCTTTCACATCCTGCATGGCTATGGCGCGACCGGCGCGGCCCTGGTCGAAGCCGGGCCGGATCGGATTTTCTTCACCGGCAGCGTCCCGACCGGCAAGCGGATCGCCCAGGCGGCGGCCGAGAAGCTTATCCCGGTGACGCTGGAACTGGGCGGCAAGGATGCGGCGATCGTTTTCGCCGACGCGGACATCCCGCGCGCGGCGACCAGCGTGGTGTGGAGCGCGATGTTCAACGCGGGCCAGACCTGCGGATCGGTCGAGCGGGTGCTGGTCGATCGGCGGATCGCCGATCGTTTCGTCGCGGCCATGCGGGCTGTGATCGAGCGGCAGGTGATGAATGGGGACGGCACGCCGCGCCGCGAACTGGCGGCGGTTACGACGTCGGCCCAGATCGAGATCATCGATTCTCAGGTACGGGACGCGCTGGACCACGGCGCGCGGGCGGTGATTGGCGGCCACCGGCTCAATCATGACAGTGGGCGTTACTACGCGCCGACGATCCTGGTCGATGTCAGGCCGGGGATGCGCATTTGCCAGGAGGAGACGTTTGGCCCGGTCGTGGTTGTGATGCCGTTCGACACGCTGGATGAAGCCGTCGCGCTCAACAACGCCACCGACTTCGGGTTGATCGCCAGCCTCTGGACCCGCGACGAGCGCGCTGCCCTCCGTCTGACGCCGTGTCTGAAGGTGGGCAACGTGGCGATCAACGGCCACCTGGAAGCCACGGCGCTGACCTCGACCCCCTGGGGGGGAATCAAAGCCAGCGGATACGGCCGGTCGCATGGCCCGGAAGGGCTGTTGGAGATGACGTACAGCCAGACGATCAACGCCGATCGCTTTGGCTTCCTGCACGAACCATTCTGGTATCCCTATACCCCTGTCAAACGCTCGCTGTTCAACCGACTGATTCACCTCCTGTATGGGCCGACCTGGCGCGATCGGCTCAAAGCGCTGTTCTAGCTCCTGGTCTGAATTTCCTCTCTCCAATTTCACATCCATTTCTCACATACCGGCTCTACCCGGTATGTTATCTTTGAGGCATGTGGTGAAGAGTGACAAGACCGGCGGACTGAATGTGGAAACTTGCGCTTTCGTGTGTGGTGGTGCTGGCGCTGATTGTGATTGGCTGGAGCCTGATCGATGGCCGCCCGGGCGATGTGAGCGCCAGCGCCGATCTGCTGGCCGCGCCACGGGATATCGGCGGCTATGCCCGCGCTGTCGAGCCGTATGCGTGGCGGTTCCCGGCGGATTTTGGCCCGCACCCGGATTACCAGACCGAATGGTGGTACTACACCGGCAATCTAGCCGACGAAGCGGGACGGCGGTTTGGATTCCAGTTCACGATCTTCCGGCGCGCGATCGCGCCGGAGCCGGTCGAGTCGGACTCGAACTGGCGCACCAACCAGGTTTACATGGCCCACTTCACCGTGACGGATGTGACCGGGGCGCGCTTCTACCAGCATCAGCGTTTCAGCCGGGGTGGGGCGGACCTGGCCGGGGCCGTGACCGATCCCGTGTATCGCGTGTGGCTGGAAGACTGGCAGGTGATCGCGCTCGATGCGGATGCGCGCTCGACGCGCATCACGGCGCGCGAGGCGGATGTGGCGGTCGACCTGATGCTGGAACAGGTCAAGCCGCCGGCCTTGCAGGGCGAGGGCGGTCTCAGCCCCAAGAGCGCCGAGCCGGGCAACGCCAGCTACTATTATTCGCTGTCGCGTCTGCTCACCACGGGGACGGTCACGCTTGATGGTCAGACATACATCGTCAGCGGCGTGACCTGGAAGGATCACGAATTTAGCACCAGCGCCCTGGGGGACGACGCGCTGGGCTGGGATTGGTTCGGCCTGCACTTCGATGACAATCGGGAACTGATGCTGGGCCGCATCCGGCTGGTCGGAGGCGGCTTCGATCCGGTCTTCGGCGGGCTGCTGGTGCTGCCTGACGGCAGCACGCGCAAGATCGAAGCCCAGGACTTCACGCTCGACGTGACCGCGACCTGGACCAGCCCGCACACTGGGGCGACCTATCCCGCCGGCTGGCGCGTCCGGCTCGACCTGGGTGAGACCGTGCCACTGACGTTCACTCTGACGCCCCTGGTGAGCGACCAGGAATTGCGCGAGGGAATCGCCTACTGGGAAGGCGCGGTGCGGATCGAAGGAGATGTGACCGGTTATGGTTATGCCGAACTGACCGGGTATGCGGGTACGATGAATGGCCGGTTTTAGGTGGTTATGGTTTCAGGAGTACTGGGATGAAGGGTGATTTGCAGGATAAAGTCATGCTGATCACGGGTGCGACCAGCGGGATCGGCCGGGCCACGGCGCTGGAACTGGCCCGGCTGGGGGCGACGGTCGTGCTGGTCGGACGGAGCCAGGTCAAGGTGGAGGCGACCGTCGATGCCATCTGGCGGGCGACGGGTAATCCGAGTGTCGAGTTTCTGGTAGCGGACCTGTCTGTCCTGACGGAGGTGTGCCGCTTGGCGGACGAATTCAAACGCCGCCACGACCGGCTGGATGTGCTGGTCAATAACGCCGGGGCCTATTTCACGACCCGGCAGGAATCGGCGGAGGGCTTCGAAATGACGCTGGTCCTCAACCATCTCAGCCCTTTCCTGCTGACCTACCGGCTGCTGGATGTGCTCCAGGCCAGCGCTCCGGCCCGGATCGTGACGGTCTCCTCCGACGCGCACCGGTCGGCGCGGCTCGACTTCGACGATTTGCGGAATCACAGGAAGTACCGCGGCTTCCGGGCTTACAGCCGTTCCAAGTTGATGAATGTCCTGTTTACCTACGAACTGGCCCGCCGTCTGGCCGGGACGGGTGTGACCGCCAATGCGCTCCATCCGGGCTTCGTGGCCAGCAACTTCGGTAAGAACAACGGCGACATGACGGGCGTGGGGATGGCCGTGGCCAGCCGTCTGTTCGCGATCAGCCCGGAGAAAGGCGCACGGACGTCGATCTACCTGGCCTCGTCGCCAGAAGTCGAGGGTGTCAGCGGTCAGTATTTCGCTCGATGTCGAGCGGTGCGCTCTTCTCCCGCGTCGTATGACGAAGCGGCCGCGCGTTATCTATGGGAGGTCAGTGAGGCGCTGGTCGGACTGCGCGAACCCATCCCGATGGAGGAAGCTGTTTGAAAACGACAGGAGGGCCGTCAGCGGTCCTTTTTGTTTGAGCTAACGTAGGGTTTGCGATGGGCCGATCGATGCCTTTTCAAGTCAACACAGTGACTCATCGAAGATGATTGCATGGATCGCTCGGGTGTCGCGCGGTCGTGGATTTTCATCCGAGACCCCGGCGACGATGAATTCATGCGATTGATTTCGGTCACTTACAACGGATGACACAGGTTCGACGGATTTTCACAGATAGTCTGTTCCGAGAAATCGTGCTCATCCGTGCCATCCGTCCAATCCGTGTTGAATTGAAACATGTCGAACGTACACCTAACCTGATCGGGCCGCGTCGGAAAGTCTCAATCTCGCGGCGTAGGTTGGGCGTAGGTCAGGCGCTCACGGCGCGTCCATTCCTGCCCGGCGGGGCATGATATGGTGGTAGTCAGTACGGACTAATCACCATGATCGAACAAAGGAGCTTCATCCATGACCCCGAAAATCGGACGGCTGGTTATCCTGGTATCCTTTCTGGCGGGCCTGATCGCCGCCGCCCATCCGGCGGCCGCGGCCGGGTCGTGTGCGGCTCTCTCCGCCCAAACCCCCTCCAGCCCGGAATGCGACGCCGAGATCGCGGCCTTCCCTGTGCCGTCGGTGATGCAGTTGGCCCCGGATAGCCGGGCGCTGGGCCGTGATACCTTCATG
>CAZHMJ010000314.1:0-4975 GCA_964533805.1 uncultured Anaerolineae bacterium | reverse complement strand
GCTGCTGCCGGTCCTGTTCGTGTTCATCCTCATCCTGGATATGCTGCAAGGCAAACGCTGGTCCTGGCCGAGCGCGATCCTGATCGGCCTCAGCATCCCGGCCTGGCTGCTGGTCAACCTGTTCGAGCGCGGCCTGCCCGCGCTGTCCTCCGGCGTGGTCTTGCTGGGCGCGCTGGGGCTGGCCTGGGTGTGGACCTACATCCTCACCCAGTGGCAGGATCGGCTGCGCTTCGTCCTGGTGCGCAGCGTCCCGATCGGCGTGGCGTGGGGGCTGGGCGTCGCGTTCAACGCCCTGATCGATCCGCCCATGGCCGGTCTGACCCTGCTGACCGGTCTCCTGCCGCTGGCCGCGCTGGCGTGGAGCCTGTATAGCCACCGCATGGCGGTCCGCGTCCAGTTCGCGGCGCTGGCCGACGAGGATCAGGACAGGCTGCTGCAAAGACAGCGCCGGGCGGTCGAAAAGATGCGCTCGCGCCTTCAGACCAAACGGAACCTGGCTTACACGCTCTTCGCCCTGGGGGCGAGCTACACCAAACTGGAGCGGATGGAGGAGGCGCGCGCGGTTTTCGAAGAAGCCCTCCAGCTCGCCGGTCAGATGGGCAATGTCGACATGCAGGTCCGCATCCTCAGTTACCTGGGCAACACCTGGATCGAGGAGGACCCGGAGGAGGCCATCGCCTGCTACGACGAGGCCGTCGCCACCCTCGAACCCCACATGCGCCGCTGGGACTGGCTGTACCGGGCCCTCGGCTGGCCCGACTTCCAGTTGCATTCGGCCGTGCTGCTCAACAACCAGGGATCGGGCTACCTCAAGCTCAACCAGTTGACCAAAGCCCGCCCGCACTTTCAGGCGGCGCTGGACCTCCTGGACAAAGCCCGGATCGAGACACCGCGTCTGCGGGTGACCGTCTTTCTCAACATGAGCGAGCTGCACCATAAGCTGGACCAGGAAGCGGAAGCGCTGCGCTGGGCGCGCGACGCCGAAGCCCTGCTGGACAGGCGGCACTTCATCCTTCCGGGGGAAGTCGATTTCATCCGCGGCCGCATCGCCAAACACTACCGGGAGAAACTGGGGCTGGCAGCGCCGGCGGTGGGCCGCTAGCCGGGCGTCCGCGCGAGGAGGCACACACGATGCAAGGCTCGAACACGCAACGCCTGCTCATGAAGATCGCCCTGGGGCTGGCGGTAGGCCCCTTGGTCGGCGCGTTTCTAACCAACCCATCCTACTGGCGTGAGAACTGGGCGCTCCTGATCTTCATCATCGCCGCGTTGGAGATCAGCCTGTGGCAGGCGATCCTGGTCTGGCAGTGGCCCTGACGCAAGCGTTTTGTGCAGGGCTGGGCCGTCGCCCTGGTCGGGGTGTGGATCGCCCTGCTGGTGGGACTGTGGCTGGTGGACGCGCGGCTTTTCCCGGAACGGGCGCTGCTCGTCCTGGCCCTTGCCCTGGTGGCCACGCTCTCCGCCGGGTGGGGCGCGCGCCGGACCAGGCAGGCCGCCGCGCGGCGCGAGTCGCCCGAAGCGATCGAGGCTCGTCTGCAAACAGCCCTGGCCGCCCTCGACGCGCCCAAAATCGCTCCGGCCCAGGAGCTGACCGGCCGTTACACTGCCGGCATGATGCTCCACAACCTGGGGCGCTGGGCGGAGGCGATCCCCCATCTGGAACGGGCGCGCGCCCTGGCCGCCCAGACCGGCAACACCAGCCATGAAGGGCATGCCCTGAACGGCATTGGGCTGGCCCAGACGGAACTGGACCCCCGGGCCGCGCTGGACACGTTCCAGCAGGCCGTGAACCTGTACCGGGGTATGATCCGTCGGCGCGGCCGGCTGGATCGCCTGTTCGGGCTGAACGACCCGCGCGGTTTCGAGGCCATGGTCCTGTGCAACCTGGCCGTGGCCCACCTCAAGCTGGGCGAATGGGAATCCGCCCTGCAGCACATCGAGGCCGCGGCGGCGGTCTACGCGACCAGCGGGCTGACCGGCGGGGTTTTCAGCGAGAACCTGCTCGTGCAAAGAGGCCGCGCCCTGCGTGGCCTGGGGCGCGACGCCGAGGCGCGCCAGTGCCTGGACCAGGCGCAGGCCATGCTCGACCGGAACATCACGGTCAGCGACCCCGACCGCAAGACCCTGCAGGGCTGGATCGACGCGGCCCGCGCCGAGTCGAACGGCGTGGCCTGAGGCGGGCGGTCGGGCGGGACACCCTCGCAGGGCCATCGCATCAAACGGGAAAGACATCTCACCGCGGAGAACGCAGAGGACGCAGAGAGCAAACAAGTTCACCGGCTTATGATTCGCAGTTTCGGCGGCGCGGGTTTTTCTGATTGTTGCTTTTCTCTACGTTTTTCCTGGCGTTCATGGCGTTTTGGCGGTTCATCCTGTTTTTGATGCGATTGCCCTGACACCCTCAACTCTGGTGCTTTCAAACGCGCCCGGCCGCGCTATGATTGTGGCCTGCTGTCGCGCCGCCTTGCCGGAGAATAACCCGATGCCTGATACATCCAATCCCATCCTGCTCGATATCCCCGACCGGATCGAAACCGAGCGCCTGATCATCCGCGCCCCGCGCCCCGGTGACGGCCCCGCCCTCAACGAGGCGGTCTGCGCCTCGCTGGAGCACCTGCGCCCCTGGATGCCCTGGGCCCAGCACGCGCCGACCGTGGAGGAGAGCGAAACGGTCGTCCGCCAGGGCGCGGCGCGCTGGCTCACCCGCGAGGACTTGTGGATGATGATCATCCGCAAGGCCGACGGCCTGTGGCTGGGCGGCAGCGGCCTGCACCGCGTCAACTGGGACGTGCCGCGCTTCGAGATCGGCTACTGGGTCCGGCCGGAAGCCGAGGGTCAGGGCTACGTTTCGGAGACGGTGCGTGCCCTGACGACTTTCGCCTTCGGCACGCTCCACGCCGGACGGGTCGAGATCCGCTGTGAAGCGGCCAACACGCGCAGCGCGGCCGTCGCGAGGCGCTGCGGGTACACGCTGGAAGGCCGCCTGCGCAATTTCTCGCGCAATACCGAGGGCGCGCTGGTCGATGACCTGATCTTCAGCCTGCTCCCGGCGGAATGGGAAGCGCTCCGGACAACATGGGCAGCCATCCAGACGGGCGGGCCGCGATGACCGGAATCGCCACTCCCCTCCTGCTCGATCTCCCCGACCAGTTCGAGTCGGCCCGGCTGATCCTGCGCGTGCCGCGCGCGGGCGACGGCCCGGCCATCCTGGAGGCCGTGGCCGAATCGATCGACCGGCTGCGCCCCTGGTTCCCCTTCGCCCAGGCGGAGCCGGTTCTGGACAACTACGAGAGGTTCGCGCGGCGCTCCCGGATCGGCTTCCACGAGCGCACGAGCCTCAACCTGCTGCTCTTTCGCAAGTCGGACGGCCTGCTGGTCGGCAGCAGCGGCTTCAACCCGCGCCTGGACTGGAGCGTGCCGCGTTTCGAGATCGGGTACTGGGTCCGGACCGCGCTGGAAGGCCAGGGCTACATCAGCGAGGCTGTCCGGGCGCAGACGAGCATCGCTTTCCAGGTGCTCCAGGCCGAACGGGTGGAGATTCGCTGCGACGCGCGCAACACGCGCAGCGCGGCCGTCGCCGAACGGTGCGGCTACCAGTTCGAAGCCCGCTTCCGGAACTACGACCGCGACGTGCAGGGCCAGCTCATGGATATGCTGATCTACAGTCTCACCCGGGCCGAGTGGGAAGCGAGCCGCAGCGCTGCATGATGGTCTTTGTCCCCGATCCGCTCCTGCGCGATTTGCCGCTGGGCTTCGCGACGCCGCGCCTGATGGCCCGCGCCATCCAGCCGGGCGACGGCGTGGCGCTGTACGAGGCCGTGGCCGAATCGCGGGTGCAGCTTTACCCGTTCGTGCGGATCGGCCTGGACGTGATCGCCCCCGCCGACGCCGAGAAACTGTGCCGCGAGGCATGGGCAGCCTTCCAGCGCCGGGAGCAGTTCCGGTTCGGGCTGTGGTCGGCTTCGGATGGCCGGCTGGTGGGCATGATCTCGCTGCATTACGGCGATTGGTCGGTGCCGCGCTTCGAGATCGGCTGCTGGGTGCGGGCCGGCCGGGCCGGGCAGGGCTACGCCACGGAGGCAACGCGCGGTATCATCAACTACGGCTTCGAGACACTGGGGCTGGCCCGGCTGGAGATTCGCTTCGACCACCGCAATACGCCCAGCCAGCGCATCGCCGAACGGCTCGGCTTCACGGCCGAAGCCCGGCTGCGCGCCCATCACCGCGCCCTGGACGGCGTCCTGGTGGACGAGGTGGTCTATGCCCTGCTGCGCGAGGAATGGGCGAGGGAAAAGCAATGTTGAATTTTGAATGCTTAATTTTGAATTGGAACAGGCAGGGCGGGGACTCATGAAGGTTAACCAATAAACCCGGTTACAGGCATGCCGAAATCGGGAGGCGTTGGCCGTCCGATCGCCCGCGACTCAAGTCGCGGGCTAGGGATACAAAGTCCACTGGAAGTGGACTGAAAAGCCGATTGGGGGAAGTTCCATGCCATTCTGGCGGCTCTATTATCATGCGACATGGGGCATCAAGGATCGGCAGCCCATTCTTTCGGATGAGATCGAGGCTGACATGTACCGGCTCATCACGGCCAAAGCCCAGGAAATGGGCGCTATCGTCTACGCCGTGAACGGGATGCCCGACCATGTTCACATCGTGGCGTCGGTTCCGCCCAGTCTGGCCCTCGCCGACTGGATCAGGGAGATCAAAGGCAACAGCAGCCACGCGATCAACCACACACACCCGAATGCTTCACTCCAGTGGCAGGCAGGTTACGGCATTCTCTCTTTCGGGCAAAAATCCTTAGAAACAGTCATCGATTATGTCCTTCGACAAAAAGAGCATCACGCGGCCAACGCCATTATCCACGGACTCGAACATGCCGATCTCAAGCCAGATGGCCCCCAGGATTAACCTTGACAGCACATCTGAGTCCGCTTCAGCTGCTCTGTTGCAAAGTTCACAGCCAGGG
>CAZHMJ010000313.1:0-5016 GCA_964533805.1 uncultured Anaerolineae bacterium | reverse complement strand
CACCCGCAGCCTGACGGTGACCGTCGCGGGTGGAAGGTATTACCTCAACTTCTGGGCGGATAGTTACTCGGTGGCCTACCCAGGCTGCACCAATCTCCATTGGGATACGGGCGGCATCAGCGCCCTGTACCTGGATGGCGAGGGGGTGACCGGCCAGGGTTCTAAGGAAGTCTGCCCGATGGTCACCAGCGTGATCTATACCCTGACGGCGGTCCTGCCCGATGGCTCGGAGGTCAGCAAGAGTCTGACGATCATGCTCGGCGGCTAAACGTGGGGCTGCCTGGCGATCCTGAGTCCCTCCCCTGCGGGGCAGGGACTCAGGGGCGCGCCATCAGGCCTCCCGGAAATACGGCCCCAGGTGCATCAGCAGGCCGAGCAGCCCGCCCTCCGGCTGGGGCCAGCCGCCGAGGTCCTGCCACGCGGCGGCGAAAGCCAGCCCGGTCTCCCACACGAAACCCTCCCGCACCCCATGCTCGGTGTGAATCACCGCGTCCAGGCCCGGCACGGCGTACCCGCGCATCGCCCAGGCCAGGCCGATCGCGCCGACGTACAACCCCCAGGGCGGCAGCGGCAGCCCGATCACGTCGTGGCGGCAGGCGGCCTGGCCCGGCTGGCTCAGGCGGAAGGCCAGGTGCGCGTCCAGTTCCGGCACGACCAGGGTCACGATCGGGCTGCCGTTGGTCGCGGCCGCGACCCAGACCGACCCGCCGGGGCCGCAGGTGATTATCGCCGGGCGAGCGTGGGGGAAGGCATGGGCGAAAGTCGAGGTCAATTGGGGGGGGAATGCGGACATTGTGCCTTACAAAGGGTCAGTTTCGCTTACAATGAAATAGGAACGCCGCGCGGGCGTGTCACTATCGTCAGTTCACAGCCCAGCAATCACGCCGCCCTTGCCAGGATGGAGGAGACATGAATCACCGAACGAGCGTCATTGTAACCTGCCTGCTGCTGGCTGCCACCCTGCTGCCGGGCACGGCCCAGCCTGCGGCTGCCCAGGGCGGCTCCGAGACCTGCCCGGCCCTGGTCGAGCTGGCCCTGCAAACCGTGCGCGAGGCATGCGACCGGCTCGGCCGGGACGAAGCCTGCTACGGCCATGCCCAGGTGGAGGCCACATTCTGGGACGAAAACGCCAATGTGCCGTTCAGCGCCCCGGCGGATCGCGCCCCGCTGCTCGACCTACGCACGCTCGCCACCGCCCCGCTGGACGTGGCAACCGAGGTCTGGGGCGTGGCCGTGCTCAGTCTCCAGGCCTCGCTGGAAGGCACGCTGCCCGGCCAGGCGGTGACCTTCCTGCTGATGGGCGACGCAACACTCGAAAACGCCGTCACGCCGGCGCAGGCCGCCGCGGATGTCATCCCAATGCAGGCCTTTTACTTCACCAGCGGCCTGAGCGCCCCGGCCTGCGCCGAAGCGCCGGATGCCCTGGTCATCCAGTCTCCGACGGGCGTCGAGGTCGCGCTGCGCATCAACGACCTGGAAGTGACCATCGGCTCGACGATCATCGTCAGCCTGACCACGATCCCCGATGGCGCGGGCGGCCAAATCCCGGTGATGGTCGTGACCCTGCTGCAAGGCACGGCCAACGTGCTGTTCAACGACCAGCGGATCGCCTTCGAGCAGCCGGATTGGTCGAACGCGGCCGCGCTGCCGGTCTACGCGGTCACGCTCAACGCCGAGGGCCGCGTCGACGAAAACTCGGTCGCGGTCGAGCCGCCGCTGGAGGCGATCGCCCCGGCCGTGCAGGCTTCATGCGCCAACGCCATGACCCTGCTCGGACGGCCGCAAACCCTGTGCGGCGTCCCGCTGGCCCAGGCTTCGATCGCGCCACAGACCGTCCCGCCGTCTGGCCCGGCCGATCCCCTGGCCGGGGTTGGCCCCGCCGATCCGTGCCGCGCCGCCCCCGGCTCGACCATCAACCAGCGCGGCGGCCCCGGCACGAATTACCCGCTGCAAGGCCAGCTCACCGCGCTGGAGTCCGTCCAACTGGCGGGTTACGCCGACGGCGCGGATGGCTACCGCTGGTACCAGACGGCGGGCGGGACCTGGCTGCGCGGCGACCTGGTGCGCACGGCGGGGGCCTGCGCGGCGCTCGGCCCAGTGCCGACACCCCAGCCGCCCGCGCCGGCTCCGGCCCCGTCTGGCGGCGGCCGGGGCACCCAAGTCGGCCTGATGTGGCACCTGATGGCCTGCACCTACAGCGAGGAAGGCATCGTCAACCCGGTCAGTTTCGGCTGGGGCGTGGGCTGTTTCGACACCGCCGAAAGCGCCAACGCCCATTCCAATCCGGCCGCTTTCCAGCTATACGTGGACGGCGCGGCGCTGGACATGAGCGTCCTGCAAAAGCGCGGGCCGGAAGTCCACGCGCCGATCTGCCCGTATGGCTGGAGCTACTACTACCCGGCCATCCCCCTGTCGCCGGGCGAGCACACGCTCACCCTCAACCAGACCCTGATTGATAGCTGGAATGATGTTTCCGGCGGCGGCCAGGCCGGGCAGACCAACACGATGAGCTGTGTGATCAACGTGGTGCGGTAGGAGCGAGTCGACAGTTGATAGTTGACAGTTTTCAGTAGACAGTCAAAGCGAAGCGGGCGCGCAGCACAGGTGCGCGCCCGCTGTTCTGTTTTCGCTTTGACGCTTCTTCTCTGGCTTCGGCGCGGCTTCTGACTGCGTGGGCTCCGGACGGGTCAGTGCCCCGTCCCTACAAGGCGGACGCTTTGGCGCTTGCCGCATCGACGCCGTCTTTTCTTGCCTCTCGCCTCTGTCTACCCCGGCGCGTCGGCCCCGGAGTCGACCAGGTCGGCCAGCAGGCCGTGCTCGGCCAGGGCGTCTTGCAGGGCCGGCCCCTGGCCGGGGCGGACGATCACCGCTTCCGGCCCCAGGCGCGCGCCCAGGTAACGCCGCACCGCCGGCTCGTCGAGCACGGCGTCCAGGGCCTGGGCGGAGCGCGTGCGCAGCACGGTCAGGTGCTCGATCGTCGCGTCGGCCTCGGCGGTCTGCGACCAGCGGGTCAGCATAGCCTCCACCCCTTCGGGCAGTTTGTCCACGCCAATCGTGCGGGTCAAAAAGGCCCGGATGTGCGGCTCCTTGATGCCCTGGGCCGAGGCCCGGCGCAGCCCGCGCGGTGAAAAACGGTAGCGGTAGCCATCCGCCGAGCCGCTGAGCCACTCCGTGAAGCGGGCCAGTTGGAAGCGGTCGTAGCGGCTGAAGCGGCGCGAGACTTCGGCCGTGCCGTTGTCCTGAAGACGCAGCGCTTCCGCCTCGTCGGGCCGGGCGGGCCAGCCCTTGTCGGCGGCCAGGGCGCGCCCGTAGGCGTTCAGGCGGCCGAGCAATCCCCCGGCGTAACGCCCCAGGTCGGCCAGCCCCAGCCAGTGGAGCGGCCCGGTCAGGGTGTAGCGAAGCTGCGCGCCTTCCACCCCGTCCCAGCTTTCGAAGCCGAGCAGGTAGTCGCCGCCCTCGGCCCGGCGGATGTACCAGCTTTCGTAGTCGCCGCCGGGGCGCTGGAAATCGGCGTCGATCTCGCGGATTTCGCCCACCACCCCGGCCACGATCCACCACGAGTCGGGCGGCAGATCGGCCAGGTAATTCAGGATCATGGCCCGGCCCAGGCGCGGATCGTTGCCCGCCGTCTCCACGACCAGGCCCGGCGTGTAAAACAGCTCGTTGAAGTCGGGCGTTTCGCGCCAGCCCGCCGCCAGCAGGCGCACCTGCTCGCTGCGCGGCGCTTCCAGCCAGCGCCGGGCGGTATGGCTGACCGGCTTGAGCAACCCATCCCGTGGGGCGAGCAGGCCCAGGGCGCGGGCCAGGCCGAGCAGGAAGGCCAACCGATCGTCTTCCGGCTTGAGCAGAAAGTGGCGCAGCGTATCGAGGTGGCTCGGCGGCAGCAGACCGTCCGGGCGGGCTTCGACCGCCGCCACCTGGAGGTAGGCCAGCACGGTCGCCAGATCGTCGACCAGGCTCGTATCCGCCGCCCAGATTTCCTCCGGCTGGTCGGCCGGGGAAGCCCAGCCTTCCGGCAGCGGCTCGTCGTCGTCTTCCTCCTCCGGGAGCAGTTCATCCTCGTCCACCTGGCTGAGGTCGAAGCCGGTGCGATGGGCCGGCAGGGCGCGCGCCAGGTCGGAGGGGACGTAGATCACCGCCTGCGGGCCGGCGGCGGCCTCGTCGAAGCCGCGCGCGATCAGGCCGCGATAGTAGAGCGCCTCGGCCACGCTGGCCGGGTCGAGGTAGGGTTTCTCGCGCTCCAGGCGGCCGGGGCCCATCTCGCGGATTTCGCCGTACAGCCGGTAGAACTTGGGCGCGGCCATCGTCCCGCGCGCGCCAAGCAGAATTTGCATCGCGCCGCGCTGCTCGTCATCCAGCCGGTCCCAGACGGCCGCCGCCGCGCCGGGATCGAGCATCACCTGAAGCAGCGCGCCCCGGATGTCGGTCACGCTGTGCGATTCGAGGTCGATATCCCAGCGGGCGGCGATCACCGCCAGCATGACCGGATCGTAGTCGCGGAGCGCATGTTCCAGATTCGGCATGTTCCACCCATCCTTCGCTGCGGATCGTCTGCCGCAAAGTATAGGTGGCCCCGCGCGGCAAGGCAAAAGCAAATGTTGAATTCTGAATGTTTAATTTTGAATTGATAAGACTGGATCGGAGTAGACTCCCCCACCCGCTGCCCACCGCGACCAAACGCGACCGCCCGGCATCGCGCTTCTGTCCCGCGCGCCTGTGTCCACGTATGATGGATCGTTCAACGAAGGGACCACAGCCGCCTGCTTTTCAATTCAGAATTCAGCATTCAAAATTCAACATTGCCTTGCCTTCCCTCTTGCCAAACCGAACGCGCCATTGCATAATTTAGGCTAACCAAACTTTGACTCGAACAGGGGATAAACCCATGATCGAAGCGATTTCCAGTTTCAACCCCGCCCTCCAGGCGCTCTTCGCCACCCTGTTCACCTGGGGGTTGACCGCCGCCGGGGCGGGGCTGGTGTTTTTCACCAAAACTTTCAACCGCCAGCTGCTGGA
>CAZHMJ010000312.1:0-5037 GCA_964533805.1 uncultured Anaerolineae bacterium | reverse complement strand
AGTGGACTTCGTGTTCGTAGCCCGCGACCTGGCAGCGATGAGACTGCTGGCAGCGGTGAGACTGCTGGCAGCGATGAGACTGCTGGCGCGGGTGATCCAACCGCCGCCGTTGCCAGACTCGTAACCACGTTATTCTGTAGTCCTACCGAACCGCAACGCGCTTTCGGAAAACAGCCGTCAGCCAAAGACAAAAACGATCAGGCGGCGTGTCAACAGGCCTGATCCTCATCCCTTTGGTGTGCCCATTGAGAGCAGCATCCACAGCAGGAGCCGCACCTGTTTTTCGCCTGACGCTTGGACGCTTGCCACTTCGCCGCTGCCAGCGGCATGACGCGCTTTGCGGTTCGCTGCCTTTACCGGCGGCGCGTGTTCTGGCGGTTGAGGCGCTCGTTGCGTCTGGCGGCGGCCTCCACCTCCGGGTCGAACTCGATCACCCCATCCTGATCTTCCAGCAAGTCATCCAGCGATAGCTTGTCCATCCGCACCTGGCGGAGTTCCTGCACCAGGTCGTCGCTGATCTCGCCGTCGCCGTTCAGGTAACGGCGGAACTCGCCACCACCGGGGTCGCGCCAGGTCAGCTCGTGCACGGCCAGCAGAGTCCCCGCCGCGAACACGCGCAGCTTCCAATCGCCGTCGAAGTTCTCAATCTTGTGGGCCGGCAGCCAGGTCGAGGGGTAGACGAACGTCTCGCCGGCCTTCAGTTCCCAGGGGGTCTCGTCGATGAAGCGGCGCGTGCCCTGCCCGTCGACCAGCTCGAAGCGGATCTTGCCCCGCGCCCGGCGCGGCGAGCGCAGCACGACAAACGGCCGCACATACTCGGCGTCGGGGGGCAGCTTCGACTCGCGGTACAGGGTCGGCACATCCTCTTCGCCATAGACCAGCACGCCCAGGTCGACCGGCGTCACGGCCAGATCGCGTGGGTCGAGGCCTGCCCGCTGCACCGCCTGGACGGCCAGCCGGTGCATCTGGCCGGTGTCACGGCCGCCGGGCGTGGCGGCGCTGCTCCGCCGGGTGGCGGGCGCAGCCGGCGCGAAGGGGTCCTGGCCGGCGCGCTGGCGCTCCGCGATCCGGGCGCGGGCGCGCTCCGAGCTGCTCACGCGCCGCTCCGGCCGGTCCTCGGCCTGGGTCTGATCGAACCAGAGGGAGAGTTGCTCCTGAATCTGGCGCGGCCAGGTGGTCCAGTCTCCCTGGTTGATCAGCGCCCCCAGGAACAGCAGCCCGCCCAACAGCATCAGGAGGCCCATGAAATTCTCGCCGAACAGGGCCAGCACCCCCAGGACAATCAATACCAGGGCCAGCGCGGAGCGACCCCGCTGATCCTCGCTCGAACGACGACGGCTCATCTTCCCTTACCTCGCCTACCCATGCTTACCTGTACGACCATGACGAGTCCTACTGCTGCCCGCGCAGCAGCTCTTCCAATGAAATTGGCGAGTCGTCCTCGGCCTCCGGCAGCGTCTCCTGCAAACGGCGCTGGCGGCGGCGGATGGCTTCCGTCTCCTCCGCGATCAGGCGCTGGCGCTCCAGCAGGGATGGCCCCATGCTGAAGGTGTGCAGCCCGATCGGCTCGCCATTGACCAGGGCCCGCATTTCCCACAGGCCCGGCCGCCCGTCCGACTCGCCGCGTAGCGGCAGCCGGTACCCGGACAGGACGGTGTTGGCCCCCGGCCGCAGGTAGACTTCCTCGTCCCGCGCGAAGCAGATCTCGCCGGAATGATCCAGAATCTCGAAACGGACCGTGATCCGCTCGTTGGCCCACGAGGAATCGGCGTGCAGGACCAGATAGGGCTGGAGGCCCTGGTCGTCCAGCGTGAAATCGCTGCGGCGCAGGCGCATGCCGTCCGGGCCGACCTCGCTGGCGATCAGGCCCACGTCGACCAGTTGAAACTGGCTGCTGTAGCCGGGCAGGCCCCCGGCCCGTTCCTGGGCACGCCTGGCCGCGCTGCTGACCTCCACCCGGTTGCGACGGGCTGGCGCGCCGGCGGCGCTAGCCTGGCGGCGCGGCACCTCCGGCAGGCGGCTGCGAACCTCCGGCGACGTGAAGAATCCCAGGGCGAGCAGGGCCATCAGGGCATATCCGACCACCATCAAAAGCTGCACCTGGGCGCTCACCGCGCCGGAGATCAAAACCACGCCGAGCAGCAAGGCGATCATAAAGAGCCAGATGATTGTGGCGCGGCGGCTTTTGCGCATGAAACTCTATCCGTTCTGCAAATTAGCATCTCATCACGAGGTCTCGCCCGGCCTGGTCCAGGCAAGCCTGGTCAAGGCTCCGGGCCGACTCCAACCCATTCTCATTGTACAACCAGGGTTGCAGGCAATGCAGCCCCAATTCCACGGGGGTGGTTCTAGGGTGTAATACGCGCCGGTCGGGTCGGAGTTGCGCGACCCGCCCACCCCATCTCGGAGCGAGTTACCCGTCGCCATCCGATGCCCCGTTCGAGTCGCCTTCCTCCACCCCGCCGCCCCCTTCCAGCACAGCGCGCGCGTTCTCCCAGACCGCGCCGGTCAGCGAGGCCCATTCCGCCAGGGTGAGCGTCTCCGCCCGGCGGTGCGGGTCGAGTCCGGCCACGGTCAGCAGGGAGTCGGCCTGCTCCTTCTCGATCCCCAACCCCCCCGCCAGGGCATTGCGAAGCTGCTTGCGCTTCTGGCTGAACCCGGCCCGCACCACCCGGAAGAACGTCGCCTCGTCCGGCACCGGGACCGGCCGGTCCGCGCCATAGGTATCGATCCGCACCAGGGCAGAGACGACCTCCGGGCGCGGCCAGAAGACCGCGGGCGACAGCCGGGTGACGACCTGCGGCTTGCCGTAGTACTGCACGGAGACGGCCAGCAGGCTCATGTCGCCCGGCGCGGCCACGATCCGGTCGGCGACCTCCTCCTGGACCATGACCACCAGCCGGTTAGGCCGGTGAGCGCGCTCCAGCAGGTGGCGCAGGATGGCGCTGGTGATGTAGTACGGCAGGTTGGCGATGACACAGTAGTCCTCGTCCGGCCCGATGTGCAGGTCGAGGTCGACCTCCAGAATGTCGGCATGGACCAGCCGGACGTTCTCGCGGTCGCGAAAGCGGTGCTCCAGCAGCGGGATCAGGCGGTCATCCAGCTCGACCGCGATCACACGCCGGGCGATCCCGGCCAGCCACTCGGTCAGCGCCCCGGTGCCCGGCCCGATCTCCAGCACGATGTCCTCCGGCTTGAGGTTGGCCGCCCGCACGATCTTGTCGAGCGCGTTGGGGTCGTGCAGGAAGTTCTGGCCCAGGCTCTTCTTGGGCGTGATGCCGTAGCTGTCCAGCAAGTAACGAGGGTTGGTCATGGTTTTGGTTTCAGGCTCCGCTCCAGTATACGCGGCGGGTTGAGTTCAAGGTCTTGTCGTAGCGAACGACGATTCAATTCAACACTGATTTCACGGATGACACGGATTTACACGGCGAACAAGCGGTTTCTCCAAAAATGAACCGTGCTCAACCGGAGCCTTCGTCTCGCTCGCCCCAGTCGCCGCCGCCGTTTGATTGGGGTAGTATAACCGCTTTGCGCGGGATTATCACCGGGAGTAAGCCCAGCATCGTGCGCCTGATTCACCTGATCAAAGTCACCGGCCTGTCCGGGGCGGAAAACCACCTGCTGACCCTGCTGAGCGGCCTGCAAGCGCGCGGCCATGAGACCCGGCTGCTGCTGCTCGTGGAGCCGGGCCGCCCGGCCGAGGAGGTCGTCGCCGCGGCCCAGGTGCGCGGCATCCCCACCGAACGCGTGCCCATTTACGCCGATTTCGACCCGACCCTGCTCGTCCGCCTGACCCGGCGGCTGCGCGCCTTCCGCCCGGACGTGGCCCATACCCACCTGCTCCACGCCGACCTGCACGGCATCCCGGCGGCGCGTCTGGCGGGCGTCCCGGTGGTGATCACCAGCCGCCACAACGACGACGCCTTCCGGGTCCGGCCCGGCATCCGCCAGGTCAACCGCTGGCTGTGGGGCCGGGTCGACGCCGGGATCGCCATCTCCGAGGCGGTCGCCCGCTTCACCGTCGACGTGGAAGACGCGCCGCCCGATCGCCTGGTCACGATCCACTACGGTCTGCCCCCCGCCTCGCCGGTCGGGCGCGAAACCAGCCGGGCCGATCTGCGCGCCGCGCTCGGCCTGCCCGCCGAGACGCTCCTGGCCGGCACGGTCTGCCGCCTGGTGGAACAGAAGGGCCTACCCTACGGGCTGGAGGCCTTCGCCCGGATCGCCGGGCGCTTCCCGGCAGCGCACCTTGTCCTGACCGGCGACGGCCCGCTGCGCGGCGCGCTGGAAGCCCAGGCCGCGGCGCTGGGCGTGGCCGAGCGCACGCACTTCCTGGGCTGGCGGGCGGAGACGGCCCCGATCTTCGCCGGGCTGGACCTCTTCCTGATGCCCAGCCTGTGGGAGGGCTTCGGGTTGGTGCTGCTGGAGGCGATGGCCCAGGGCGTGCCGGTCGTGGGCAGCGCGGTGAGCGCCATCCCCGAAGTGGTGGTGGATGGCGAAACCGGCCTGCTCGTCCCGCCGCGCGACGTGGCCGGGCTGGCCGAAGCCCTGGCCGCGCTGCTGGGCGATCCCGCCCGGCGGGCCGCGATGGGCGCGGCCGGCCGCGCCCGCCTGGAGACTCACTTCACCCCGTCGCGGATGGTCGACGAAACCCTGGCCCTGTACGAGCGACTGAACAAAAAAGCATAGGTCACGGATGAGCGTGGTCGTAGCGGCGCGGCGGGCCGCGCCGTCATCCCTGTGCTGTGGTTGGGGGCGTGCCGGGCTGGGGTCGCCTGGACATGGACTCCGTCGTCGCAGGCGACGCCGCTACGAGTTTCCTTTCAATCCGGAGGACTTCCTGTTCTGAGTCGTGGATTTATGGTCTCCATAAAAATAATCCGGCAATCAGGTTGACCGTGATCTGAAAGCGGCGGCCGTTGGATCGCCCGCGCCGGCAGTCTCACCGCCGCCAGCAGTTTTATCGCTGCCAGCAGTTTTATCGCTGCCAGCAGTTTTATCGCTGCCAGCAGTTTTATCGCTGCCAGGTCGCGGGCT
>CAZHMJ010000311.1:1295-5048 GCA_964533805.1 uncultured Anaerolineae bacterium | reverse complement strand
ATGGGCGCGCTTCAGGGCCGGGGCATCGTTGACGCCATCCCCGGTCATGGCGACGATATTGCCGCGTTTTTGCAGGGCTTCGACGATTCGCATCTTGTGGACGGGGTTGACTCGGGCATAGACCGAAATGCGGCCGGATTTGCTTTCCAACTGCTCATCGCTAAGCTCGCTGAGATCGGCGCCGGTCAGAATGTCAGCTTTATTGTCCAGCAGGCCCAATTCGTGTGCAATTGCAGCCGCAGTATCTGGATAGTCGCCGGTGATCATCACGGTGCGCAGGCCCGCACTGCGAGCGACCGCGATCGCGCCCTTGACTTCAGCGCGGGCCGGATCGCGCATGGCGGTCAGGCCCACGAAGATCAGATCCTGCTCGACCTGGTCGGGTTGTGGATCGGTGGGCGCTTCCTCCAAGGTGCGGTAGGCCACGGACAGCACGCGCAGCGCCTGGCCCGCCAGATTGGAATTGGTGCGCAGGATTTCTTCGCGCTTGGTTTGGGTGAGGGGCAGGACTTCCCCGGCGTGCAGATAGTGGGTGCAGCGCTCCAGCACCAGTTCAGGCGCACCCTTGGTGTAGACATGGTAAAGCCCTGTGCCGTTGGGGGAGCCGTGAATCGTGGTCATCCGCTTGCGTTCAGAGTCGAATGGAATCTCCGCCAGGCGGGGCCATGCCTGAGTCACCACGGGCTGTTGAAGGCCGGCCTTGGCCGCCAGGGTGACCAGAGCGCCTTCAGTCGGATCGCCGACCATGTGCCACGCGTGGTCATCTTCCTGAAGAAGGGCGTCATTGCAGAGCAACGCGCCGCGGCCAAGCACCTGCAAGGTGGGCAGATTGGCGGCGTTGACAGTCTGGCCCTGGGCGACGAAGATGCCTTCCGGCCGGTACCCTTCACCTGTCACGTCGATCGACTGGCCATCGACAAAGACCCGGACAACTGTCATTTCATTGGTGGTCAGCGTGCCCGTCTTGTCGGAGCAGATGACGTTGGCGCTGCCGAGGGTTTCCACCGCGGCCAGCTTGCGGATCAGGACGTGGCGGCCAATCATGCGCTGCATGCCCAGGGCCAGGGCGATGGTCACAACCGCAGGCAGTCCTTCCGGCACGGCTGCGATGGCCAGACTCACCGCCACCATAAACAGCTCGATCAGCGCTTCCTGGTGTTTGGCCATGCTCAACCAGGCGCCGAGATCGACAATCGGGTTGGCGTTGATCAGCCTGAGCACACCCACCGCAAACACGATCGCGCAGATGATGAGCGTTGCCCAGCCCAGCCATTTGCCGAGCTGATCGAGGCGCTGCTGGAGCGGGGTGGGCGGATCTTCCTGGCTTTGCAGCATCTCGGCAATCTTGCCGATTTCGGTGTGCATCCCGGTGCCGATGACCAGCCCGCGGCCGCGACCGTAAGTGACCATGCTGCCCATGAATGCCATGTTGCGGCGGTCACCCAGTGAGGCATCGGCTTCCATCGTAGTCTCAGGCGTCTTTTTGACCGGCACCGATTCGCCGGTCAGTGGCGACTCGTCAATCGTCAGATTGAACCCGTCGATGAGGCGTACGTCGGCCGGCACGTAGTTGCCTGTGTCCAATGCAACCACGTCGCCTGCAACCACTTCACGGCCGGGGACGGTGTGGATTTTCCCGTCGCGCAGGACGGTGGCTTCTGGGGCGCTCATCTTCTTCAGGGCGCGCAGCGCGGCTTCGGCCCGGCCTTCCTGCACAACCCCGAGAATGGTATTCAGCGCCACGATCGCGACAATGGCGATGGCGTCTGTGTACCCCTCCCCGGTATAGGCTCCCACGATGGCGGAGATCACCGCCGCAACAACCAGGAGGATGATGACAAAATTGTTGAACTGATCCCAGAGTCTTTCCAGGAGGGTGGCCGGAGGGTCTTCGCGAAGCTCGTTCGGGCCCTGTTCTGCCAGGCGACGCCGGGCTTCTTGCTCCGAGATACCCTGGGTCAGGTCGCTGCCCAATTGGGCGGCGGTTGCTTCGGGAGACAGCGTATGCGCGAGAATTTCAGCCATTGAAGTCCCTTCTTCCGGCGAATTCCAGATTAGCCTGCCGGAGTCTTCCCCGACAGATCGGCTTGAGATGAGGGTAATCCTCTCTTTTCAGACGGTCAATGGAGAGACGGGATACACCCCCAAACGTTAGGGGGATCGTAACGCAGGTCTGCCCGTTTGGCACTGGGGACCTTGGTAGCCATTTCAGACGGTTAACAAGCGATCGCGGGCTTGGTGTTTGGAAGCGTGCCGGGTTCATTGCGGGCCGTCTGACAGGCCAGTTGAGATCGACCAGGTGGGCGAATGGATGCTGAACATTCTTCAGCCACAGCTTATTTTGACCGACTATTCTTTAGGATATGGCTCGGTTTGTTGAAACGACATGGCCAGGGATGTATACTGTTTATGTAACATGCATAAGGTATGTTGTGCGTGTTTGTGACAATACGCGAGGCGTATTCTGAGTTATGCCACTAACTGAATCGCCGGGCATGACCTATGCTCTAAATGTGAGATTTCGTATCGTCTTTTGAGGCAGGGTTTTGCTGGCGAGAGGAGCAGTCATGGCGACGGGCACGATTGTGATCAACGAGGCGCGCTGCAAGGGCTGTAGCCTGTGCAACCAGGTCTGCCCCAAGCATCTGATCCATATGGATACGGGCCGGGTGACCGAGAAGGGTTATACCCCTGCCGTGCTGGTCGATCCTGAGCAGGCGTGTACCGGCTGCGCGATTTGCGCGGTGATCTGCCCGGATGTTTGCATCACTGTGTATCGTGAGGTGCCTGTGACCAGAGCCGCTCAGGCGACCACTGCATGAGGAGACAGGCGTGACCAAGGAAGTTGCTGAACTGCTGAAAGGCAATGTTGCCATTGCCGAAGCGGCGGTACGGGCTGGCCTGGAAGCCTATTTCGGGTACCCGATCACGCCGCAAACGGAACTACTTGAACATCTCGCGGCGCGTATGCCAGCGTTGGGCCGGGTTTTCGTGCAGGCCGAGAGCGAGGTCGCGGCGATCAACATGGTCTACGGCGCGGCCTGTGCCGGGGCCCGGACGATGACGTCGTCTTCGAGCCCGGGGGTGAGCCTGATGCAGGAAGGGTTCTCATACATTGCTGCATCGGATGTCCCCGCGGTGGTGGTGGATATGATGCGCGGCGGCCCTGGGCTGGGCAACATCCAACCCGCGCAGGGGGACTATTTTCAGGTCACGCGCTCGGCCGGACATGGCGATTATCGTCCGATCGTGCTTGCGCCTGCGTCCGTCCAGGAGGCGATCGACCTCACCATGCTCGCCTTCGATCTGGCCGACCAATACCGGCACCTGGTCCTGCTTGTCGCGGATGGCCTGATCGGCCAGATGATGGAACCGGCGATCATGCCGCCGATGCGCCCGATTCGCGAACGGCCAGCCTGGGCCGTGACGGGTAAGGTGGGTCGCGAGAAGAATGTGATCACGTCGATCAACCTGACGGCGGAAGAGAACGAGGCGGCCAACCAGCGCATCCAGAACCGGCTGAAGACGATCAAGGCCGCCGAGCAGCGCTCGTTTGAGTATCAGACGGAAGGTGCTCGTTTGCTGGTTGTGGGGTACGGCACCTCGGGTCGGGTCGCTCAGAGCGCGGTTAAGATGGCGCGCGAGGCCGGGCTGCCCGCGGGGCTGTTCCGCCCGATCACGCTGTGGCCATTCCCCGAGGATCGCTTGAGTGCGCTGATCGAGGATGGGGTGGAGGCTGTGCTGGTGGTCGAA
>CAZHMJ010000311.1:0-1285 GCA_964533805.1 uncultured Anaerolineae bacterium | reverse complement strand
GGGCGGCCCTGCTGCTCGAGTCGCAGCGGATCGAGATGGTGGAAGACGTCCGGCTGGTCGTCGGCCGGGAACTGCCGGTGGCTCATCACGGTCGGATGGGTGGTACGGTGCCGCTGCCTGATGATATCGTCGACGAAATCAAGGCGCTTGCGGCCCGGATTGGGCTTGTTTCATCGGTCACGGCCGGTTGAGGGAGGTGGATGTGGTCGCGCAGGAACATGAACTGGTACGCACTGTAGTCTATCAACGCCCGGAGCCGCTCTCGGATGTCCCGACGCACTACTGCCCAGGCTGCACGCATGGGATCGCGCACCGCCTGATTGCCGAGGTGATCGAGGAACTCGGCATTCAGGAGCGCACCATCCTGGTCGCACCCGTGGGCTGCTCGGTGTTCGCCTACGAGTATTTCGAAGTGGACTCGGTCGAGGCCGCGCACGGTCGCGCGCCTGCCATGGCCACCGGGATCAAGCGTTCTGTCCCAGGCAGCGTGGTCCTGACCTACCAGGGTGACGGTGATCTGGCGGCGATCGGCACGGCCGAGATCATCCACGCGGCGGCGCGTGGCGAGCAGATCAGCGTGATCTTCATCAACAACGCGATCTATGGGATGACCGGCGGCCAGATGGCCCCGACCACCTTGCCCGGACAGCGAACGACGTCCTCCCCGGCCGGGCGTGATGTCGAGTTGGCGGGTTTTCCACTCAGGATCACCGAGATGCTGAGCCAGGTTGAGGGCGCTGCCTACATCGCGCGCCGGTCGCTCCACGACGTTAAGGAGATCCGCAAGGCGAAGAAGGCAATCACCACCGCCCTGAGGGTGCAGATGGAGGGGCTTGGTTTCTCCCTGGTCGAACTGCTGTCGGCGTGCCCGACCAACTGGGGCATTGCGCCGCCGGACGCGCTCCATTGGGTTGAGGAGCATATGGTGCCCTACTATCCCCTGGGGGATATCAAGGTTGCGGATGCGGTGAAGTCGCTCATACAGGAACGGTGACCGTATGCAGGAAGAGGTGATCTTCGCAGGGTTTGGAGGGCAGGGCGTCCTGTTTGCCGGGCAATTGCTGGCCTACGCCGCCATGCACGAGAGCAAACACGTCACCTGGATTCCCTCTTATGGGCCGGAGATGCGCGGCGGCACGGCGAACTGCACGGTTGTGGTCGGTGACGATCCGATCGGGGCGCCAATCGTTAAGTACCCGAGCGTGGTGGTAGCGTTCAACAACCCGTCCATGCTCAAATACGCCGGGCTTGTTAAGCCGGGTGGGCTGTTGATCGCGAATACTTC
>CAZHMJ010000310.1:0-5058 GCA_964533805.1 uncultured Anaerolineae bacterium | reverse complement strand
CTGGATGCCGCGGGCAATACGACCAAGGCCATCACCAAGGGCGTGGCGATTGGCTCGGCCGTGATCGCGGCCCTGTCGCTGTTTGGATCGTTCTTCATCGACATCGAGCGCGTGTTGCCCGAAGAAGTGGTGTCGAGCGCTACATACACGCGTTCGATCAACCTGGCTGACCCGACCGTGTTTGTTGGTCTGCTGATCGGTGGCGCACTGCCGCTGCTGTTCGGTGGCCTGTTGATCAAGGCCGTGAACCGCGCTGCGGGCTTCATCATGGCCGAGGTGCGCCGCCAGCTCCGTATCCCGGAGATCGCCAGCGGCAAGAAGAGCCCGGACTATGCCCAGGCCGTGACGATCTCGACTCGTTCGGCCCAGGCGGAGTTGATCCCGTTGGGCGTGATTGCCATCGCGGCCCCGATCGTCGTCGGCTTCCTGCTCAAGCAGCAGGCGTTGGGCGGTTTCCTGGCGGGCGTCATCCTGTCCGGACAGCTCCAGGCAGTGTTCATGGCGAACGCCGGTGGCGCGTGGGACAATGCCAAGAAGTACATCGAAGATGGTAACTTCGGCGGCAAGGGTACCGACAATCACAAGGCCAGCGTGGTGGGTGACACCGTGGGCGACCCGCTCAAGGACACCTCTGGCCCGGCGCTCAACCCGATGATCAAGGTTATGAACCTGGTGGCGCTGATCCTGGCTCCGCTAGTGGTCCAGACCAGCTCGACTGACTCGACCCTCGCCGTGGCGATCACGGTGGTGGTCGGCGTGGTCGCTATCGTGCTGGCGGTTCGCCGCAGCGACCGTGAAGAGCAGGCGGAGTCTGTGCCGCAGGCGCTGTCCTCCAAGGATATGTAGGCGGCAGCCGCAGTCTGACAGGCGATGTGCCTGTAAGGCTGAAAAGACTGGATAGAGATGAGGGCGGCCTCCCCTTAGGAGGTCGCCCTTTTTTGCTGTAGAATGACCGCGTGCCGGGCTGGTGAAGCGGGGGGGACCATGCATCGATTGTTCAGACTCTTTGGAAGATTTAATGTGGAAGGTCCACTGGTGATCTACGAGTTCAAGCGAATGCCGCCCTTGAACTGGTGGGGCCTCTCGCGCTTCTTTGATGTTCTTGGCGGGTTTGAGTTTGTCTTCGCACTGCCCGGTCTGTCGATTCCTTTTGTTCATTGGCTATGGCGGATTCCCACGCTGCTTGCCAGTGCGGTGGTCATCTGCCGCGAGGTCGAAGACCAGACATGGAATCCACTGCGCGCAACCACGCTGGACATTCGCCAGATCGTGATGGCGAAGTATGGGGCGATCTTCCGCTTTATGGAGCCTCATCTGCTGCTGATCATGTCTATCCGTGCGATTCCGGCGATCATCTTCGGGGTTGCCTGGACCGCCAGCACGGTGACGGTTCTACCCCAGGAAGGGTTTGAATACTGGGTGTCTACTACGGCCGCTTTTCTTTCGATGGCGGTCTATTTTCTTTTTTCTCCCGTGCTGGATGTGGCCTTCGATGGCGCGCTGGGGATGATGATTTCGACCTTTGCCGAGCGGCGCTCGACCGCGCTGATCATGACCATGCTGGCCCGGCTCAGCGGGTGGCTGCTTCCCCTGGCGCTTACAGCCCCGCTGCAATACGGCCTGCTGAACGGGATGCTGGGCGTGAACCAGGTCAATGTGATCGCGCTCAAGGCGGTGGCGGTCGTCAGCACCTTTGGCCCGGCCTATGCTTTCCTGTGGGGCGTGCCGGCCTGGATCAGCGTGATTGTGGTTCTGGCATTTCTGCTCAGCCGGTATGCTTTGGCACGCCTGATGGTCGAGATTACGGTGCGGCGGGTCAGCGAGATCGAAGTCTAGGCTCAGGGTGGTCTGATTTGTTCCCCCGATTCATTCTTGACAAATTTGCTACACTTAGATATCATCAAGATATCCCCTCCCCCCTGGGGGGGGGTAGAAGGACGACGGTTGATGGATTCAATCACGCGTGACGAGGCGATTCGTCGCCTGAAAAGCACTGCCGGGCATCTCAACGGCATTGTGCGCATGCTCGAAGAGGACCGCTACTGCATCGATATCATCCGGCAGATCCAGGCGGCCCAGGCCGCGCTGAGCCGGGTGAGCGAGACGATTCTGGATGGTCATCTGCATTCGTGTGTGACCACCGCGGTCCGCGGTGACGATCCGGAGGAACGGGAGCGAGTCCTCAAGGAGATCACCGAAGTCTTTCGCCAGACCAACAAATCCGGATGAGCATGGTTTCAGGAGGATCCCCATGTCCAGCAAGACGTTTAGCGTGCCCAATATCTCGTGCGGCCATTGTGTGATGACGATCCAGAACGAAGTTGGCGAGCTGGCCGGTGTGACGCGCGTGGCGGCTGACAGAGCCACCCGGATGGTGACGGTCGAGTGGGATGCGCCGGCTTCCTGGGAGCAGATCAAGGCCCTGCTAACCGAGATCAACTATCCCCCGGCGGATGCCAACTAGGCGGCATTCGCTCGACATCGCTGATGCAAGGTCAGGGGGGCGGACAGTGGTTCGACCCCCCTGACGATCAAGGCGGGAGGACTGATGAGCGAGAAACAACTCACGCTGCCGGTTAGCGGCATGACGTGTGTTAACTGTGCCGCGACCATCGAACGCAGCGTTCGCAAGCTCGATGGGGTGACCGAAGCCGCGGTCAACTTTGCGAGCGAACGGGTGACCCTGGTCTATGACGACAGCCTGGTCCGGCCGGAGGCGGTCATCGAACGTATCCAGAAAGCCGGTTACGACGTCCCCCAACTCACGGTCGATCTGGCGATCACCGGGATGACCTGTGCCAACTGCGCCGCCACCGTGACGCGCGCGCTGCGCAAGGTGGAGGGGGTGATCGACGCCGAAGTGAATTACGCAACGGAGCATGCGCGCGTCAGTCTGACATCGGCGGTCCCCCGCGAGGCGCTCGTCGCGGTGGTCGAGAAGGTGGGCTACGGTGTGATTCAGACTGATGGAGACGTTGACGAACTCGATGATGCCGAGCGCCAGGCCCGCGAAGCCGAAGTCCACCATCAGCAACGGCGCTTGCTCGTCGGTCTGCTGTTTACGGTTCCCTTGTTCTTGCTGAGCATGGGGCGCGACTTCGGTATCCTGGGCCATTGGGCGCACGCCTCGTGGGTGAACGTCCTGTTCTGGCTGCTGGCGACTCCAGTCCAGTTCTACGTCGGGTGGGATTACTACGTCGGCGCCTACAAGGCCCTGCGCAACGGGACGGCGAACATGGATGTTCTGGTGGCACTTGGCTCCAGCGCGGCCTATTTCTATAGCATCCTGGTCACATTGGGCATTCTGGGCGGGCATGTGTACTTCGAGACCGCTGCGGCAATCATCACGCTGATCGTGGCCGGCAAGCTGCTGGAAGTCCGCGCCAAAGGGCGTACGAGCGAAGCTATCAAGAAGCTGATGGGGCTGCGGGCCAAGACCGCGAGTGTGATCCGGGATGGGCAGGAAGTGGAAATTCCGGCGGCCCAGGTGCAGATTGGCGATGTGGTGATCGTCCGGCCAGGCGAAAAAATCCCGGTGGATGGCGTGGTGTTCGAGGGGCACAGCGCCGTCGACGAGAGCATGATCACGGGCGAAAGCCTGCCTATCGACAAGCAGCCGGGAATGGACGTGATTGGCGCGACTCTCAACCGCCAGGGGATGCTGAAATTCGAGGCGACCCGGGTCGGGCGCGAAACCGCGCTGGCCCAGATCATCCGGTTGGTCGAACAGGCGCAGGGCAGCAAGGCGCCAATTCAGAAGATCGCCGATCAGGTTGCGGCGGTGTTCGTCCCGATCGTCATCGTCCTGTCCGTGATTACGTTTGGCCTATGGATGATCGGCACGGGTGACTTCACGGCTGCCCTGGTGCGGATGATCGCGGTGCTGGTGATCGCCTGTCCCTGTGCGATGGGGCTGGCCACGCCAACCGCGATCATCGTCGGGATGGGGAAGGGGGCCGAAACCGGGATCCTGTTCAAGAACAGCGAAGCCCTGGAGCGCGCCAAAAAGCTAACCGCGGTGGTGCTGGACAAAACGGGCACGCTCACTCGCGGGGAGCCGTCCGTGACGGATGTGGTGGTCGGCCAGAGCGCGAGACTCGACGAAGCGACCCTGCTTTCACTGGCGGCCAGCGCCGAGCGTGGGAGCGAGCATCCGCTGGGCGAGGCCATCGTGCGGGCCGCGCGGGAGCGAGGGGTGGCTCTCAGCGAGCCCAGCCAGTTTGAAACCGTGGTCGGGCAGGGCATCACGGCCGTGGTCGAAGGACGGCAAGTGCTGGTTGGCAACCTGGCCCTGATGCGGGCCAATCAGGTGGCGTTGGACGGCCTCGAATCCGAGGCGGCCCGTTTGCAGGCCCAGGCTCGGACGGCGATGTGGCTGGCGGTCGATGGTCAGGCCAGGGCAGTGATCGCCGTGGCCGATACCATCAAAGAGGGATCGGTCGAAGCGGTGCGTCGCTTGCACGAGCTGGGCCTGACTGTGGTCATGATGACCGGCGACAATCAGGCGACGGCGGATGCAATCGCCCGCGAGACCGGGATCGACCGCGTCTTCGCTGGAGTCAAACCCGGCGATAAAGCGGCCTATGTGGCCCAACTTCAGGCGGAAGGGCTGACCGTCGGCATGGTCGGCGATGGGATCAATGACGCCCCGGCGCTGGCCCAGGCCGACGTCGGGATCGCCATCGGGACGGGGGCCGACGTGGCGATGGAGGCGGCGGACGTGACGCTCATGAGCGGCGATCTGCGCGGGGTGGCGCGCTCGATCGGGCTGAGCAAGGCCACGATGCGCACCATCAAGCAAAACCTGTTCTGGGCGTTCGGCTACAACACCGTGCTGATTCCGATCGCGGCGGGGATTCTAGCTCCGATCGCGGGCGCGCCGCCTTTCTTGCAGCAGCTTCATCCCATCCTGGCGGCGTTCGCGATGGCGTTCAGCAGCGTCTCGGTCGTGACCAACAGCCTGAGGCTGCGCAGCCAGAGAATCTGAACTGTGTGTCGAGAAGAAAACGAGCACAGGCCGAAAGCGACCTGTGCTCGTTTTTTGTGAGGGTAGTCCTG
>CAZHMJ010000309.1:3221-5084 GCA_964533805.1 uncultured Anaerolineae bacterium | reverse complement strand
CATCGGCCGGGGCAAGATCGGCGGCAAGGCGGCGGGCATGCTCCTGGCCTGGAAGCTGCTCCAGCAATCCGGCCAGGAGTGCGGGATCGACCCGGAGCAGATCACCATGCCGGAATCGTATTACGTCGGCGCGGATGTCTTTTATGAAGTCCACGAACTGAACAACTTCTACCGCTTCATGAACCAGAAGTATCGCACGCGGGAAGAGATCGTCGCCGACTACCCGATGATCTTCGACAATTACACCCGCGCCAAGCTGCCGGAATACGTGATCAGCCAGCTTCGCGACCTGCTCAAGCAGGTGGGCAAGACGCCGCTGATCTTCCGCTCGTCCAGCCTGCTGGAGGACAGCTTCGACACCTCGTTCGCCGGCAAGTACGACAGCTTCTTCCTGCCCAACCAGGGCACGCTGGAGGAAAACCTCCAGGCCGCCAAGCAGGCCGTCCTGCGCATCTACGCCAGCGTGCTCAGCCCGGACGCCCTGATCTACCGCGAGCAAATGAACCTGACCGACTTCGACGAGCGGATGGCGATCCTGATCCAGAAGGTCGAAGGCCAGACCTACGGGCGCTACTACTTCCCCACCCTGGCCGGGGTCGGCTTCAGCCGCAACCCGTTCCGCTGGAACCAGCGCATCAGCCGCGAGGATGGGCTGCTGCGCCTGGTGACCGGGCTGGGGACGCGCGCCGTCGAGCGCGTGGCCAACGACTACCCGCGCATGATTGCGCTCTCCAACCCGGAGCTGCGGCCGGAGACCCGCGCCGCCGAGATCAAGCAGTATTCCCAGCGTCTGATCGACGTGATCGACCTGGAAGCCAACGAATTCAAGACCCTGCCGATCACGGACGTGCTCGACGCCGACTTCCCGGCCCTGCGCCTGATCTCGGTCCGCGACCGGGGCGATTACCTGGAACCGTTCGCCATGCGCCCCACCCGGATCGATCCGGCCGAACTGGTCTTCACCTTCGACCAGCTCCTCCACCGCACGCCCTTCCCCTCCGTGATGCGCAATGTGCTGGCCTGTCTGCAGCGCCACTACCGCCGCCCGGTGGACATCGAATACGCGGTCGAAGTCACCCAGACCTGGCCGGAAGTCAGGTTCAATCTGGCCCTGCTCCAGTGCCGGCCGCTCAGCCACCATGACGTGGAGTCGATCAACAGCGTGCCCGCCGACGTGCCGGAGGAAGACAAAATCTTCTCCGCGCAGCGGCTGGTGCCGGAAGGCGTGGTGGAGCGCATCCGCTACATCGGCTTCGTCAAACCGGCCTACAATGCCATCGTCGAGCCGCACATCCGGCTGGAGATCGGGCGGGCCATCGGCCGGCTCAACGACCGGCTGCGCGGCGAGCAGTTCGTCCTGATGGGGCCGGGCCGCTGGGGATCGTCCAACATCCACCTCGGGATCAAGGTCGGGTATGGGGACATCTACAACTGCCGGGCGCTGATCGAAGTCGCCGTCACCAACCAGACCGACGGCGCGCCGGAGATGGCCTACGGCACCCACTTCTTCCAGGACCTGGTCGAGGCCCGGATTTTCCCCCTGGCCCTCTTCCCGACCGAGCCGGGCAACCTGTTCCGCTGGGACTTCTTCGAGACCGCGCCCAACCACCTGGCCGATTTCCTGCCGGACGATGCCGATCTGGCCGAGTACATCACCGTGATCGACGTGGCCGAGGTCGGCGGCGGCCGGCTGCTGGAGCTGGTCATGGACGCCGACGAGGACGAAGCCCTGGCGTATCTGAAGATGTATGGCAACGGCGAACACTGAAAAGGTTCGTGGTGGGTGGTGGGTGGTGGGTGGTCAAAAAAACGGGGCGGCTCCCAACCGGAGCCGCCCCGCCGCGTTCAGGCTTCCGGTTTAGG
>CAZHMJ010000309.1:0-3211 GCA_964533805.1 uncultured Anaerolineae bacterium | reverse complement strand
GGGGGGGGGGGTTTTAAAAAAAAACCAGCCCCCCCCCCCCCCCGGCCCCCCCCCCGCCGCGTTCAGGCTTCCGGTTTAGGGGTAGAACCCGCGCAGTTGGGCCACGTCGACCACGCGCTGCACGGCCAGGATGTAGGCCGCCGTGCGCATGTCGACCTTCATGTCCTTGGCGATGTCCAGCACCGCGTAGAAGCTCTCGTCCATGATGTGCTCGAGCCGGGTGTTGATCTCCTCCTCCGTCCAGAAGAAGCGCTGGCGATCCTGGACCCATTCCAGGTAGGAGACGGTCACACCGCCGGCGTTGCACAGGATGTCGGGGATGATCATGATCCCCTTGCTGGCGAGGATGTCGTCGGCCTCCGGCGTGGTCGGACCATTGGCGCCTTCCGCGACGATCCGCGCCTTGATGTTGGCCGCGTTGGCGCCCGTGATCTGGTTCTCCAGCGCCGCCGGGACGAGCACCTCGCACTCCAGCGCCAGCAATTCCTCGTTGCTGATCGGCTTGGCCTTGGGATAGCCCTGCAGCAGATTGTTGTGGCTCTTAGCGTAGGCCAGCGCGTCGCGGACATCGATCCCGTCCAGGTTGACCATCGCGCCGCTGACATCCCCAATCGCGATCACCTTCGCGCCCTGATCCTGGAGCAGGTAGGCCGCGACCGAGCCGACATTGCCGAAGCCCTGCACGACCACCCGCGCACCCTTGACCGGAATCTCCAGGTGGCGCAGCGCGCGCACGGTCGTGTACATCACGCCGCGCCCGGTGGCCTCGACGCGCCCCAGCGAGCCGCCGAGCGTGATCGGCTTGCCGGTGACCACGCCGGGGGCCGGCTCGCCGGTCACCATCGAATAGGTGTCCATGATCCAGGCCATCGTCTGCGGCCCGGTGTTGACGTCCGGAGCCGGGATGTCTTTCTCCGGCCCGATGATCGGGGTCAGTTCGTAGGCGAAGCGGCGCGTCATGCGCTCCAGTTCGCCCGGCGACAGCTCGCGCGGGTCGACGATGATCCCACCCTTGGCCCCGCCATAGGGCAGGTTCACGACCGCGCACTTCCAGGTCATCCACATCGCCAGGGCGCGCACCTCGTCCATCGACACCATCGGATGGTAGCGGATGCCGCCTTTGGCCGGGCCGCGCGCGATGCTGTGCTGGACACGATAGCCGGTGAACATGCGGATGTCGCCGTTGTCCATCCGGACGGGGAAGTTGACGGTGTACTCACAGCGCGGGCGGCGCAGGAAATCGGCCAATCCTGGAGAAACCTCCAGATAACGCAGCGCGCGATCCAACTGCTGGATCGCGTTCTCGTAGGGATTGGCGGTTTTATGAGGCGTGGCTGCGGTCATCGACAGTCCTTTCCAGACCACTACTCGTATCATGCAGGTTGCACAAAGATGGTAGGTAAGTTACACAAAAAGCATAACACTGAATCGAGCCAGCGTCCAGAAGTCATTCTTCAGGCACGCGCCTGATCAAAATCATGGAAATAGAGGCAAGAGGCAGGGAGACAAGAGAAAAGCTCACAGGCGCTGAGCCGAGTATCAAGATCGATCCCGCCCCCGACAGGGAAACATCACACCGCCCTTACAAATATGACCGTACGTTTTTCGCGTGAACGCTTGCCGCTTCGATGTTTTTCTCCTGCAACTTGTCTCTTGTCTCTTGCCTCCACTTTTCTGGCTTCGGCGCGAAAACGGGCTACACTGGGCACAGCGTGTCTCTCGCCATTTGCTCACCAGAAGGGGGATTGCCCGATGTTGGTCCTGACCATGCTGCCCGCGCCCTGGGGCGCGATCGGGGATGTGCTGCTGCTGGCCGTGATCGGCCTGCTGGCCTATGGATTCTTCGCCCACCGCTATGAGGAAATCCGCCTGGGCCGGATGCCCAAGCGCACCGAGCTGCCCCAGTCCTTCCTGCTGATCCTCCTGGCCGCCATCGTCTGGCTGAGCGCCGCCCAGAACACGGTGCTGTCCACCCTGGGGCTGCTCACCCTGGCCGGGATCGCCTGCGGCTTCGCCGGCGACCTGTTCATGGCCGACTCCTTCAACCAGAAGAATCACGTCCTGTACGGGATGCTGGCCTTCGCCCTGGGTCACGTCTTCTACATGCTCGGCTTCCGGGAGATCGCCCTGACCTTCGGCCTGCACACCACCGCCAGCTACATCGTGGCTCTGCTGGTCCTGTGGGCGGTCGCGTTGCTGATCTGGTTCTTCATGGTCCGCGAACCCACCGGCGACCAGACCATGCAGCGCGTGGCGCTGGGCTATGCCCTGTTCCTGGCCTCGATGGCGGGCTACGCGCTCGGCCTGGCGCTCCAGCAGCCGGCCTTCTGGCCGCTGGCGATCGGTGGGCTGCTGTTCCTGCTCTCGGACGCCCTGATCGCGGCCCGGCTGTTCGGCGGGCGGCGCTTCCAGTACATGGGCGACTGGATCTGGGGGACCTACATCGTGGCCCAAATCCTGATCGTGACCGCCGTCCCGGTGGCGATCAGACTGTTACAGTAGACAGTTCAGTAGACAGTCGACAGTTCAAAACGCTCAAACAGCCGGGGGCTATCCAACATGCACGGATAGCCCCCGTTTCTTATCTCATCACTGTATCACCCGACGACCATTACGCCCTTCTCCAATTCAAAATTCAACATTCACCATTCAACATTTGCCTTCCAGCACCCGGTAGCGCGCGTCCTCGGCGACCACGCGCGCCGCGCCGAACACCTCGCGCAGCAGGCGGTCGTAGGGCAGGAAAGCGTTGGCGACAATCCGCAGCCGCCCGCCGGGAGCCAGCCGGGATTTCGCCCCGGCGATCAGTTCGGTCGCGGCATCGGTATCGACCGCGTGCCCGGCATGGAACGGTGGGTTGGACAGGATCAGGTCGTAGGCCGGGCCGGAGACGTCGGAGTACAGGTCGCTGGCCCAGACCCGGCAGAAGTCGCCCAGCCGGTTCTCGTCGATCCCGCGCGCGGCGCAGGCCACCGCCAGCCGCGATGAATCGATCAGATCGACCGCCGCCGCGCCCAGGCGGGCCGCGTGGAAACCAATCACGCCGCTGCCACAGCCCACGTCCAGCACCCGGCGGCCCGCGCACAGGCGTTCGTCGAGCGTCTCCACCAGGCGCTGGGTGCCCTCGTCCAGCGCCTCGCGGCTGAAGACGCCCGGCGCGCTGAACAGGCGCAGCCCCGACAGGGAGGTCATACCCCTGCCGCTGGCCGCC
>CAZHMJ010000308.1:0-5095 GCA_964533805.1 uncultured Anaerolineae bacterium | reverse complement strand
TACCCGGCTGGTGGACGTCCTTCACAGCGCCACCCGGCCGGGGGCCAGCATCATCATCGTCTACGCGGCGGTGATGACCGGCGGCGCGCTCTGCCCGCATGATGATGCCGACGCCGCGGCCTGGTTCGGCCCGGACGAAATCCCGGAGCTGGCCTTCGAGAGCACCCGCCAGATGGTCGCCCGCTGGATCGCCGGGCTGGGCGGGCAGTAAACAATACTCCGCGCACGGATTACACAGCGTGTGATCGAAATCAAGCGCATGGGTTCATCGTCGCCTGGGTCGCGGATTGATGCACCTTAAGAGAATAATCCGGCAATCGAATCGATCCGTCTGCGGTAGGGGCGACCGGCCGGTCGCCTGGGCGGGTCACAGACCCGCCCCTACAACGGCCCCAATCCGCCGAATAATCCGATCCGGCGAGCATTACCGTATCAAATTCCTAAGGTTCATAAATCCACGACTTTGAATGACAAGTTCTCCGGACTAAACATCCGTTTTTAGTCTGGAGGACTTCCTGTCCTGAGTCGGGGATTTCCAATCCCCGACCGCGCGCGGCCCGATCCAGCCGTGCCAGTATTCTCGATAAATCACCGTGATCCGGTCTGTCTTTCCCCAACTCGGAACACCCCACCGCCCGGTATCGTGAAATAATCCACATATAATGAGATCAACTTATCTTGATCACGGGAGGACAGGGATGAAACGCCTGTGGACTGCCGGAGTTCTGATCGTCGGGATCGTGCTTCTTCTTGCCAGCGGGGCGGGACTGGTCGCCGGGCAGGGTGGGCCGGCCTGCCCGCTGATCGTCGAGACGGCGCTGAACATGGCCGGGCAGCTTTGCGCCGGGCTGGGCCGCAACGAGGCCTGCTACGGCCATGCCCGGATGGAGGCCGAGCCGCAGCCGGGCGTGGAGGGCTTCAGCTTCGCCAATCTGGGCGACCGGACGGGCGTCGATACGCTGGGGCGGCTGCGCCTCTCCCCGCTGAGTGAGGCCAACGGGGTGTGGGGCGTGGCGCTGCTCAAGGTGCAGGCCAACCTGCCGGACACGCTGCCGGGCCAAAACGTGACTCTGGTGTTGTTCGGTGACGCGGAGCTTCAACCCCAGGCGTCAGGCGGCGGGACGGCGGCCGACCAGCCGGGCGCGCTGATCCTCGTGGCCGGGTCGGTGATCGTCGATCAACCTTCGCTGGCCGGGATGCCGGTCCACGGGCCGCTGGCGGCGGATACCCCCTTCATCGCCGAGGGGCGGCTGGCCGATAATCTGTGGCTGCTGGTCCGCCTGCCGGAAGGCGGGACGGGCTGGGTGGTCAGCCAGGCGGCGGTCGGGACGCTCGACGCGCTGCCGATCGTGGACGAAAGCGGGCAGGCAGCGGGTGGCTCGACCGGCGGCGGGGCCAGCGCGTTCTATTTCGCCTCCGGGATGGACGACGCGCCCTGCGCCGCCGCGCCGGACAGCGGCCTGCTGATCCAGACTCCCGCAGGCGCGACCGAGGTGGCCCTCAGCTTCGACGGCGTGGATATCAGCCTGGCCTCGACCGCCTATCTCCAGGCCCGGCCGGGCGGCGAGCTATGGGTCAGCGTGCTGGAAGGCCAGGCATCCGTGACCGCCCAGGGCGCGACTCAGGTCGTGCCCGCCGGGTGGCGGACGCGCCTCCCGCTCGGCGCGGACGGCCTGGCGGCCGGGCAGCCGCTCCCGCCGGAGCCTTACGACCCGGCCCGGCTGTCAGCCCTGCCCCTGGGCCTGCTGGAGCGTCCGATCACCATTGCGGAAGCCGGGAGTGGCACGGCCGGTGGAACGGGTCAGACGACCTGCGGCGGTTCGGGCGGGCCGAACCTGATTGATAACGGCGACTTCGCGCTGGGCTTCGAGGGCTGGGAGATGGTCCAGGAATGCGACTCGTGCGGGATGCAGACCAACCTCGACCCCGACCCGCGCCTGGGCGATTATTTAGCCTGGCAGCGCGACACGGGCGGTGGGCGTTCTGGCGCGGCGATCTGGGCGCGCCAGCCGTTGAACATCGACATGCGCGAATGCACCGACCTGCACATCGGCTTCGACGTGCGGGTGGATAACCACAGCCTGACCAACAGCGGCTGGTACAGCGACGAGCACGGCGGCAACGGGGAATACCCGGTCCTGGTCCGGCTGGCCTTTATGCCGGCCTTCCAGGGGTCGCAGTTCGACTGGGCGCGCGGCTTCCTGACCACCCACGACGGGACGACGACCCTGCGCAACTACACGATCGTCACCGCCGGGCAGTGGACGCACTTCGAGGCGGACGTGCAGTCGGCCGAACAGTGGGTGGACGGCTTCGGGATGGTGTTGACCAACCCCGGCGTCCTGACCGACATCTATGTCGGCGGCAGCGGCTGGGACTTCACCGGGGCGATCGACAATCTCGTGCTGACGGGGACGAATTGCCCGAGGAATTTGCCGTAAAGGCGGTCGTTGGTGGGTGGTTGTTGGTGCGTGGTTAAAAGACACTCACCGCGGAGATCGCGGAGGAGAAACTTTTGAGATTGTTCCTTCGCGGTCTTTGCGCCCCCGGTGGGTTGTTATGGAGGGGCACCGGCCGGTCGCCCCTCCATAGATCAATTCCGCTGCTTTTGCTTTTCTCTGCGTTCCCCGCGTCCTCCGCGGTGAGATTGCTTTTTACCCCAGTCGCTTCTTCATCGGCTGAGTCGTGAAGCCGGGGACGCCGAAGATCGTCATCGTGCGCAGGCCGGTGGACTTCCGGTAGCTGAGGCGCTGGTAGAACGGGACGGCGTAGGGCGTGGCGGCCAGGGTGATCGCCGGGTTGCCCGCCGCCCGGCACTGATCCTCGAAGCGCGACATGAGCAGCCGCCCGATGCCCTGGCGCTGGCGCTCGGCGGCCACGAACAGGCTGTGCAGCCGCCCCGGACGGCCGCGCAGCACCCCCACCAGCTCGCCCGCGTCCTCCGCCACCCAGACAATCGGCGCGGCGATGACCGAGGCGATCACCTGCCGGTGCAGCGGGTCGTCGGAGCGCGCGTAGAGGTACGGCCCCAGCAGCGCGTCGGCCTCCTCGGCCGTGAAGCCGTCCAGGTTGAACTCGAAGAAGGTGTCCGCGATCAGGATACCGGCCGCGCGCGCGTCGCGGGCCGGATCGTAGGGGCGAAGGGAGACCATCGACGATCTCAGCGCACGGGGAAGGGCGCGTTGATCGGCTCGGTGTGGATCGTGACCCGGCCCAACTGCGGCAGTTCGCTGCGCATGCGCGTCTCCACCTGCTCGGCCAGGCGGTGGGCTTCCCCCAGCGGCAGGGCGCCATCCACGCGGCAGTGCATGCTCAGGGCGTAGCTGCCATCCGGCTCGACGCGGATGTTCAGGTCGTGCCACTGGTTGTCCGGGAACAGTTCCGTCGCGATGCGCAGGGCGCGCTGGGCCAGGGTGTGACCGCGCTCGTCGCGATCGGCGCAGGCTTTGACCCCGTAGGCCGGCTCGATGTGGGTGACCACGTAGGCCAGCTCCGGCAGAGTCACCAGCAGGCGCTGCTCGAAGCGGCTGACGTTCGCATGGGCTTCTTCCAGGGTCAGGTCGGCGGGAACCTCGACGTGCATATCCAGCACCAGGCCGCCGTCGATCTCGGCGGCGACCACTTCGTGCGCGCCCAGACCCAGCGCGACCGCTTCCGCGTGGGCGACGCGGGCGTAATCTGGCGGCTGGTTTGCCGCGGGGACGAAGTCCACGTCGATGTCGGACAGGCCCTCGAAGCGGGTGCGCAGCCGGGCGCGGATTTCCTCGGCGATGGCCGCGCTGTCATCGACCGTGGTCGGCGGCGCGACGTTGACCGCCAGGTCGAGGTAGACGTTGTCCTCGGTGCCGCGGCTGCGAACGCGCGTGACATCGTACACCCCCGGCACGTCGGCCACGGCTTGCCGCACGTCCTTGGGATCGAGCACGGCCTTGTCCACCAGGATGGACGCCGCGCGGCCGATGATCCGCAGGGCATTGCGCGCGATCAGGGCGACCACCACCAGCGCCGCGACCGCGTCCACCCAGCCCAGACCGAGCGTGACCGTCACCAGCGAGAGCAGGACGGTGATCGAGACCATGATGTCGCTGCGTTTGTCCTCGGAACTGGCGATCAGCACCTCGGAATGGAGCCGCTGTCCGGCGCTGCGTTGCATCCGGAACAGGATCAGGTTGACGGCCAGGGCCAGGCTCATCACGGCGAAGTTGGCGACGCCGATTTCTGGGACGCTGCCGGTGGTCAGGCGCTCGATGCTGCTCTTGACGATCTCGCTTGCGGTCAGGAGGAGGAAGGCGCCGACCAGCATGGCCGCCAGGGTTTCGTAGCGGCGGTGGCCGTAGGGGTGCTCCTCGTCGGGCGGGTTGCCGGCCAGGCGGGTCACGACCATGGCGATGGTGTTGGCGATGGCATCCAGCGAGGAGTCCATGCCGTCGGCGATCATGACCAGCGATCCGGTCAGGAAGCCTATGCCCAATTTGAGCGACAGCATGACGAGATTCGTTCCCAGGGAAATGAGATAGACGCGATTGACTTCCCGCGAACGCTGCGTATTGACGGTCATGATCCCTCGCTACACTAGACCGAAGCCAATCTTCCTATTATAGCAGTTGCAGCCACGAATTGAATTGACGTTCGGCACACCGCGCTTGTATTTCGTCAATCCGTGCCGGGCGATCGCCGCGACCGGGTGGGGGTGTGTGGGGGGACGATTCAAGTGATTCATCGAAAACACTGGCGCGGCTGGATTGGGTGGGGATTGGAAATCCCCGACCCCGGCGACGATCAATCCATGCGCTTGATTTCGGCCACACACCGTGTTGAATTGAAACATCCCTCGCGGCGGCGCGTGGCGTGCGCGCGGGTTCTCCCCTACAATGCAGGCCATGCGCGGCTGTGGTGGGAGGGAATCATCATGGGTAGAACAGCCATCCAGACACGGCGTGGTGGGCGGAGCTTTCGCGGGCTGCTGGCCTTGCTGCTACTGGCAGCAACAACCTGTTCAACCCTGGCCCAGACACCCCTGGCGCTACCGTCAGCCCCACGTCCCAATTTTCTGCAGGCACCTTTTATCCCCCAGCCGGGGACGGTATTACCTCCC
>CAZHMJ010000307.1:0-5123 GCA_964533805.1 uncultured Anaerolineae bacterium | reverse complement strand
CTGGTTCAGCCAGCCGTCGAAGAAGGCGTCCAGGTCTTGCCCACTGATCTCCTCGGCCACGCCGATGAAGTCGTCCGTGGTCGCGTTGCTGTACTTGAAGCGATCGTAGTACGTGTGCAGGATGGTCGAGAAGACCTCGTCGCCGACCTCGCAGCGCAGGGCGTACAGGGTCAGCCCGCCGCGCATGTAGACGTTGGTGCTGAACAGGTCGTTGGGATCCGGATTGCCGATCGGCTGGAATTTCATGCCGGGACGGGCCAACCACTGGTGGACGCGGCCCATCCAGGTGTCCAGAGCCTCGCGGCCTTCGTTGTGCTCCAGCCAGACACCTTCAGCGTAGGTGGCGAAACCCTCGTTGAGCCAGATGTCGCCCCAGTCAGCCACGCTGACGCTATCCCCGAACCACTGGTGCGATAGCTCGTGGGCGATGGTCGCCTCGGCCTCCTGGGGCCGGTTGAGGATCATGACGCTGAACAGGGACAGGGTTTGCGTCTCCAGCGCGAAACCAAACGGCGCGTCGGCCACGACCGCGCCGTAGGCGTCGAAGGGGTAGGGGCCAAAGGCCGCGTTGAAGACCTCGATCATCTCCGCCTGGCGGCCAAAGGCCGCGCGGCCCGCGTCCACCCGGTCGGCCGGGAAGTAATTGCGGATCGGCAGGCCGTCCGGCCCGGCGCTCTCGTCCAGGGCGAAGTCGCCGATGTTGAGCGTGACCAGGTAGCTGGCGGTGGGATCGTCGTTGTTCCAGACGTAGGTCCGCGCCTCGCCCAGGTCGATCTCCTCTTGCAGCAGGCCGTTGGAGGCCACGACGTACGGCTCCGGCACGGTGACGCGCAGGGTGTAGGTGGCCTTGTCCAGCGGGTGTTCGTTGACCGGGTACCAGGTGGCGCTGCCGACCGGCTCGCTGGCGACATACACCCCACCGTCGAATGTGCTCCAGCCCATCTCGGCCGGGATGGCGGGCGGCACGAACGGCTCCGGCTCGCCGCTGTATTCGACCACGACCGTGAAGGTCTCGCCCTCGGCCAGCGGTTCGGCGGGGGTGATGGTTAGCTCGATGCCATCCCGGCTGAATTCGGCCGGGGCATCGTTGACCGTGATGCCGGCGATCTCCAGCCCGATCAGGTCCAGGTTGAAGCTGCTCAGATTCTGGGTGGCGATCGCTTCGATCGTGGCGGTCGCGTCGATGTGACTCAGCGGGCTGTCCGCGCCCTTGGGGAAGCTCACGCTCAGGGCCAGGTCGTAGTGCTGGGCGTCATAACCGCCGTTGCCAAGCTGCGGGTAGTAGCTGTCTCCGATGCCCGGCGCGCCGGGGCCGAAGACCTCCGGGCCCTGGGCGAAGACGGGCAGGGCCACCGCGAACAGCATCACGACCAGCAGGAGAAGTGAAAGACGTTTCATCGTAGACTCCAGTCAAAAGTGGTTCCAATACCTGTACGTCGCACCGGCCATGCGCGTTGCGCGGCGATTCGAGAGCGCCGCCCGGTCAGCCCACCCGCCGGGCCAGGAAGTCCAGCAGAGTCCGGTTGAAGAAGTCCGGGTTGTCCTGGTTGGCATTGTGGGCGGCGTCCGGGATGACCACGTATTCGACATCCGGCTCGCGGGCGGCCCAGCCGGGCGCGTCGCGCCGGATCGTGCCGTTGGTGTCGCGGGCGCCGTGGGTCAGCAGCAGTGGGACGCGGATGCGGTGGCCGGGGATGCCCTCGGCGCTGATCGCCAGGGTGACGGCTTTCCAGATCGTCAGGAAGTCGGCGCGCGGGACCTGGCGGATCGCTTCCAGGGCGTAGGCGCGGACCTCCGGGCGTTGGGCGGTCGTGTTGGCGACCGTCCGGGTGAAGTGGCCGTAGGGCCACAGGCCGATCAGGGGCAGGCTGGCCTTGAGGCCCAGCATGTCCAGGCGGCCGTAGGCCTGGGCGATGTCCGTTGCGCCGATGACGACCATCGCCTGGACGCGCGCCGGGTGCGCCCGGTAGAAATACTGGCTGATGTAGCCGCCCAGCGATTGCCCGACCAGAATGGCCTGCGCCGCGCCTTCGGCATCCAGGAGGGCGGCCAGGTCGTCCGCGCAACCCGTCAGGGAGAAGCCCGCGCCGACCGGCTGTGACCGGCCCTGGCCGCGCACGTCCCAGACCAGCACCCGGTAACGCTCCAGCAGGGCGGGCACCTGGGCGTTGAACATGCGGTGATCCATCGTCGCGCCGTGGGTGAAGACGACCAGGGGACGGTCTGACGCGCCGCCGGTCCAGTAATGCAGCGGACAGCCGTCCCGTTCCAGGACGTGGCCGGTCAGGCCGGGCGGGGTGGCGGCGTAATTCACGCGGGACAGCGGGGTAGTCTGGGACATAATCGACCTCCTGGTATGCACTCAGGCCGTTCCTACTGTACCCTGTTTCGACGGAGGTACACCCCCAATCCTGGGTGTGCGGGCGCGGGTCAGACGGGCGAGTCCTCGGCCAGGGTGACCTCGATTCGCTCCTTGCCCTTGCCGGGGTTGCGCCGCTTGAGCGCGATCCGGCCGACCTCGCCGGTGCGGCGCAGGTGGGTGCCGCCGCACGGCACGCGGGCGAATCCGGCGATCTCCCAGGTGCGCTGCTCGGTGGCTTCGTCGCTGAACGTGCTGAGGATGGGGTGATCGGCGTCGATGAGAGCCTGGGCCTGAGCCTGGAGGCCGGGGATCAGGCCGCCGATGGGCTGCGGCCATTCGAAGTCGAGCCGGGCCTTGTCCGGGGCGATGTGCGCGCCGACCTTGCTCACGGCGGGCAGGGCGCGGTAGACCAGCTCCAGCACGATCTCCGCCGCGAAGTGGAGCCGCATCAGGCGGTAGCGGCGCGCCCAGTCGATCTGGATCGTGACCGGGTCGCCGGGCCGCAGGCCGTGATCGGCGGGCAGGGTGTAGACGATCTCCCGCCCATCCTTGCGCGCGCCGAGCACCGGCCGCCCGCCGATCGTGCCGGCGTCGCTCTCCTGCCCGCCGGCGAAGGCGTAGAAGATTGTCTCGGCGACGGTCACGTCCGGGCCGTCGACCGTCACAATCACGGTGTCGAGCCGGGTCAGGTAAGGGTCGGACCAGAAGCGCTTGAGGGTCATGGGTCAATGAAAGCGGTGATTAGTTCTTGGTGATTGGTTGGTGGTAGCGGCAAAGTCAGGTGATACGGGTTGTGTCGGCTGGATGTTTTTACCCGAAACCAATCACCACTCACCACCAACCAAGTCCTTTTTCCCGGGGAAAGATTCTACTATACCGTGCCCGGCGCGTTTCGCCATCGGCGCAGGTGACCAAGATCGGGCCGGAGGGCGGTTAGGCAGAGTCGATGAACTTTTCGGAGTCGTGGGACTGCCCCTTGTGCTGGTCATGAGGAGGGGTATACTGACGCGGCTCTGGTGAAAAAGACCCTGGCCGGACGGCGAGCGCCGCCCACCCGCCGGGGCTTTTGTCTGCCCGGCCACCCCTGACCCAGCCCGATCCAACCAAATGAGGTGTCCTTATGACCGCCGTCCCGTCCGCCCCGTCCCGGCCGTCGACTCTTGTCGGCTACCTGCCCAACGACCGCCCGCCGCTGCTGCGCTTGCTGGTCCTGGGCTTCCAGCACGTCCTGACCATGTTCCCGGCCACGGTGCTGGTCGCGCTGCTGGTCGGCTTCGACGTGGGCGTCGTGCTGACCATGTCCGGCGTGGCGACCATCGTCTCCCTGGTGCTTTCCCGCCTGCTGACCGGCAAGTACATCCCCCTGTATTATGGCTCCAGCTTCAGTTATATCGCGGCCGTGTCCGTCCTGACCAAGGCCGATTTCGGGGTCTACGCCGGCGGCGACATTTTGCCCCTGGTGCAGGTGGGCATCGTCGCCACCGGGTTGGTCAACATCCTGGTGGGACTGGTCATTCGCTTCGCGGGCGGCAGGCAGTTTATCGACAAACTCCTGCCGCCTGTCGTGACAGGCTCCGTCGCGGCGGTGATCGGCATCGCCCTGTCCTTCGACGCGCTGGACATGGCCAACGCCCACTGGGGCGTCGCCCTGTTCACGCTGCTCGTCACCATCCTGTTCTCGGTCTACCTCCAGGGGCGCGGCTTTCTGGGCCTGATCCCGATCCTGCTCGGCGCGGTGGCGGGCTATGTGTTCAGCATGTTCTTCGGGCTGGTGGATTTCGGCCCGGTGGGCGAGGCGGCGCTCGTCCAGGTGCCGGCCTTCACCCTGCCGAATTTCGCCCACCCGCGCGCCTGGGAAGCGATCGGGGCCATCGCCGTGATCGCCGTGGCGACCATCCCCGAATCGACCGCGCACCTCTACCAGATTGGCCTGTACGTGGACAAGCTGGCCGAGCGCATGGGCCGCGAGAAGTACCACCTCAGCGACCTGATCGGCATCAACCTGGTGCTGGATGGCATCGGGGACATGATCAACGGGCTGTTCGGCGGGGCGGCGGGCACCAACTACGGTGAAAACAACTCGCTGATGGTTATCACCCGCAACTATTCCGGCCCGGCCCTGCTGGCGGCGGGTGGAATCGCGATCTTGCTGGGCTTCGTGGGCAAGTTCTCGGCCCTGATCGACACCGTGCCGGTGGCCGTCAGCGGCGGGCTGGCGATTTACCTGTTCGGCGTGATCGGCATGCAGGGCGTGGCCCTGATCGTGGCCGAGAAGGTCGACCTGTACGACCCGCGCCAGCTTGCCATCGGGGCGGTGATCCTCGTGGTGGGCATCGGCGGGCACATCGGCTTCGGCGGCAACCTGCCCATCCCGGTGCTGACGGGCATGTTCCCCAACGGTCTGCCGGCCATTCCCACCGCCGCCGTGCTGGGCATCCTGCTCAACCTGATCTTCCAGATTTTCCCGGTGGCCAACGGCCAGGAAGCGGTCAGCGAATAGGAGGCCGTGAGACCGGAGCCCAGAGGCCAGAGAAAGCAGGAATTCCCGGTGCAGGGACGGGTCACTGACTCGTCCGCTTCCACGCCAGGATCAGAACAAGTATCAAGGAGATGTGCAGGGGCGGGTCGGGTTGATCGCAGCGTGACTCGCCCTTTTTGCTACTCCGCTTCCGGTGCTGCTTCGGGGGCCAGCTCGACCCAGGCCTCGGCCCACTGGCGGAGTTCCTCCAATACCGGGGCCAGGGCCGCGCCCTTGTCGGTC
>CAZHMJ010000306.1:0-5136 GCA_964533805.1 uncultured Anaerolineae bacterium | reverse complement strand
CCATGCCCGCCTCGGCCATTTCCGGCGTGGTGTCGCGGTCGTAGAACTGCGCCACGTAGTCGGCGGTCTGGATCAGCTCGATGCCCTTCTGCGTGGCCGGCGAGGCGCTGCTGATGTCCACGTCGGTGCGGGTGGGCAGGCGGCCCAGGTCGTCGAAGGACATTTGCTGGACTTCCTGCGAGCCGAGGAAGGCCAGGAAGTCGAGCGCGCCTTCCAGGTTACGGGCGTTGGCGGCCACGAAGAAGCCGTCGGTCGGGGCGTCCTCACCGATCGGGACGTCGGGGTTGATGATCGGGAAGCGGAAGAAGTCGAGGTCCTCCTCCGCGCCAAAGTCCGGGTAGCTGGAGCGGATTTCGTCGGTGATGAAGCCGCCCATCAGGTACATGGCCGCTTCGCCACGCGCCATGAAGCCCAGGCCTTCCTGCCAGGTGTAGGCGGCCGGGTCTTCGATGAAGCAGTTGTGCTCGAAGAGCTGGTTCCAGTAGTCGAAGACGGCGCGGACGCGCTCATCCGTGTAGGATTCCTGGAGCAGCATCAGGTTGATGTGGAACTCCGGGCCGTTGACGCGCATGTTCAGGTAGTCGAACCACGCGCCGGTCGTCCAGGGATAGCGGGTGCCGATGGTGATGGGCTTGATCCCGACCGCGTTCAGGGCATCGCACGCGCCCAGGAATTCGTCCCAGGTCTCCGGCACTTCGGCGATCCCGGCCTGCTCGAACAGGGAGGGACGATAGTAGACCGCCCACCAGTAGTACGAGGTCGGCAGGAAGTACTGCTTGTCGCCGACGGTCGCCAGGGCCGTGAAGCCGGGGGCGTACGCCTCGGCGAACCCGCCCTCGGTCCACAGGCTGCTGATGTCCGCGATCAGGCCGCGATCGATGAAGAAGCGGGCGCGGTTGCCGGCGAACCAGGTCAGCACATCGGGGGCCGGATCGGCGGTCAGGTAGGCGCGGATGGCCTGCTTGAAGTCCTCATGGGCGATGATCGAGTGCTCGACCGGCATCTCCGGGTGCGCCTCGTTCCACATGGCCACGATCTGCTCGTCGAAGGCGCGTGGGGTGGGGTCGCCGTTGTACGAATTGTAGGTGATGTAGCTGGGGCCGCCCTGAGCGAAGGCGGGCGCGGCGATGGCGAGCACCATCACCAGGGTCAACAACACGCCAAATCTGCCAAAACGGGACATCTTCTCTCTCCTTATCGAACAAGGGTTTACACGGACAGCAAACCAGCAATGGTCGGTCTGGCTGAACGGTACGGACTCTTGCGACGGGTCGGGCACCTCCTTGAACTCGACTGGCAGCGCTCCATGAGTACGGCCAACCGGCGGTCAGACTGAGATGAATGAGTCCGGGATCGGACCGCGCCCGGCGGGCGGGCGAGGATGGGCGGGTGTTGGGACGGGCGAACGATGCATGGCGTGCTCTTTGGGTCGGGATGGACTGTGGAAAACTTGCGGGCGCGCGGTGCACGCGGGATGCCAGGGCCGGTTACTTAATCAGGATGAAAAATTAACCGCGAACGTCAAATAGAAACTGAATTGTGCGTTACGCACAAATTACGGGCCAGGACGTTCTTTCCCAGGGCTGTTGCACGTGTAGACGCACATGTATATTCGATATATAATATAGTGCAGGATAGATTTGATGTCAAGCCCTGTGCAACATGCACAGGGCGGTAGAGTCCTGCAGGGACGGGGCAACCTGATGAGTTTTGACGGACAAGGTCGGTAAGCCGGTGCACCCGCCTACCTCACCCCCTGGCCACACTGTGGAGAGGGGGAAGTCGAACGGAGTGAGACGGGGGTGAGGTTTGGCTGCCCATTGCCCACCGTGACCGTCAAATCTTATTAGGGACGGGGCACCGCCTCGTCCGCCCGTGTCGATTTCCCCTGGCGCGCCGCCCCAAAAAGACGACAATAGCCAGGGTCGTCTGCCGGAAGCATTTTTGCCTTTACTAATAATTGACAACTAATAAACGAGAACTGTCCACTGCTTTTCGAGAAGGGATGCGGTCATGAATCCCACCGATCCGTCACACGAGTCACGCCGTGAGCGTCCGGTCACCCAGCAGGAAGTCGCCGACCGGGCCGGAGTCTCGCGGGCGGTTGTGTCCTACGTGATCAACAACGGCCCGCGTATTGTCACGGAGGAGACGCGCCAACGTGTCCTGCAGGCCATCGAGGAACTGGGCTATCGCCCCAACAAGTTCGCCCAGGGCCTCAAGTTCCGTCCGGGCGACCAGGCGCGCGGCCAGATCGGGATCATCATGGGCGGCAACAGCGAAATCCTGCGGCGACCCTATTTCGCGGCTCTGCTGGCCGGCATCTACCGCGAGGCGCAGCGCGTCCAGCAGCAGATTCGCTTCGTGACCTTCCTGGAAGAGCTGCTCGACCCGGTCTTCTTCAACAAAAACCTCCACCCGGAGGAGATCTCCGGCCTGATCATGTTCGCGCCCTACCTGGCCCTCCAGGACCCGCGCGCCCTGGACCTGATCTCCCGCATACGCGCCCGGATCGACAACATCGTCTCCCTGGAGACGCGCGTCGCCGACCTGCCGACCGTCTTCTTCGATCGCGCCGCGGCGGCTCGTCAGGCGGTCGAGCACCTGATCCGGCTCGGCCATACCCGGATCGCGTTCTCCGGCTCGCCGGACGAACGTCTGGACGGCTACCGCCAGGCCCTGCTGGCGCACGGCCTGCCCTTCGATCCGGCCCTGACCGAGCCGCTGGGCCTGCACAACCTGCCCGAGGAAGGCTACCAGACCATCGAGGCCCATTTCCGGCTGCGCCAGCCGCCCACGGCCCTGTTCACCGCCAGCGACGACGTGGCGATCGGCGCCCTGGCCGCCCTGCACGATCACGGCCTGCGCTGCCCGGACGACCTGGCGATCACCTCCATCGACGACACCGAACTGGCCGCGCTCGTCCGGCCGGCCCTGACCACGATCCACGTCCCCAAGGAAAGCGTCGGCATCCACGCCCTGCGCATCCTGGATACCTACGCCGCCTATCCCGACAGCCCGCCGGCCTCGGTGGTGCTGCCCACCGAGCTGATCGTACGCCAGTCGTGCGGGGCCAACCGAACGTAGCCCTGGCGTCAGGCAGACGTAGCCTGGCCGTCCGGCATGCGCCCCCGACCCAGGACTATGATAGGGTTTGTGGCTGCGGGTCGGGCTGTCCGCCTGTGACAGTTAAATCCGATTTGTTGCATCCACATCGCGTCTCACTGATAATCATCAGGATGGTGCCAGTCTCGCCGAAGGCGGCGGGACTGGTCGCTCTAAACTGCTTGAGGAGGCAGAAAAAGATCATGGCGAAAAATTTGCGTTGGATAGGTTTTGCGGGACTATTACTGGTTTTGCTGGTCCTGGCCGTGCCTGCCCTGGCCCAGGACGGGACCCTGATCGCCTATGGCGACCGGGTCAGCGGGGAAATCACCGCGGCCGCGCCGGAAGTGCGCTACACCTTCGAGGGCACGGAAGGCGACCTGATCACCGCCCGGATGGAGGCGACGGTTCAAGGGCTGGACTCCTATCTGGTCCTGGTTGGCCCGGACGGCGCGGAACTGCTCATGGACGACGACGGCGCGGGCAACCTCAACTCGCTGATCGGCCCCTACCGTCTGCCCGCCAGCGGCAGTTACACCCTGATTGCCACCCGTTTCCAGCGGTTGGATGGCACGAGCACCGGGACGTACGAGTTGTCCCTCGCGCTGGCCGAGGTCAACCCCCTGAGCTTCAACGAGACCCTGACGATCGAACTGGATGACACGACACCCAGCCAGTTCTTCCAATTCACCGGCAAGGCAGGCGACATGTTCAGCCTGGTCGGACAGGGGCAGGGCGGCAGTGCGGATTACCGGATCGACGTGCGGGATTTCAACGGCACGTATGTCAACAACATGTACGGCGTCGCCCAGGGCGAAGCCTCCATCGACCCCCTGATTCTGCCCGCGGATGGGGACTATATTGTCATGGTGTCTCGCCAGGCCCAGGGTGGCGCCCTGGTTTCCAGCGGGACGGCGGTCCGGATCGCGCTGACCCTGCGCCCGATCGAGTCCACGCCGCTCACCCTTGGCACGGCCGTGGAGGGCACGCTGGATGACGCCGCGCCTGCCGCCCACTTCAGCTTCAGCGCGACGGCGGGCGATCTGCTCCGCCTGGAAGGCCAGCAGGGCGAGTCCGGGATCGCGTTCGAGACGATGCTGTTCGGTCCGGAGGGGTACCAGATCAACGGCTCCAGCACCGGCTACGATGGCACCGGCAGTTTCATGATCGACCCGCTGGTAATCGACACGACCGGCCCGTACACGCTGGTGGTGCGTCGTTTCGATACGACCGGCCAGGGTGTGGTCGGCGCAGCGAGCAGTTACAGCATCGTGTTGAGCGAAACCCAGACTCCAGCGCTGGTGGCGGGTCAGGAAACGACCGGGACGTTTGAGGCGGTCAGCCAGTATGAGCAGGTGTTCCGCTACGTGGGGACCGCCGGCCAGAGCGTGCGCCTTACCCTGCGCAGCGTCGATGAGATGTACGGGCCGAGCCTGGACGTGCAAGGTCCCACCGCCACCAGCGGCGGCGCTGTGACCAGTGCGCGCATGGGCGGCGGTGGCGGTGGCGGCTACATCCCGTTCGTCTTCAACGTCAACAGCGGCCTCCCCTCGACCGTGACCTATACGTTCGACGTGCCGGCGGATGGCACGTACCTCTTCCGCGTCCGGAATGGCATCAGCAGCCCGGATGGCACGCCCGCCGGCAGCTTCGGCCTGCTGGTCGAGATCGTCGAGTAAGCCGGCCGTCTCCAAGGAATGAACAGCGGGGCGCGGATCGATCCGCGCCCCGTTTTTTTGCGCCTGCTCAATCCGCGTCGCACAGCGCGCCGCGGAGCCAGGCCACCCAGCGGTCGCTGGCTTCCTGCCGCCGGGCGGTTTTTGAGTGTGGGTTCAATTCTAGGTAGCACCGCAGCATAACGTGGTTGAGTGATCTGATCGACTGCACGGGCCACGGATACAAAGTCCGCTGATGCACCTTAAGAAAATAATCCGGCAATTGAATCGATCCGGCTGCGGTAGGGGCGACCGGCCGGTCGCCCAATAGGCGTCAAGTTAGAGCCAATCGGCTTTCGCGGCGGGTCGAGAGTCG
>CAZHMJ010000305.1:0-5145 GCA_964533805.1 uncultured Anaerolineae bacterium | reverse complement strand
AGGCGTCCAGCTCGTTGACGAGCTTCTGGCGCTCCTCGTACATGTACGAATTGTCGATGGCAATCGCGGCGCGCACCGCCAGGAGTTGGATCGTCTCGAAGACTTCGGGAGTAAAATCCTCCGGGTGGGAGGTCTCCAGGTTGATCACCCCGATCAGCTTACGGCCGGAGAGCAGCGGGACGGCGATCTGGGCGCGCGTCCCCGGCACGAGGGCGTAATAGTCCGGCTCCTGAGAGACATCCAGAATCCGGATCGGCTCCAGGGTCCGGATCACACGGCCGACCAGACCCACCTCCGGCGAAAGCAGGCGGCCGATCAAATCCGGCGGGCAATCGCCCAGGCCAAAAGCCAGCCGCAGGCCACCCTCTTCCTTGAACGCGAGGAACGCGGCCTCGGCCCGGCTCAGGCGGGTGGCGACATCCAGCGTCCGGTCCCCGGCATACTGCACATCCAGTTTGCTCGACAGCTCGACGTCCGCCTCGCGCAGAATCTCCAACCGACGATTGGCCTCGCGCAGTTCGCGCTCCGCCCGAAACCGGTCGGTGATATCCCGCATCACGATCATGTGACCTTCCGGCTCGCCAGGACGGCTGCGCAGCGGCGAGGTACGGAGGTCGTAGGCGTGCATCTCGCCTGCCCGCTGGACCGTGATCTCCGTGCTGGCCGACTCCGTGCCGGAAAACGAGACCGCCCCGAACCAGTCCGGGAACACGGCGGAAGCCGGCTCGCCAATCGCGGCGAGCCGATCGCGCACGGCCAGGGGCTGGGCCGCGGCGTTGAAGTCAACCACGGTCTGGCGCGTATCCAGCACGATCAAGGCGTCGCTCATGCTGGCCAGCACGGCCTCGTGCGCGACCGGCAGCAGGTCCAGCAGCCGGTAGTTGAGCACGCCCCAGGCCAGGGCGATATCGGTCAGGATCAGCGCGTACGGCGAGAGATCGAGCTTGAACGGCATCACGCCCAACAAATAGATCGCATTCGCGACGGCGGGGAAAATCAGACCGAGGATCAGGAAGCCGACCTGCTTGCGGTTGATGCCCGACGACCGGCGGTACACATGCATCAGGATCAGCCCCGCAGCTACCAGGCCGCCCCACAGATAGGCCACGCCCACGAAGTACCACGGGCCGGGATCGAAATCCAGGATGAAAAAGTCGCCGATTGGAATCAGACGCATATTGTTCCAGATCAGGCCGTGCTGCTCGTTCGTCCAGGCCAGGAGGACGACGCTCGCGGGTAGGATCGCCAGAAGCAGGAGCGACAAGTGATGCTGCCGGCGCGCCGGGCGCAGATAGGTCAGGGCCATGACAAGGATAATGACCGAGATTGGGCTGACGCCGAGGTATTCGATCTTGGCCCAGGTCAGTACCTCGTCCAGGGTCGTGCTGCTCAGCTCGAAGGCATAGCCCACGCCGTAGATCAGGTTGGAGATGGCGAACAGGATCAGCGCGCGGACGCGCGTCGAGGCACGCCGCGGCCAGGCCAGGAGGATGATCCCGACCATGACAATCGCCCCGGCCAACAGCGGGACTGCCAGTGGATTGAGCCGCCAGCCCATGTCTCCATCCCGAGCGGCGTTCGATATTCGCGCCGCTGCTATGTTACCGATACCCCTTTTATACACCCGCCGCCCGGTCTGCAAAAACACAACGTCCGGCCATTGCGCCGTTTGAGAACATAGGTTCTAATCAAGTCGCCAGGTGCTTTCCAGGCCCGGCCCGTGTTCTTCAACTAAAAACCACTCACCAAGAACCAATCACGCTCCTGGGGGGGAACCGATGGAACCGCTGAAAAACATGCTGAACGAGGCTTTCTTCGACTCGCTGATCGGGGCGATGCAGGCCGCCTATCCGGCCTTCGACCGGGCCGCCTTCCTGAGCTTCATCCACGACGAGCAGTGGGAGGCCCGCGAGCTGAAGGAACGCATCCGCCACACCACGCTCGGCCTGGGCGCGCAGCTCCCCGCCGATTACCGGGCGGCGCTGGACGTCCTGCGCCGGTCGGTGCCCCACATGCGCGAGACCGGTTTCGCCTCGATGGTGCTTTCCGATTTCGTTGAGGTCTACGGGCTGGACGACTACGAGGCCTCGATCCCGGCCCTGGAGGAATTCACCCAGATCATGAGCGCGGAGTTCGCCGTACGGCCCTTCATCCTCAGGTACCCGGAGCGGATGCTGGCCCAGATGCTGGCCTGGACGCGCCACCCCAGCCACCACGTCCGGCGCCTGGCCAGCGAAGGCTGCCGCCCGCGCCTGCCGTGGGGGATCGCCCTGCCCCCGCTCAAGGCCGACCCGTCGCCGATCCTGCCCATCCTGGAAGCGCTCAAGCTGGACCAGGCCGAATGGGTGCGGCGCAGCGTGGCCAACAACCTCAACGACATCGCCAAGGACAACCCCGGTGTGGTGATCGACGTGCTGCGCCGCTGGAACGCCGAGTACCCCGGCCCGGAGATCGACTGGATCACCCGCCAGGCCTTGCGCACGCTGATCAAGAAAGGCCACCCGGACGCGCTGGCCCTGGTCGGCGTCGGGACGGGCGCGGCGGTCGAGGTGCATGATCTGCGGGTCGAGCCGGACCCCGTCCCGCCGGGCGGCGAGGTCACCTTCACCTTTGAGATCGTCTCCACAGGCGAAGAGACGCAGGACCTGGTGATCGACTACATCGTGCACCACATGCGCGCCAACGGGGAACAGACTCCCAAGGTCTTCAAGCTGACCCGGCGCAGCCTGGCCCCCGGCGAGCGCCTGACCCTGACCCGGCGGCACAGCTTCAAGCCGATCACCACCCGGCGCTACTATCCCGGCGCGCACGCGATCGAGATCCAGGTCAATGGCGCGCGCCTGGCCCGCCGCGACTTCAGGCTGACGCCCTGAGGTCTTATCCCCCAATCTTTGGGAGTGCCCGCCGCCTCAGACCACCCTACAGTGAGGGCAGTGGTTATCCGGCACGCTCAAGGAGGGAAGATAAGATGTCCACTCAACCACCTGGCAACGCCGCTGCTCCGACCCCGCGCGTCAAGCCGTATCAGGTGATCATGATGCTCGTGGCGATGGTCATCCTGCCCGCCGTGATCCTGTTCGGGTTGGCGGGCCGTCTGGACTGGGTCGCCGGCTGGGTCTACCTGCTGATCTCGGCCGGGGTGGGCCTCTTCAGCCGGGTGTGGCTGCTCCGCAATAACCCGGCCCTGGCCGCCGAACGCGGCGCGGCCTACGAGCACAAGGATGCCAAGTCCTGGGATCGCTGGCTGATGATCAGCGTCGGGCTGCTCGGCCCGCTGGTGATCCTGGTCGTGGCCAGCCTGGATGAGCGTTATAGCTGGTCGGCCCCGGTCGCGCCGGGCCTCCAGGTCGCGGCGGCGATCCTGCTGCTGGCCGGTTCGGCGAGCGCCGTCTGGGCCATGATGAGCAACCCGTTCTTCTCCGCCACCGTGCGCATCCAGAAAGATCGCGGCCACACCACCGTCAGCGGCGGCCCGTATCGCTTCGTGCGCCATCCCGGCTACCTCAGCGGCCTGGTGGTCTACCTGGCCTCGCCCGTGCTGCTCGAATCGTGGTGGGCGTTGATCCCGGCCGGAGTGGTGACCCTCCTGATCTTCGTGCGCACGGCGCTGGAAGATCGCACCCTGCATGAGGAGCTGGACGGCTACCGCGCCTACGCCGCCCGCGTGCGCTACCGCCTGATTCCGGGGGTGTGGTAGGGGTCTTATTGACGATCGGGCTTGTCGCAGTGTCAGACCGCGGCTCGACGCGGGGAATCGAACGCGCCATACTCCACGGCACGCGATATCAACACAATCGGCCGTGGGATGCGCGGCGGACGGGGCAGTGCCCCGTCCCTACCGATCGCGTGGGTTGTCATATCTGCCTCGCCCTTTCCTGACGGCTCAGGGCAGAGTGTGCCCTCAAATGAACAGCTTGAGCTTCTCGAAGTCCTTGCGCAGGATATCCTTCTGGCTGGCGCTGTAGAGCACCACCGCCGGGTGGTACATCGGCACGACGTGGATCTCGCCGTAAGCCAGCCGGGTCTTGATCAGCTTGCCGTGTAACTGGCTGATCTTGCCGCGCTTCTCCGGCAGGTCGAGCTTGCTCAGGAGGTGCTGCATGGCGAAACGCCCCAGCGGCACGATCACCGCCGGCCGGATGATGTCGATCACGCGCTCGACGAAGGGCGCGTAGAAGGCGATCTCCTCCGGCAGCGGATCGCGCTTGCCGGGATGATCGAGCAACAGGTTGGTCACGTAGACGTCCTCGCGGCGCAGCCCGATCCCGCGCAGCATCTCGTCCAGCACCTCACCCGACGGTCCGACGAACGGGCGGCCCTCGGCGGCCTCGAACTTGCCCGGCGCTTCCCCGATGAACACCAGGCTGGCGTCGGGGTTACCATCCCCCAGGACCGGGAAAAAGCGATTCTCGTTACGGAAGTGGTACAGCGGTGACCCGGTCGCGCCGACCAGTTCATCGCGCAGGGCCTTGAGCGCCGCCGCCTTGCGCGTCCGTTCCGCCGAATCGGGCGCCGGCTTGAAAGTCGGGCTGGGCGGGACGACGCTCCGCATGACGCTGACGAGCTGCTCCACGTCAGCCGCGAAGCGGGCGCGGCTCAGCTCAAAGGCGTTGCGGCGGGCCAGCCCGGCGATGTCCTCCGGCAGCGTGCCGGGCGCGGGCATCCTGGCCTGCCCGACCAGGACCGGGATCACGCGCTTGTCCTGGCGCAGGGCGCTGGCGATCTCCAGGCGCACGTAGTCGTTCCACTGGTCCAGGCGGCGCTGCCCGGCCTCGTCCGTGGCGGAGAGCCAGCCGGGGCCGATCAGGGCCAGAAAGATGTCACAGGCCGCCACCGCCTCGTCCAGGGCCTGGACGAAGTCCACCCCCGGCGCGATGCTGGTCACATCCATGAAGATGTCCTGAGCCTCGAAGTGGCGGCTGAGATGATCATACAGGCGGTCGGCGTAGCCTTCGCTGTCCTGCCGCCGGTAATTGATGAAGATTCGACTCACGGGCGCGCTCCAGGCAGTCCACAATCGTGCGCCTCCCAGAGTAACACACAACCCGGCACGCGGCGATTCGCGACCGGCGTGATCGGTTGTTCGCGCACGCGGCAGGCTCAAAGCCTGCCGCTGGGGAAAGAAGCCCGCTGAAGGGGCTAAAA
>CAZHMJ010000304.1:0-5153 GCA_964533805.1 uncultured Anaerolineae bacterium | reverse complement strand
TTGCGCTGATCCTGGCCGGTGGGCGCGGCAGCATGCTCCAGACCGTAGTCGGCCTCCTGATCTACGGCACCCTGCGCAATGGACTGGACAACATTCCCACGATCGACATCTATCTCAAGGAATTCATCACCGGCGTTGTGCTGCTCATCGCGCTCCTGATTAACACGGTCTTTGCCGGTCGAGAACAGCGCGACCAGACCATCTGAGCCTGCGCCCTCGCCGTCAATCAGCAAGTTCTGTTCCTTACGCCCGAATCGAGGTGCATACAACTTCTCACGCTCCAGTGAGAGGTTGTATGCCGCCATTCGCAAAGAGGAAGCATCATGAATGAGGATATCTCCCCCAACTACAAACCCTTCACGCCAGAGACGATCATCGACTACATTCGCCAACGGCCGGAACTAAGCAACGTCTTCCGCCCCAACGAGCCGATCGTCGCCGAAGAGATCGGCGACGGCAACCTGAACCTGGTCTTCAGGATCTGGGCCGAAGCCGACCCGCAGCGCACCGTGATCGTCAAACAGGCGCTGCCTTACCTGCGCCTGGTGGGCGGCGACTGGCCGTTGCCCGTCGACCGGGCGCGAATCGAGGCCGAAGCGCTCAAGGTCGAATACGCGCTCGTGCCCCAGCACACGCCGCGGGTCTACTTCTACGACCCGGAGATGTACCTCTTTGCCATGCAGAATCTGAACCGCCATATCATCATGCGTAAAGGTCTGATCGAGGGTATCAAGTACCCCCACTTCGCCGAGCACATCGGCCTCTTCCTGGCCAAGACCCTGGGCGGCACCTCCGACCTGGCGCTGGACTTCAAGACTAAGAAACTGGAAGTCAAGCGCTTCATCAACCCCGATCTGTGCAAGATCACGGAAGACCTGATCTTCACCGAGCCGTATCGACCCACCGATCGCAACGCCTTCCACAAGGAGTTGGAGCCGCAGGTGTTGGCCCTCCAGGCCGACGTGAAACTGCACGTCGAAGTCGCCAAGATGAAGGAAAAGTTCATGACCCACGCCCAGGCGCTGGTCCATGGCGACCTGCACACGGGCAGCATCATGGTCAACCAGACCGAGACCTTCGTCATCGACCCGGAATTCGCCTACTACGGGCCGATGGGCTTCGACATCGGCGCGGTGATCGGCAACCTGTTCCTGAACTACGCCGCCCACGAAGTCCGCACGCCCGACCCCGACAAGCGCGCCGACTTCCGCAAATATCTGACGGATACCGTGATCGACCTGTGGCACATCTTCGTGCGCGAATTCCAGCCGTTCTGGGACCAGGCCGACCCGATCAACATGCCGAAGGGCTACCAGGATGACTACATGCAACGCGTGCTGCAAGACTCTGCCGGGCTGGGCGCGTGCAAGATGATGCGGCGCGTCATCGGCCTGGCCGGAGTTGCGGACATCCGGGGCATCCAGGATGTGCACGAGCGCGCCATCGCGGGCAGTCTGGCCCTCCATATTGGGCGATCCCTGCTCCTGGAGCGCGAACGCATCCGCACCATCGAAGACCTGGTGGACATTGCCACTGCCTGCAAGCCCACTTATCCCTGGGGCAATACCACCCTGAGCTGAACCGGCCAACCCACCGGTCAGCTTCATTGAGAAAGGACTGACTCATGATTGAAGAGACGCGCACCGTCTTCTGGGAAAACGGACAGGTCTGCATGATCGAGCAACGCCTGCTGCCCCACGAATTCAAGATCGTGCGCTACGACACCTACCAGGAAGTCGGTGACGCGATCACAACCATGGTCGTGCGCGGCGCGCCGGCCATCGGCGCGGCGGCCGGCTTCGGCATGGCGATCGCGGCCTTCAACAGCCAGGCGACGACGGTCGAGGCGCTTCAGGCCGATCTGACCACGGCCAGGGACTTCCTGGCGAAGGCGCGCCCGACCGCCGTCAACCTGTTCTGGGGGCTGGAGCGCATGATGCAGGTGGTCAGGCGGCCCGGCTGGGCCAGCGCCGAGGCGCTGCGCCAGGCCATGCTGGCCGAAGCCCAGAAGATCGCCGACGAAGACATCGAGATCAACAAGCGCATGGGGGCCAACGGCGCGGCCCTCGTCCCCCAGAAGGCCACGATCATCCACCACTGCAACACCGGCAGCCTGGCGACCGTCGGCTGGGGCACGGCCCTGGGCGTGGTACGCTCGGCCTTCGAGCAGGGCAAGGACCTGTTCGTGCTGGTCGACGAAACCCGGCCCCGCCTGCAAGGCGCGCGCCTGACCGCCTGGGAACTGAAGAACATGGGCGTCAAGCACATGGTCATCGCCGACGGCGCGTCCGGGCACTACATGCGCCGCCGGGGGGTGGACCTGTGCCTGGTCGGGGCCGACCGGATCGCGGCCAACGGCGACACGACCAACAAGATCGGCACCTACAACCTGGCCGTCCTGGCCCACGAAAACCATGTGCCGTTTTACGTGGTCGCACCCTACTCGACCATCGACATGTCGATCCTGCACGGCGACCTGATCGAGATCGAGGAACGCGAGCAGGAAGAGGTCACGGTCATCCAGGGCCAGCGCATCGCGCCGGAAGGTTCCCCGGCGGGCAACCCGGCCTTCGACGTGACCCCGAACTACCTGATCTCCGGGATCGTGACCGAATACGGCGTGATCCGCCAGCCGTTCGCCGTCAACCTGGCGAAGCTGGCCGCCGAGCTCAAAAGCAAAGCCTGATCGGATAACGCAGCACGCTCAGGAAGGATAGAAGCATGGTTACCCACATCGTCATGTTCAAGCTCAAGGCAGACTGCCCGCCCGGCACGGCCGAGGACCTCAAGGCCCGTCTGCTGTCGCTCAAGGGCAAGATCGACCTGATCCGCAAATGGGAAGTCGGCCTGAACGTTGGCGCGTCTTCCAAGCCGTATGACCTGGTCGTGTATTCCACTTTCGACACAATGGAAGACGTCGCCGCTTTCCGCGTCCACCCGGATCACGTGGAAGTCGCCACCTACGTGCGGGGATTCGTGGAAACCTCCGGCACGGTGGACTACGTTAACGACTGACTGCACCACCCTGTTCGCCGTTCGACCCGGCAGCGGACCGCCTCCGAGGCCGGAATAAATCAATCATCAAGGAGAAAATCTGATGGACTGGGGTAAAGCCAACCGAATGTCGAAGCTGTTCCGCAAGGACGGCCACTGCTTCTATCTGCCGATCGATCACGGCTACTTCCTGGGCCCGACCAGCATGCTGGAAAAGCCCGCCCAGACGATCGCGCCGATCACGCAGTACTGCGATGCCCTGTTTGTGACGCGCGGCATCCTGCGCTCGGCCATTGATCCGGCCTACCCGCTGCCGATCATCCTGCGCGTCTCCGGCGGGTCGAGCATCCTGGGCGATCTGACCGACGAAGAAGTCCTGACCTCGATCGACGAAGTCATCCGTCTGAATGCCGCGGCCGTGGGCGTTTCGATCTTCATCGGCTCCGAGCATGAGCGGCAGACCATGAGCAACCTGGCCAAGCTGGTCAACCTGTGCGAGCCGTACGGCATCCCGGTCATGGCCGTCACCGCGCTCGGCAAGGAACTGAAGGACAAGAAGCCCGAAGCCCGCTACCTGGCCCTGGCGGCCCGCATGTTCGCCGAAGTCGGCGCGGCCGTGGTCAAGACCTACTGGTGCGAGAACTTCGAGAAGGTCACCGAAGGCTGCCCCGTCCCGGTCGTGATCGCCGGCGGCCCCAAGTGCGACACCACCCGCGAGGTGTTGGAATTTGTCCACGACGGCATGCAGCGTGGCGCGAAGGGCATCAACCTGGGCCGCAACGTCTGGCAGGCGCCCAACCCGCCCGCCGTGGCCCGCGCCCTGAAGGCCGTCATCCACGAGAAGGCCAGCGTGGACGAAGCCAATGCCCTCTTTGAGAAGATGGACGCGGCCAAGAAGAAATAGCCGCGGCGGGCCATTGAGGTTTGAAACAACCTGACAATCCACAGGATGTCGGTGTAGGGGCGGTTCGCGAACCGCCCCTACGGGGGCCTCGCCCCCTGCGGGAATCAAGATGCGTAGTCTGGATGCTTTTCCAGGAGCATGAATCGTCTTTCCCCCAACCACCGGTCAGGGTATCGCAGCACTTTCCACACCGCCCCTCCCAGGTTGGACCCGGCGCGGTGGTCTCTGATTCGAGATTGGCAAAGGATCTCCCTATGACTCCTCAAGACCTTGCAGCGCCCCGGTCGAGCATGTTCGCCGGCGAAGTGGCGCTGATCACGGGCGCGGCGTCCGGCATCGGCAAAGCCTGCGCCGAGTCCTTCCTGGCGCGCGGCGCGTCAGTCGTCGGCCTGGACATCAACCCGGCCATCGTCACCCTGTACGACCGCCCGGAATACCTGGGCATCCAGTGCGACCTCACCAAGGAAGACGCGGTCAAGGCCGCCTTCGCCCAGGTCGTCGAGCGCTTCGGCGGGCTGGACATGCTCGTCCTCAACGCCGGAGTCTTCCCGGCGGGCTGCCGGATCGACTCGCTCCAACTGGACGAGTGGCGGCGCGTGCTGAACATCAACCTGGACGCCAACCTGCTCCTGATGCGCGAGGCCTACCCGCTGCTCAAGGCCGCCAAAAACGGCGGGCGCGTGGTGGTCAACGGATCGCGCAACGCCCTCGCCCCTGGACCCGGCGCGGCGGCCTATTCGGTCTCCAAGGCGGCCGTGACCCAGCTCGCCCGCGTGGCGGCGCTGGAATGGGCCAAGGACGGCATCCGGGTCAACATCATCCACGCCCATGCGATCTTCGACACCGGCCTGTGGACGGAGGAAGTCCTCCAGGCACGGGCCAAGAATTACAACATGACCGTGGAGCAGTACAAGACCAACAACCTGCTCAAGACCGAGGTCTACAGCCGCGACTTCGGCGAGATGGCCGCCGAGGTGTGCGGGCCGGTCTTCGCCAAGACGACCGGCGCGCAGCTCACCATCGACGGCGGTAGCGACCGGGTCATCTAGCGCGTGTCAAGGACTCGAACCCCTATCCCCCGCCCCCTTTCCCCGTAAACGGAGAAAGGGGGGAGTTCCAAGTCCCTCCCTGCTTGCGGGGAGGGATTTAGGGTGGGGTCGCGCGGCCAGCGGCTGCTTGATAACAAGGCGAAAAGTGCATAACAGCCCCCAATCGAAAAGATGTGCGACGCGGGTTGGGGATTTATATCCCAAAT
>CAZHMJ010000303.1:0-5176 GCA_964533805.1 uncultured Anaerolineae bacterium | reverse complement strand
ATCTTGCCTTTTTCGTTTTGTCCACTCAATGGACAAAGTCGAGGCGGAGGACACAGAGGGAAAACGGTTCTACAAGCGTTTGATTCATTGTCTCGGCAGTACGGTTTTTTCTGTTTTCGCTTTTCTCTGCGTTTTTCCTTGGCGTTCTTGGCGTCTTTGCGGTTCTAAATGCTTTTTGATGCGATTGCCCTGAAAACAATCCTATTCCTGCTTGGCCGCCTCGATCACCCGGACGGCCGCGCCGACGCCGTCTTCCGCCCGGATCGCCTGGCCAATCGCCTGGGCACGGGCGCGCATCTCTGGCGCGGAGGCCTGCACCAGCGCCGCGCTCAGCGAATCGACCGAGAGCCGCTTCAAATCCAGGGGCGCGGGGCCGGCCCCAATGGCGGCTACCCGTCTGGCCCAAAAGGGCTGATCGGCGGCGTGGGGCACGACGATATTCGGAATCCCGGCGCGCAGCCCGGCGGCGGTCGTGCCCGCCCCGCCGTGGTGGATGACCGCCGCGCAGCGCGGGAAGAGCCAGTCATGCGGCGCGGCATCGAGATACAACAGGTCGGCGGTCGGCCCGGCGGATTGGCTCCCGCCCCAGCCGGTGAGCACGATCCCACGCCGCCCCGTCCGGGCCAGAGTCGCGCGCACAATCGCGTCGATCCGGCGCGCCTCGCGGTTGACCATGCTCCCGAAGGTCACGCAGATCGGGGGTTCGCCCGCCGCCAGGAAGTCAACCAGGGCCGGGGGCGGCCGGTAGGTCTCCGGCGCGTCGAGAAAGAGATACCCGGTGACGTGAATGTGCGGCGCGCTCCAGTCGGCGGGCCGGGGCAGGACGACCGGGCTGTATGCAAACAGCAGCGGCGTCCGGATCGGGCGGCGCGAATCGAAGGGCCAGACCAGGGGGAAGTCCAGCAGGCCGCGCGGCGCGAGACGCCTGCCGCCCTGCCAGAAGATCCAGGTCGCCAGCCGGTGGGTGAAAACGCTCAGCGGACCGGACGGGACGCCGGATAGGGCGACATTGGGGAAGGCCCGCGTCGGCGCGAACATCGGGAACAACTGCATGGAGACGTCCGGGATGCCCCTGGCGCGGGCCAGCGAATGGGCCCCGGACGTGAACAGGAACGAATGCACGATCACGTCGGCGTCGTCACAGGCGGCGAAGGCTGTCTGTGCCACCTCGCGGGCAATCGAGGCGACGTAGGCCGTCATGCCCCGCACCTGCCCGATCACGTTCCGCCCGGAGTCGTTGAAGCGGCGGCTGATCTCCTCCGGGTCGCCGGGCAGCGCCACGAAGGGCACGCCGTGCGCCGCGGCCAGATCGGCGAAGCGGCCCGGCGCGGCCAGGCGGGCCTGATACCCGGCCCGCCGCAAGCCGAGCGCGAGCGCCACGAACGGCTGGACATCCCCGCGCGATCCGTAGGTGAGGAGGGTGATGTTCATGCGGTCGCGCCGACTCCCCTAATCAACAAGGGTCAGCTCACCTTCCACAGCGTGCCCTCAAGCTGAATCACGGCTGCGGGCTGATCCCGGTGAGGTGTTGCAGAAACACGACCGGATCGGCGCTCGGCCCAAAGGCGTGAATCGATACGTCGAGCACCTCGATGCCCGCAATCCGGCCATCCGGCGCATAGTTCACGGCCACTTCTTCCGAAAGGCGATGCGTCGTCACTTCCCCAGCGGGCCTTCCAGAAAGCGGATGTACAGCGCGTCGGCTTCGGCATCATAGGAGATTCGCATGTTCCATCAGGCCGCGACCGGCACCACCTTCACCGCCGTACCCAAACGAGTCAGGAAATCCGTGCAGACTTCCCAGGTCAGCTCAAAACCTGGGGAATCCGCCGCGCCGATATACCCCACGATCGACATCAGCATTGACGCGTCGTCGGGATCGAAGTCTGCTTCCATGATCGTGTTCTCGGCCCAATCCACCAGTTCAGCCAGCGCGATTTCCCGGTTGAGATAGGCCATGAAACGGGAGAGCACAACCTCACGTGTGATCATCGTCATCTTCCTGCACTAACCACTGATGCCCTTCATCGACGGGATACTTACGATGGAACGCGACCAGTTCACCTGTCTCGTTATAAATCTCCTGCACAAATGAAATCGTGGTTTCCGTGGCATCCACGATCTTGACGTATCGCGCAAAGCCCGTCACGTCCCTACTGGGAACGTCGAACCAGTATCGACGGCCCCCATCGGGTAGCTCCTCCCAGTGACCAAACTTGCGTTCGTTTTCTTCCCGCAATGCCACTGCTCTAGCTCACCTTCCAGAGCGTGCCGTCGGGCCGGTCCTCCAGGGTGACGCCCAGCCCGGCCAGCGCGTCGCGGATCTCGTCCGCCGTGGCCCAGTCCTTGCGGGCGCGGGCTTCCTTGCGCAGCGTGATCAGCAGTTCGATCAGCCCGGCCTCGCGCTCGGCGCTGCCACCTGCCGCGGAATCGTCCGCCGGGATGATGCCCAAGACCTGACCGCCCAGTTCGGAATAGACCCCGTTGATCGCCTCTAGCACCGCCCGGCCGACCTTCGCCCCGCTGTTGAGCAGGGTGTTGGCCTCGCGGGTGAAGGTCTGGAGCGTGCTGAGGGCCAGCGGCGCGTTGAAATCGTCGTTCATGGCCTCGGCGAAGTCGACCCGGGTGCGGTCGACCACGGCCAGGAAGGCGCTGCCCTCGTCGCTCTCCGGCGCGTCCTTGAGCATGGTCCGCGCCAGACGGGCCGCCCCGGCCAGCCGCTCCCAGCCCTTGACCGACCCGTCGAGCGCTTCCTCGGCGAAGAGGATCGGGCTGGAGTAATGGGAGGTGAACATGAACATCCGGATCGCTTCCGGCCGCCAGCGCTTGAGGGCGTCCTTGATGGTGTAGAAGTTGCCCAGGCTCTTGGACATCTTGACCGGCACGCCGTCCGCGTCGGGCACGTTCAGGCTGCCGACCAGCATCCAGTAATTGGCGAAGGGCGCGTCGTGGGCGCACTCGCTCTGGGCGATCTCGCTCTCGTTGTGCGGGAAGATGTTGTCCACCCCACCGCCGTGAATGTCGAACGTCTCGCCCAGGTACTTGGCCGCCATCGACGAGCACTCGATGTGCCAACCGGGGAAACCCTGGCCCCACGGGCTGTTCCAGCGCAGGATGTGCTCCGGTTCGGCCCGCTTCCACAGGGCGAAGTCCTCCGGGTTGCGCTTTTCGCCGCGAATCTCCTCGCGGCTGCCGGCCTCCTGCTCATCGAGCCGCCGGTTGGAGAGCTTGCCGTAGTCCGGGTAGGAGCGCACGTCGAAGTAGACATTGCCGTCGACCTCGTAGGCGTGGCCCTTGGCGATCAGCCCCTCGATCATCTCGATCTGTTCCGGGATGTGCGCGCTGGCGCGCGGGCTGATGTCCGGGCGAGTGACGCCCAGCGCGTCCATGTCCGCGAAGTACTCGCGGGCGTACATCTCTACGATCTGCATCGGCCGGGCCGTGAGCTGGCGGGCCTTCTTGAGGATGCGATCCTCGCCGGAATCGAGCAGGTGGCCGACATCGGTGATGTTCTGGACGTAGAGCACGTCCCAACCGCTGTAGCGCAGCCAGCGGACCACCATGTCGAAGTTGACGTAGGTCTTGGCGTGCCCGACATGGGCGAAGTCCTGCACGGTCGGGCCGCACACATACATGTTGACCCGCCCCGGCTCCACCGGGACAAACGCCTGCTTCTCGCGGCCCAACACGTTGAAGATTTGCAAAGCCATGTTCGTTATCCCCTGCCGCACTCAAGTTGAGTTAAGTATGTCCGTATTGTACCCCAGCGAGGAAGTCGATCCGAGTCTTCGTCGCGGCGCGGCCGGCCGCGACGGAGTCCGTGTGGGCCATGTCCTGGGAACACCACGCATCCTGGCGGAATCGGGCGTCTGGGTCACGGCGTCGGCGCGGGCGACGCCGCTACGAAGATCGCCCCGCCTGGACGCTTGCCGCTTCGACGCTTTTTCTTGTCTCTTGTCTCATGCCTCTTGCCTCTCATCGATTTCCCGTCAGGATGGCGCCGGTTGCAGCCCGCGCGCGGCGGGATACAATCCCCCCGATCTCGCTTTCAATGGAAAACAACGACTCATGACCCACTTCAAAGTCATCGCTACCGATCTGGACGGCACCCTGCTGACCACCGCCCACGCAATCACCCCGCGCACCGAGCGCGCCCTCAAGGCCGCCATGCGCCTGGGCGTGCAGATCATCGTCGCCACCGGCAAGACCCCGCGCGGCTCGGAAGCGCCGGTGCGCCAGCTTGGCCTGACCACCCCCGGCGTCTATTCCCAGGGGTTGATCCTGGTCAACGCCGACGGCTCGATCCGCGACCAGCGCGTGATGAACCCCGACATCGCGCGCGCCATCGCCTGCTTCGCGGAGGCGCGCCGCTTCCCCCTGGCCGCCTACAGCGGCGCGGACATCCTCTCGGCCCAGCCCTCCAGCCTGACCGAGTTCATGATGGCCCACCACGAGCCGGAGCCGGTGTGGACCGCCCCGGTCAGCGCCGCGATCGAAACGCGCCCGGTCAACAAGCTGGTGATGGAAGTCGCGCCGGAGGAAATGGCCGGAGTCCGCGAGGCGCTGGCCGCGCACATCAATGGCTCGGCGGTGCTGGTGCCCTCCATGCCGCACGTGCTGGAAGTCCTGCCGGCGGGCGCATCCAAAGGCGACGGGCTGCGCCGTCTGCTGGCCGAGTTGGGAATCGACCCGGCCGAGGTGATCGCCTTCGGCGACGCCGAGAACGACATCGAGATGCTACGCCTGGCCGGGCTGGGCGTGGCGATGGGCAACGCGCCCCAGGTCGTCAAGGACGCCGCCGACGTGGTGACCGCCAGCAACGACGAGGACGGCGTCGCCCAGGCCGTGGAGCGCTTCATCCTGCAAAAAGCCGAAGGCTGGCCGGACGAGCCGCCCGGATAGAGGCAAGAGGCAGGGAGGCAAGAGGCAAGAAAAAGCGGCGTCGCGGCGGGCCTCTGCAGGGACGGAGTGGTACCCCGTCCGCCCGTCCATGACGGCCCACAGGCCAGACGACGGAGTCCTCATTCCTGATGACCGGGCCTCCACCCCATCGCCCAACGGTAACCGGATCGGCGCAGTCCGGCGATAACCACCGATAGTTCACCGTTTCCGGACGGGGCAGTGCCCCGTCCCTGGACTTTGGCCTTTTGTGACAAGGGGACTGAGCCGGGATAGC
>CAZHMJ010000302.1:0-5267 GCA_964533805.1 uncultured Anaerolineae bacterium | reverse complement strand
ACCAGCGAGGTCTACGGCAAGGGCATCAAGGTACCCTTCAACGAGGAAGACGACCGCGTGCTCGGCCCGACGACCAAGAGCCGCTGGAGTTACGCCGCCAGCAAGGAACTGGATGAATTCCTGGCCCTGGCGTATTACCGCGCCGTGCGCCTGCCGGTGGTGATCTTCCGCCTGTTCAATACGGTCGGGCCACGCCAGGTCGGCAAATATGGCATGGTGCTGCCGCGCTTCGTGAAATGCGCGCTCAAGGGCGAGCCGCTCGAGATTTTTGGCGACGGCCAGCAGTCGCGCTGCTTTGGCAACGTCAAGGATGTGGTCGAGGCCATCTACCGGCTGGAGAACACGCCCGCCGCGGTCGGCGAGGTCTTCAACATCGGCAACGCCGAGGAAATCACCATCGGCGACCTGGCCCGGCGCGTCCTGGCCCGAACCGGCAGCAGCTCGCCGATCGTGTACGTGCCCTACGAGAAGGCCTACGAGCCGGGCTTCGAGGACATGCGCCGCCGCGTGCCGGATACCTCCAAGATCACCCGCTTCACCGGCTGGGAACCCACCACGAATCTCGACCAGACCATCGACCAGATCGTGGATTATTTCCGCACGCATGGCGAGTGATATACTGAAGCGGTCAGCAATAAAACAGAGGCAAGAGACAAGAGGCAGAGTGGCAGGTCAAAACGATGCTAGAGGCGTGCTTCTCTGCGTTTGATGGCCGCCGATCTGCCATCCATCGTGCCGGGAACTGACGACTGACCACTGTAAACTGTCTACTGACGACTGTTAAACTGTCTGTCCGCTACCCAAGGAGCCTTGCATGGCCCGCACCAAACGCCACCCGCTCGAACTGGCCCCCACGGCCCTGAGCTACCGCTGCGACGCCAAACAGTTCGCCTTCAAGACCACGGCCGAACTGCCCAGCATGCGCGAGATCATCGGCCAGCCGCGCGGCGTGCGCGCCATCGAGTTCGGGATCGACATGGGCAGCGCCGGGTACAACATCTTCGTGATGGGCCCGCGCGGCACCGGCCGTCTGACCGCCATTGAGCGCTTCATCCAGGCCCGTGCCAGCGACGACCCCGTGCCGGATGACTGGCTGTACGTCCATAATTTCGACCTGCCCCACCAGCCGCGCGCCCTGCGCCTGCCGGCCGGCAAAGGCCGCGAATTCGTGGACGACCTGCGCGCGTGTATCAGCCGCCTGGGGGCGGAGATTCCGCGCGCCTTCGAGGCCCAGACCTTTCAGGAAGCCGTCCAGCACATCAAGCGCGAGCTTCAGGTCAAGCGCGACGCGATCTTTGCCCGCGTCCAGGCCCTGGCCGGCGAACGGGGCTTCGTGATCCGCAGCGCCCAGGGCGGGCTGATGCTGGCCCCGGTCAAGCCCGACGGGCAGATGATGACGCCGGAGGAATACGAGGCCCTGCCCGACGCGGTCCGCGCCGACCTGGAGCAGCGCCGCCTTTCCCTGGAAGATGAATTGACCGGCTCGCTGCGCGAGTCGTCCGACCTGGAGGCGCTGGCCCAGGAGTCATTCAATGCCCTGCGCCGGGAGGCCACGTCTGGCGTGTTGGAAGGGCAGCTTGGGCCCCTGCGTGGCAAGTACGAGGCCTTCCCGGCGGTCCTGGCCTATCTCGACCGGGTGACTCAGGACATTCTCGATCACATCGAGGACTTCGAGGCGGGGGCCAGTCCCCAGCCGGAGGGTGGCGAGCCGGCCGAGATGCCCGCCGAGGCGGACACCGGCGCGGCGGGCAGCATCGACGGCTTGAGCCGTTACGAGGCCAACCTGCTGGTCGATCACGGCGCGACGACGGGCGCGCCGGTGATCGTGGTCACGCTGCCCACCTACCAGAACCTGATCGGGCGGATCGAATACCGCGTCCAGTTCGGCGCGCTGACCACGGACTTCACCATGATCAAGCCCGGCGCGCTGCACCAGGCCAACGGCGGCTTCCTGGTCATCCGCGCCCTGGACATCCTCCAGCAGCCCTTCGCCTGGGAAGCGCTCAAGCGCGCCATCAATTCCGAGCAGGTGTGCATCGAGGAGCCGGAGAGCAGCAAGGCCAGCGTGGTCACGACCCAGATGCTGGAGCCGGAGCCGATCCCGCTGCGCCTCAAGGTGATCATGCTGGGCAGCCCGATGCTCTACTACTCACTCTTCGATTCGGAAGAGGACTTCCCGGAGTTGTTCAAGGTCAAGGCCGATTTCACCGCCACGATGGACCGCGACGGCGAGACCGAGGCCCAGTACGCGGCCTTCGTCGCCACGCGCTGCCACGAAGACGGCCTGCCCCATTTCACGGCGGCGGCGGTCGGGCGCGTGGTCGATTACGGGACCAAGCTGGCCGAGGATCAGCACTACCTCAGCACCCGCTTCGGCGAGATCACCGACCTGATCCGGGAGGCGGCTTACTACGCCCGCCACGCCGGGCACGACGTCACCGGGCCGGAGGATGTCGTCCGGGCGATCGAGGATCGCCGCTACCGGAGCAACCTGTACGAGGAACTCAGCCACCGCCAGATTCTCGACGATTTCGTGATCGTCGAAACCCAGGGCGAGGCTCCCGGCCAGATCAACGGCCTGACCGTCATGCAGTTGGGCGATCACGTCTTCGGCCAGCCGTCCCGGATCACGGCCCGGGTCTACATGGGCCAGGGGGATGTCGTCCAGATCGAGCGCGAGGTCGAACTGACCGGGCCGATCCACGACAAGGGCCTGCTGACCCTGCGCGGCTACCTGGGCAGTCAATACGCCCGCGACTTCCCACTGACGTTTTCCGCCAGCCTGACCTTCGAGCAGAGCTACGGCGGCGTGGAGGGCGACAGCGCCTCCAGCACCGAGCTGTACGCGCTCCTGTCGGCTCTGTCCGGCTACCCCATCCGCCAGGACCTGGCCGTGACCGGCTCGGTCGACCAGCGCGGCGTGGTCCAGCCGATCGGCGGCGTGACCGAGAAGATCGAGGGATTCTTCCAGATTTGCAGAGCGCGCGGCCTGACTGGCACTCAGGGGGTCTTGATCCCGAAGGCCAACCAGCGTAATCTGATGGTAAGCGATGAAGTAATCACGGCGGTCGAAGGCGGGCAGTTCCACGTCTACGCCGTCGCGACGATTGACCAGGGCATCGAACTGTTGATGGGTCACCCGGCCGGAACGCGCCAACCGGACGGGACCTATCCCACAGGCTCGGTGCACCGTGCCGTGGAAGACCGTCTGCGCGCCCTGGCGGAAGGGGTGCGCCAGTATACCGCCCCGGCCGTGCACGTCTCAGGGCGGTAGACTCCGGACTCGCGCAGGCGGGGCCCGGAGGTGAGCTTGTTGGGAGGAGGCCAGGCATGACCCGTTACACACTGCTGGATTTGCTCGGCACGCGCCATCTCGCCAGCCAGACAGAGCAGCAGTTCGTGAACTACTGCCTGTGGGAGCAAGCCGTCAAGGCCTGTGTCGCGATCCTGGAGCAAACCCATCTGCCCGAACTGGCTCATGAACTGGGCGCGGCTCAGGATACGACGACGCTGCTGATCGTCGCCCACCGGGTGGCGCGCCAGGCGCGCCGGGCCGGGCTGGGGGTGATGCCCCTGGCCGCGGTGCAGGGCATGGCCGCCGAGCTGGAGCAACTCATCCAGGCGGCCCAGCCGGGCGACATCGACTCGGACGCCGTCTCTTTCCACGCGGCGCGGCTGGCCGGGTGGGCGGGCTGGGTGCACAGCAGCTTTCGCACCGGGGTGTTCAAGTCCAACGCGGAAGATGCCGCCTATGCCGAGCAGCTTCAACACCTGATGCGCCTGATGGGCGTGGCCGGGGTCTAGCGGCTCTCGCTTCGGATTGGCGGGACCGGCCTCGCATCCAGGGCCGCGCTGCTTCGCGCCGAGAATAATCCCAACTTTTCCCAGGGAGTGGGTTAGTTTGTGATGGGTTTCCCACGGTGTGGGTAAAATCAGCCGCGTAACGGTCACGATCTTCCAGAGATCTGATGCGGACCGCTTTCAAGTGCCAGGCTGTTTTGCCTCTGGCTGACCGCTGACGGCTGATAGCTGACCGCTTCTTTCCGAAGCGCCTGAGAAAGACAGTTCACCCGATGAAGATTCTGTTCGTCACGCCGCTGCACTTCCCGGAGGAGCTGGCGAAGGCCCAGGCCGCCACGCCGCCCGGCCAGCCACGGCCGCTTTTCCCACCGAGCATGGCCCAACACTTCTATGAGAAAGCGCTGCGCGCCCAGGGCCATGAACTGTTCGCCTTCTATCGCAGCCAGGGCGTGCTGCCGGGCATGGGCCGCCTGAGCGAGCAGCGGATCGTGCGTGGGGTGTCGCAATACGTTCCAGGTCTCAACCCCGATTACCGGCTGCGCAACGCCCGCCTGCTGGAGATGGCCCGCCGTGTCCGGCCGGATGTCGTTTACGTGACCGGTGACAACGAGGTGATCTACCCGCAAACCCTGGCCCAGATCAAAGCCGAGACCGGCGCGCTGCTGGTCTACTTCTGCGGGACGTCGCCGGTGGTCTTCAGTCACCGCAACGAGCGGGCCGCAGCCTCGCTCTACGATCTGGTGCTGGCCAATGACTACTATCACGCTATTCAGTGGGTGGAGATGGGCGCGCCCCGCTTCATCAACCCGCCCGGTGTCGGGATCGACCCGGAGTTCCATTACCCGCGCGACCTCACCGACGAGGAGCGCGCCGCCACTGCCTGCGATGTGACGTTCGTGGGCACACTGGCCCCCGACCACCTCTACAACCGGCGCGTCAAGGCCCTGGAGGCCCTGCGTGATTTCAAGCTGGGCATCTGGAGCGTGCATCCGGTCCCGGAGTCGCTGCGGCCTTATGTGCGCGGGCGCGCCCTGGGCGAGGAGATGCTGCGCGTCCTGTCCGGGGCGACCATCGCCCTCAACGTCCACGGGGATTTCATGATCTACGGGGGCAACATGCGGCTGTTCGAGATCGCCGCCGTGGGAGCCTTCCAGATCGCGGACGACCTGCCGGGCATCCGCAAGTGGTTCACCCCAGGCCAGACTATCGAAACCTTCCGCGATCCGCGTAACCTGGCCGAGAAAGTCTCGCACTACCTGGCCCACCCGGAAGAACGGCAGGCCATCGCAGTGGCTGCGCGCCAGCATGTTCTGGCTCACCACACCTATACCCAGCGCGCGGCCACGCTGATGGAGACGGTGGCGGCGATCCGGGCAGGGACCGCGCAGGCGATCCCAGAGCCGTGAAACAAAAAGAACCGCGGGACTGGTCATGCCGCTTCGACGCTGCCGGTGGCATGATCAGTC
>CAZHMJ010000301.1:0-5305 GCA_964533805.1 uncultured Anaerolineae bacterium | reverse complement strand
AGAATCGAGGTGATGTAACGGCCAACTTCATCGATCAGCTCGTTCATGAACTGGCGGCGACGCTGGCGCAGGACGTGCGGCAGGTCGCCTTTCTGACGCCAGCTCGCGTCTTCCACGTGATCGCTCAACACGCTTTTGTCGTGAATGGTGATCTGGCTTGGGTCATTGGAATCGGCAGCCATAAGTCTTCTTCTCATCCAGCTAAACAATCAAGACCGGGCCCCAGACGGGCCAACCGGGGGTCAGAATATTTGGCGCAGACCGGGCGACAGATCGCACCTTACATGCGATCCTCGATTCTCAAAGATCGGGTGATTGCGATAGGTGAATGTTAGTAGTTGATTCAGAGTATAACAAAGATCGTGACCAAAAACACAACGAGTTTGTTAGGGAATGTTAAGGCTTGTGATGATAGTCCGCTGCAAGGTGCTTATTGTTCCCGGCGAGGGTGCCAGGCCCGGAGACGAATGGGGCCATCGCGGCCCGCGCGCAGCGGCCGGTCGTTCTTCGCGCGGCTTTGCGGATGGTTGTTTTCGGGCGAAATTGCCTCGAAACCCTGCCCGCCATCGGGTCAATCCCCCCAATTTGTCGGGGGATCGTCCGGCTGGCAAGTGCCTACAATGAGGATAAGTTTCGGACACAGGCTTGATCGTATCAAGGAGGCACACCCAGCGCCAAAGCGATGAAAAGGAGGTTCCGACAATGAAGTCCCGTTTGATGGCCCTGTTCGGTCTGTTGGCCCTCACCATCCTCGGTCTCACCCTCGCCCTGGGCTACCGAACCCGGCGACTCCAGCCCTAGAGACAGGCATGCGCCGCCGCTCTGTGGCTGTCCCGTTCTGACCGTTTCCGCAGCCTGACATCGCATCCGCAAGACATCAGTTCGACCATTCCTGGAAAAAGGAGAACCCCATGAAACGCCAGATGTACTGGCTGACCGGCCTGCTCGGTCTAGCCCTGATTATCGCGCCTTTCGCCTTCCGCTATAACACCGACAACAACGCGCTGTGGGCCAGCATCATCCTCGGCGCGGCCATCCTGCTCGTCTCGATCCTGGAAGGCGCCGTCCGCGACCTGTCCAACTGGGAGTACTGGATCGCCGGGCTGGCCGGCGTGCTGGCGATTTTCGCCCCGTTCGTGCTCCAGTTCAACACGCCGGAGAAGAGCACCCAGATGTGGGTCACCATCATCCTCGGCGCGGTCGTCGCCCTGCTGAGCATCTACGAGATCACGGGCGGCGCGCCGCAGGCCCAGTAACGCCTCGCCGTCTCACCCACGCGGCGGGCCGGGGATCACCCGGCCCGCTTTTTTATGTCCGCCCTCAGGCCGCGGCTCAACCGGCCGTCAACTTCTCCAGCCGGTCGACGTAGTCGGCCAACACCGCGAACGCGGCCTCGACCGGCTCCGGCCGGCTGAGGTCGACGCCCGCCAGCTTGAGCGCGTCCACGGCATAGCGCGATCCGCCCGCCTTGAGGAAGGCCAGATGATCCTCGGCCGCGCCGGGCACGCCGTCCAGGATGCGTTTGGCGCTGGCGTGCGCGCCGGAGATGCCGGTCGCGTACTGGTAGACGTAGTAGTCCACGTACAGGTGGCCGAACTCCGCCCACGTGATCCCGACCCGCTCGCGGTCGACGTGCATCTCGCCGCCATAGCCCTCGCTGAACAGGTCGGCCATCAAGTTGATCAAGTCGTCGGCGGCCAGACCCTCCCCGGCCTCGATCCGGCGGTGGACTTCCAGCTCAAAGCGGGCCAGGGTCGGCATGATGAAGAAGTAGCGGTGGAAGTTGTCCATCGCCTCCTCGATGATGCTGATCTGGAAGGCCGGGTCGGGATTGGTCTTGAGCAGGTGGGCGCGGACCATCGCCTGGTGGAAGTTCGAGGCCACCTCCGCCACGAACAGCGAATAATCGCTGTAGACGAACGGCTGGGTCTGCCAGGTCAGGTAGGAGTGCATCGAATGGCCCAGCTCGTGGGCCAGGGTGCTCAGGCTGGCGATGTCATCCGTGTAGCTCATCAGGATGAAGGGAAACGTCCCATACGCCCCGGAGGAGAACGCGCCCGGCGTCTTGCCCAGGTTAGGATAGACGTCCACCCAGCGCTGCTCCAGGCAGCCGCGCCGCACCGTGTCCACGTACGGCTGGCCCAGCGGAGCCAGCCCAGCGCAAATCCAGTCCACCGCCTGGGCGTACGGCACCTCAAACCTGGCCGGGGTCAGCGGAGCCCAGATGTCGTATGGCTCCAGCGTCTCCACGCCCAGCGCCTTGCGGCGCACCCGCCAGTAGCGGTGCCAGGTCGGCAGGTTCTTCTGGAAGATGTCCAGCAGGGTGTGGAAAACCTGCGGCGCGATATTGTTGCGAAAGAGCGCCATGTCCAGCGTGGACTCGTAGCGCCGGGCGCGCGCCTCGAACACGTTCTGCTTGACCGAGGTCAGCAGGTTGTTGGCGAGCGTGTTTTTATAGGCCAGGTGTTGATCGGCGAAGCTTTCCCACGCGCTGCGCCGGGCCGCGCGGTCGCCTTCGTGCAGGATGCGCTCGACGGTGCCTTGCGTCACTTCGACCGGGCTGCCATCGGTCGCCGTGGCCGGACGGAACTTGAAGTCGGCGCTGACCAGCAGATCGGCGGTCATGCCCACCGAGCCGAACGGATCGGCCAGCATGCCCAGCAACTCCTCGACCTCGGCCGAACGGACATGGGCCTGCTGGCGGAACAGGTTGTCGACGTAGTGGGCGTAGATGCCCAGGCGCGGCTCGGTCTGAAGCCAGCCGGTGAGAGTCGGCTGGCCGAGCGCGATCAGCTCCGGGTCGACGAAGGACGTCGCCGCGAACACCTGCCCGAACAGCCCCTGCGCCCGGCTGTTGAGCGCGGCCGCGGCCTGGTCGCCGGTGTCGGTGGCGTAGGTCATGCTGGCGTACACGTACAGCCGGTAGGCGCGCTGGATCAGGTCTTCCACGGCGGCGAAGGCATCGGCCAGCACGGCCGGGCCGTCGGCCAGGTGGTCCCGGAATGGATCGAGCCGGGCCAGACCGGCCTGCACCTGCTTGAATTCGACCTCCCAGGCCTCGAGGGAAGCGAACACGCTGGGCGCATTCCAGGTGTAGCGCGGATCGACGGCGCTCCGGGCGGGTACGGTTGCTTGCGACACGGATCTCCTCCTCGGTCATGAATCGCTGACCGGCGATCTTACCGCAGATAGCCGCGCAAACCACCCCGTTTTGTGCGCTGGAGACGGTTCAACTCAACACGGATGACACGGATTGGACGGATTTCCACGGCTTTTTACCTTTTTGAAAAACCGTGTTCATCCGTGTTATCCGTGAAATCTGTGTTGAATTGAAACACGTCTGACAGCCAACCCGATTTTGCGGGTCGATTTGCGGGCTTATAATGAGGCTACGACGATCCGCCATCCCCGCCCCCACCGCGCCCAGGCTAACCAAGACCGGAGGACACGGCCTATGCTCGACAAGGTGGACCTCACGCAGAGCTTCCCCAAGAAGAAATTCAAGAAACTGCTGCCGCGCCTCCAGCGGCGGCTGTACGACCTGGAAAAGACCTGCTGGGATCACAAGATCGCTTCGATCATCCTCTTCGAAGGCTGGGACGCGGCGGGCAAAGGCTCGACCATCGCCACCCTGACCAGCCGCCTCGACCCGCGCGGCTTCAAGCTCTACCCGATCCAGGCCCCGCGCACCTATGAGCTGAACCATCCCTGGCTGTGGCGCTTCTGGCTAAAGCTGCCCAACTACGGCGAGATGGCGATCTTCGACCGGAGCTGGTACGGCCGGGTGCTGGTCGAGCGCGTGGAGGGCCTGACGCCGGAGGATCAATGGCGCAACGCCTACCGCGACATCGTGGACTTCGAGCACATGCTGGCCGACGACGGGACGGTCCTCATCAAGTTCTTCCTGCACATCAGCAAGGAGGAGCAAAAGCGGCGCTTCAAGCAGTTGGAAAAAGACCCGCTGGAAGCCTGGCACGTCCAGCCGGAGGACTGGGAGCATCACCGCAAGTATGACCAGTATCTCGTCGCCTTCGAGGCGATGCTGGAGCAGACCGATACTGAGTGGGGGCCGTGGACGATCGTCGAGGCCACCGACCGCTGGTACCCGCGCAAGAAAGTCCTGGAGACAATCATCGCCCGCCTGGAAGACCGGCTCGGCCCGGACGCGCCGCCGGTCGAGCCAGAAGACTGGCAATCCGACGAAGATGACGCCATCGACGCCGACGTGCGGGCCGCGATGGCCGTGGCCGAAGCCGGCCGCAAGGAAGGGTAGCCATGCTCGACACGGTTGATCTCTCGCTGACGCTGGATCGCGACACGTACATCCGCGAACTGACTCGCTACCAGATCGAGCTGCGCGAGTTGGGCTACCAGGTCTACGTCCAGAAGCGCCCGGTCGTGCTCGTCTTCGAGGGCTGGGACGCCGCCGGGAAGGGCGGCAACATCAAGCGCATCACGGAAAAGCTCGACCCGCGCGGCTACGTGGTCCATCCGATCGCCGCCCCGCAGGGCGAGGATAAAACCCACCACTACCTGTACCGCTTCTGGCGACGGCTGCCGGAGCGCGGCCAGATCGCGATCTTCGACCGGAGCTGGTACGGCCGGGTGATGGTCGAGCGGATCGAGGGCTTTTGCTCCGAGGACGCTTGGAAACGCGCCTACCGCGAGATCAACGCCTTCGAGCGCCAGTTGGTCGATTACGGCACGATCCTGCTCAAGTTCTGGGTGCACATCAGCAAGGAGGAGCAGTTACGCCGCTTCGAGGAGCGCGAGCACATCCAGTACAAGGCCTGGAAGCTGACCGACGAGGACTGGCGCAACCGCGAGAAGTGGGACGCCTACGAGGCCGCGGTCACGGAGATGCTGCTCAAGACCAGCACCCTGACCGCCCCGTGGACAATCGTCGAGGGCAACGACAAATTCTGGGCGCGGGTCAAGACCCTGCGCACCCTGGTCGAGGCGCTGGCCCGCGAGCTGGACTACACCCCCCGCGACCCGCTCAAGGAAGGCAAGGGTAAGAAGAAAAAGAAGGCGAAGAAGGGCAAGTAGCCTCCGGGCAGCCGGGAGATTCGTAGGGACGACCGGCGGTCGTCCCATAGGCGTCAAGGTCGTGCCAATCAGGTTTCGCGGCGTGTCGAGATTCGGCCGCGCGGGGCCGTCGGGGATTGGAAATCCCCGACTCAGGAGAACAAGTCCTCCGGACTGGGCTGTTTCTAGTCCGGAGGACTTCCTGTTCTGAGTCGTGGATTTATGAACCTTTACAAAATAATCCGGCAATCCCGTTGACCGTGATCTGAAGACGGCG
>CAZHMJ010000300.1:0-5347 GCA_964533805.1 uncultured Anaerolineae bacterium | reverse complement strand
CCTCTGGCTGCTCGGCTCCTCCTACATGATGACCAGCCTCAATCCGGCCTTGATTCAAGCGGCGTTGGGCACGGACGGACTGGAAACGCTCACCGTTCAGAACTACTGGCTGAACGACATGCAGAACCTAGAAGTCATGGGGCAGATCTTCGATCGCTGGTACTTTACCCTGGACGAGCCGACCTATGTGGTGCTGGCCATCGCCAGCGGCAACTTCGGGATTGTTCCACGCGAGAGTCTGAGGATCAGCAACTCGCCGATCGAGAACATGCTGATTTTTCCAGATAGCCTGGACGATCATGTCGCCGGCTTTCTGTATCGTCACAGCGCTCTTTTTCACAACGGGTTGCTGCTGCGCCACGTCATCGATCCACGCAATATCGAGGCATATCGCTCGCTGTTCATCAATCGATTGCTTCCCCTAGGGGGCTACATTGAACGAACCCAGACCTACGCTCCCGAAAACTGCGAGCTGAGTTCGTTCGATACGCCATTGGATAGCGAACTGGCCGCACCCGGAGTCCAGGACCTTCGTCAGAATCCGGTTCCCCAACCCGTAACCGAGCTGGATACGTTTATCCAGGCCATCCAGCGGCGGGGAATCGGGCTGGGGATCGTGATCATCCCCGATCAGGCCTGTGATATCGCTGCGGTCTACGGTTCCTACGCCAACTACCGGGCCCTGTTCGTCGAGCCATTGATCGCGCACCTTGAAGCCCAACACCTGCCCGTGCTCGACCTGTCTCCCCGCTTTCAAAGCGCCGTTCCGGCCGCGGACCAGGTCCGTTACTTCAACGATCTCAAACATACCAATGTCGAGGGCGCGGCGCTGTTCAGCCAGTGGACGGGCGAATGGCTGGCGGACTGGCTGCGTGAGACCGGGGCCGTCGACCCCACCCTCACGCGCCGCTCGCCGCCCGCTTCCATATCCCCATCTTCCTGGTAAAGCCCTATGGCCCATTCCTCCGCATCCGCTTCCGATCCCAAGCCGGGCAGCTGGGCGCGTCTGCGCCGCCTGGGGCTGATCGTCCTGGCCCTGTTGATCGGGCTGGAAGTGGTTTTCCGCCTCCCGATCACCCAGCCCCTCGAACCCTACGAGGACCTGCTGTGGTACGACGTCTACCCGGCGGCTTACACCCGCGCCCTGCGCGGCGGGGCGCATCACAACCTGTGGCTGCTTGGCTCCTCCTACATGATGACCGGCCTCAATCCGGCCCTGGTTGAACAAGCGCTGGACGCGGCCGGGCTGGAGTCGCTCACCGTCCAGAACTACGGGCTGGACACCCTGCAAAACCTGGAAGTCATGGGCGAGTTCTTCGACCGCTGGCTCTTCCGCCTGGACGAGCCGGACGCGGTGGTGCTGGCCATCGCCGCCGGCAACTTCTGGCCCGTCCCCCGTGAGACTCTGAAAATCAGCAAATCCCCCCTCGAAAGCATCGCGATCTTCCCGGACAGCCTGGAAGACCATGTCGCCGGGTTCCTGTTCCGCCACAGCGCCCTGTTCCATGGCAGCCTGCTGCTGCGTTACATCGTCGACGTTCGCGACCCGGAAACCCAGGCCGCCTTCATGAACCAGACGCTTCCCCTGGGCGGGTACGTCGAGAACGGCACGGTCTACACGCCGCCGGCCTGCGACCTGAGCACGTACGACGCGCCGCTGGAGGCTCGGATCGCCGCGCCTGACGCGGCCACCATTCGCCAGGATTTCGGCTCCCCCCAGCTTGGAGAAATGGATACGTTTATCCAGGTCATCCGGCAGCGCGGTCTGCCCCTGGCGATCGTCATCATCCCCGATCAGGCCTGCGAAATCGCGACCCTCTACGGCTCCTACGCCAATTACCGGGCCATGCTCGTCGATCCGGTCCTGGCCCATCTCGATCCGCAAGAGCTGCCCATCCTCGACCTGAATCCGCTCTTTCAGGCAGCGGTTCCAGCCCAGGAGCAGCCGGATTACTACGCCAACCACAACCATCCCAACACAGAGGGCGCGGCGCTGTTCAGCCAGTGGACGGGCGAGTGGCTGGCGAACTGGCTGCGTGAGACCGGGGCCGTCGGTCCGGCCGCGCCGGATGCCGCCTGAAGTATGCCCAACTGGACAAAGCGCCCGCGCCTTTCTAAAATAGCCGCTCGACTCGCCCGTGTGTGATTCCATCCGGCCGCCATCCCGGCCGATCTGACAGGAAAGAGCCTTGACCGACCATTCGTACATGCCCGCCCAGCCCATCCCGGTCTTTCGCCCCTATCATGGGGAGGAGGAGATCGAGGCCGTGGCCGAAGTGCTGCGCTCCGGCTGGTGGGGGCAAGGCCCCAAAACGGCCGAATTCGAGCAGCGTTTCGCGGAATTCGTCGGCGCGCCGCTGGCGGTCTCCCTCAATTCCGCCACGGCGGCCCTGCACCTGGCCCTGACCGTGGCCGAAGTCGAAGGCGCGGAGGTGATCTCCACCCCGATGACCTTCGTCTCCACCAACCACGCCATCCTGTACAACCGCGCCATCCCGGTCTTCGCCGATATCCAGGCCGATACGCTCAACATCGACCCGGACGACATCGAGCGCAAGATCACCCCGCGCACCAAGGCGATCATGGCCGTGGATTACGGCGGCCATCCCGCCGACCTGGATCGCATCCAGGCCATCGCCGAGGCCCACAACCTGCTGCTGATCGAGGACGCGGCCCACGCCGCCGGCTCCACCTACAAGGGCCGCCCGGTGGGCAGCATCGCGCCCATGACCTGCTTCAGCTTTCACCCGGTCAAGAACCTGGCGACCGGCGATGGCGGCATGATCACCCTGCGCGACGAAGCCTGGGCGGAGCGCCTGCGTCGCCTGCGCTGGGTGGGCATCAACAAGGATACCTGGGTGCGCAGCGACGACTCCGACGAGAGCCGCTACGCCTGGCAGTACGACGTCACCGAGCTGGGCTTCAAATACCACACCAACGACATCATGGCGGCCATCGCCCTGGTGCAGTTGCAACGCCTGCCGGAGACCAACGCCCGCCGCCGGGCCATCGCGGCCATGTACGACGCCGGATTGGGCGACCTGGAGTGGATTCAGACTCCCGTCCGCCGCCCGGACGTGACCTCGGCCCAGCACAACTATGTGATCCACCTGGACGACCGCGACGGGCTGGCGACCTGGCTGCGCGACCACAAGATCGCCACCGGGATGCACTACATCCCCAACCACCTGTATGCCATGTACCGCCCGTACGCCACACCCCTGCCGGTGGCCGAGCGCGAATGGAAACGCCTGCTGACCCTGCCCCTCTTCCCGGCCCTGACCGACGACGAGGTGATCTACATCATCGAAACGATCCGGCGCTACCATGCCTGACCTGTCGATCCTGATCGTCAGCTACAACACGCGCGAGCCGCTGCGCCGCTGCCTGGAGTCGATCCGGGCCGCCCGCGGCGACCTGGATGTGGAAGTCATCGTCGTGGACAATGGCTCGCGCGACGGCAGCGCCGCAATGGTGCGCGAGGTCATGCCGGAGGCGGCGCTGATCGAGCCGGGGCGCAATACCTGGTTCACCGGGGGCAACAACCTGGCCCTGAAGGCCGCGCGGGGCGACTACGCCCTGATCCTCAACCCGGACACGTTGATCCAGCCCGGCGCGCTCCAGACCATGATCGCTTACCTCCAGGCCCATCCGGAGGTCGGCGCGATCTCGTGCCGCCAGCGTTTCCCCGGCGGCGCGACCATCCCCAACGGCTCGCGCGCCCCGCGCACCCTCGACCTGCTGCTGGGCTATACCTTCCTGGGGACGCTGCTGGCCCCCTGGCGCGACCGGCGCAGGCGGGCCATGTGGTACACCGGCTGGGATCGGGCCACGACCCGCCCGGTGGAGGTTATCCCCGATTCGAGTCTGATGGCCGCCCGCGCGCTGTTGAACGACCTGGCGGGCTTCGACGAGACGTTCAAGCTGTATTTCACCGAGGATGACATCTGCCGCCGCATCCTGGCGACGGGCAGGCAGATTCACTTCGTGGCCGAGGCGACGATCGAGCACGAGGAGCACGCCAGCACCAGCCAGGTGCAGCGGTTGGCCTCGCGGGTCTATTTCGACGACCTGATCGTCTACGCCCGCAAGTACAGCGGGCCGCTGGCGGCGCTGATCCTGCGCGCCCTGGTCGCCCCGACGCGCTGGGCAATGGACCTTGTCCAGCGCCTGCGTGGGGAGCGCGCCCGGCTGGGGTAGAGGCTTAGCGCGCCAGCCGGTGGCGGGCCATCGCCAGCGCGGCGCGGGCACGCATCGCCCAGGGATTCATCAGGATCGGGATGGCGTACTCGAACGGCCGCCCGCCCAGGGCTTCCTTGGCCTGGCGGACGCCGTCCAGCGGCGCGCCGTCGAAGCCCACGCTCGGCCCCAGGTTGTAGACCAACGCCCCGCGCCGGCAGGCTTCCTCGATGGCGGTGTGTTGGAGCAGCTTGGTCGGGCTGGAGCCGACGTGATCGGGATGCATGGCGCTGCTCCAATGCAGCACACGCTGGGGATGGTAGGCGATGTTGATCAGCCCGCCAACGCACTCGGAGCCAGCCTCGGCCAGCCACAGACTCACCTGGTCCCCAGGCAGGCTCGCCAGCACCTCGTAAAGCGCCTGTGGATAAGGTGACGATTCCAGGTGCCAACGGGCCGCTGTCCGGATCATCAGCGTATGGTAACTGGCAAAGTCGGCAGGCCCCGATCCCCGGCGGGCGGTGACGCCTTCGCGTTCGGCGCGGCGAACATCGTAGCGCAGCGTTTTGGTGAAACGCCGCTGCACGACTTCGAAACCACCCTCCAGAGAGAGCAGGTGCGTGCTCAGGTGAGCTACGCCCGCCGGGATCGACTCCGGCCGGGCCAGCGGATTGAGCGGATCGAGGTTGAGCGCCAGCCAGCCAGCCCCGCGGCCGACCGAATGCAGCACGAAGCCCACGTCATCCCGACTGAGCGAGCCGGACTCGACTACCGGGCCGCCATAGAAGGCGAACGGCGAGCCTTCCAACCAGCGCCAGGGACCAACCCGATCCGTTTCCAGCAGCGGCAGCCAGACCCGCCGCCCGTCCGGCAGGGTGAGAACCCGCGATCGGTCGCGCCAGCGTGGAAACGCGCCGCACAGGGCCGCGATCCAGGCCGGCGTGTGGAAATAGGTGAAATCGGGCGAGGTCTGGAACACGGTCAGGTCGGTCAGGTCAGGCATTGAGCCAATCCAGGGCAGTCTTTCGGCGCATGATCGGGTATCATAACGCCTTGTTCGCGGCCTATCCAGACCGAGGTAGAGGAAGTACTGCATGAATCGCCTGCAGCGCTACGCGCGCACCGCCCTGGCTCTGTTCTACGAGGCCCGCTACCACTGGCTGGGTAT
>CAZHMJ010000299.1:0-5347 GCA_964533805.1 uncultured Anaerolineae bacterium | reverse complement strand
ACGGCGGGCATCCGGCCGCCCAGAAGCTGCTGGAATGCGTGCCACGATCGGCGCAGCCGCGAACCGGTCTGAATGCTCGAGACGAAGCCCCAGCCGTCGTCAAGATGGCGCTCCTGGTCGGCCAGCCAGAACACGAACGCGATCAGCAGCAGGCCTAACGCGCGCGCCAGAGAATAGGCACGATCGGGCAGCCCGCCCAACAGCCGGAAGCCCAGCGGCCAGGCGACCGCGCCAGCGACTGTCAGCAGCAGCCACCAGCCGAGCACCACCCCACCCTCGCGTCCCAGCCAGTTGAAGATCAAGTCAGCCATCGGTACGTCCCACTCCCATCGTCAGAGCAGTCTGCCTAACGTTCAGCCAGGATTTGCGGTCCAGCCGGATCCGGCGTCCTCACCACCTGATAGACCAGCGTCTCGCCCTGTTCATAGACGACTTGCAACATCCCCAGCCCGGCCATCCGCCGGAACTTGTCCAGCCCTTCCTGGCTGTAGTAGGCGCGTTCAAGCTGCCCCACGACGACAAACGAGACATCATACGCTTCGAGCAAATCCAGGGTGAGGTCGTAATCCGTCGTCTGGTAGATCGTGTCGGTCTGCAAGGCGCGCTGGTCGACAAACCGGCTCAACGGATCGACGGTGCGCTGCTGGCGCTGGTGGTGGCTGTAACCGACCAGGGTCGGCAGCCCGGTGTAAATCGAGACGCGCGGCCCCCACAGGTATTCGCGCTCACTACGCCCTTCCAGGATGATCGGCGTCCCGACCACGTTGTCCTGGAGCCAGCGAATCATGGCGTAGTCCTCGGACAGCGGGAAGTAGACGCCGTGCTCGCCGTGCGTGGCGTACTTCATGAACTCCATGCCATCCAGCGTCAGCGGCGTCTCGGCCGTCAGGCGGTTGCTCCAGCGGCCCTGGATCGCCAGTAGCGGGTACATCGCCGCGATGGTGAATAGGACGGTCACGCCGACCAGCCAGCTATTACGCGCCCAGGCGCGCCACCACTCGCACGCCCGCACCAGCAGCGCGAAGGCCACTCCACCCGCCACGCTGAACAGAATCCAGACCTGCATGTAGAACTTGAAGACCGTGTTCTGGCGGCCAATGTCGCCCGCCCAGACCATCACATCCACGACGAAGGTCAGGGCCGCGGCCAGCACCACAAACGCCAGAATCAGGCGCAGGGCCGGCGCCTGCCCCGGCCGGAAGAACAACAACGCTGCCCAAAAGAGCAGTGGCAGGGCCACGATCGCGATCGGGAAGTTCAGGACGAATACCGCCACGATAATCGCGGCCAGCCAGCCCAGCCCGATCAGGACGATCGCCACCAGACCGCGCCGCCCAACAAGCTGTCTCACCCGGACCGAGCGCAGATAGCGGCCGGTATCCCAGATCAGCAGCGAAAAGAGCAGAAACAGAAATACGCCATGAATATCGAGGTAAGCCCACAACGGCGTGCGCTCCCCGTACCAGAGCTGCGGGACGGCATCCGCCGTGGCGTACCAGTAGCTAAAAGGGGCCAGGAACAATCCGCCCAGCACCACCAGCCCGGCGACCTGTCCCAACCAGTCCAGTACCGAGGTCCAGGAAAGATGCCAGCGCTTGAAGGACTGCCAGCTCAGATACAACGCCCCACCGCCGAACATCCCCAGGAAACGCCAGAGAGGTCCAGGGTTCGGGATCGCCCCATCGTCCGGCTGATCGCGCAACGCGCGGTGGCGCAAATACGCCGCCAGAGTCAGGCCGAACAGGCTCAACACGAGGTAAGTCGCCCAGTCAGCGAAGTTGGTCGCGCGCAGGATGCCCACCGCCAGCGCCCCCAGGGCCAGCGCGCCAAAGGCGGCGGCACTGCTCCGCCCGCGCCCACCCTGGGCGGCGTGGAGCACCTCGTGGATGATCCAGACGATCACGAGCAGGGTCAGGGGTAGCGCGATCCCATGCGCGTGGGGATCACCGTACAGAAACGAGAAGAAGGGAATCTCCGTGATGGCATTCCCGGTGTGGTTCATCACCCGGGTGGGATTCCACAGCCACCAACCGGGATCGATCGGCAGGGCCTGGCCCTGGAACAGGCTGCTCACCCCGGCGGCGATGTCCCCCAGCACGGGCAGGAATGGCCCCCCGCCACCGGAGACATCCCGGCCGCCGCCCGCCCGCGCGAAGCCATCCAGCAGGACGCGTATATCGTCCAGATTGCCCAGCACGACCGCCAGCAGCATCCCGACGCTGCCCGCGACCCAGGGGCTGCCCAGCCGCGCGCCGAGGGTGCCATCCGCCCGGCGCTGGCGCAGGCTGGCGGCCAGGTTGAACGCGGCCGAGAAAGCGCCGATCCCGGTCAGGGCGAACAGCGTGGGGATGATCAGGTTGTAGGCAACCGACGGATTCAGGCCCAGCAGCTTGATCGGCGTGCCCACCAGCACGAAACCGTAATAGTAGTAGTTGATGTATCCCCCGGCATACCAGGGATTGATCGGCGGAAAGACCGTGCTGCGCAGGACACCGTTCAGGTAGGCGAAGTCCATCGGCTTCTCGCCGCCGAAGCGGGTATCCCACAGATCGGGATTGCCCAGCCGGATGCCGATGAATACCAGGAACAGCAGCAGGGCGATCCCTTCCACGATCAGCATCTGCCGCCAGTGGGCGCGCAGATAGGCGGCCAGCGCCGCGCGCTGGCGGTAGCCCGCGATCAGGCTGAGCATGAGCACCAAGCCCATCGCCAGCAAGATGCCCTCCCGCGTCCAGGTGCGAAGCTGGAGACTGGCCCCCAGCCAGGCCAGCCACGAGATCACCAGCAGCCCGGCGACGCGGGCCACCGGATAGCCCCGGTCCGCCAGGGCGGGCAGCAGCACGAACAGCAGCGGCCAGATCAGCCAACCCAGGACAGCCAGCGTCAGCCACCAGACGACGACCGCGGCCACCTGGCTGCGGTTAATCAGCGAGTTGAGGTCGTACATGTCCGACCACGTGCCGCCGCTGTACTGGATCGCGCGCATGTGCTCGTTGAACATCAGGGCGGTGCGCGCCTGGCTGGCCTGGGCCCCACCCCAGGGGATCACGCCGATCACCTTGGTTGGATTGCCCCAGCTCGACGAATCCGCCGTCGAGGCGGTTGCCACCCCATCCAGGATGGCCGCGACCCGCGCCGGGTCGTAGTCCGCAGTCTTGCGGAACACGAACACCACCGGGTGGTCGTAGACATGGAACGCTTCTTCGGCCTCGAATTCATTCAGCCAGTCCGGCACGTCATAGGTCGGCAGCACCTGGTCGGAGATGACCAGCGAACCGAGCGTGAAGGTGGACTGGAACGTCTCCACCAGCTCGAAGCCCAACTCTCCGTTGAACAGCGCCTCGTAGTAGCGCATCGTCATTGGAAAGCGCATTGGCAGGCGGCTGAGCGAATCGTAGAAGCGGTTGCTGCTGATGGTCAGGTAATCAGCCTCGTTCAGGCCATCGATCAGGATCTGGCGTTTGGTGTCGCCATCTTCATACGAGAGGTACAGCTCGATCCCCTGGTAGTAGCCCATACCGAAGCCATCGATCCCCCGGCATTGGCTCAGGTTGTCCGCGGAGATCAGGCCGGGCGGTGTGTCGGGCGTCCACTCCGCGCCGTTGGGCATGGCGCAGATTTTGTTGGGAATCGGATCGTCCCACGGGCCTTCGACAGCGATGACGCTCCCGGCTACGATGATGGGCGCGCCCGCCTCGGCGCGGGTGCGCAGCTCATAGTCGCGCCCGCCCTCGACCTGGACCGGCTCCGGGAAAGGGATATCGTAGGGCTGCCCCAGCGGGTTCTCCGGCGCGCCGAAGTCCGCGGTCACAGTCGCCTCGGCCAGAATCTGGTGGCTGTTAGGGTCCCACAAGCCAACCCACAAGGTTTCCTCGCCCGCATCCTGAAGCGGATCGCCCAGGTAGGCCGCATGCACGCCCGCGATCGTGCCGGTCACCGGTGAAGTGAAGGCGGCGTTGACCATGCCCGCACCGCCATCGGAGTCGGCCATGTAATACGTCGCATTCACATCGTAACCCAGCGAGAGACGGCCCAATTCGAACGGCGCGCCGCCTTCCGCCCGGAACTGGAACAGAAGACGCTGTCCGGCCCTAAGGCTGATCGGGCTGGAGAACAGCAACTCACGCCCGATGGTCGCGATCTCCCGACTCCCGCCGGTCAAAATCACGGTGGTGCCGTCCTGACCCGCCACAGGCTGGGCAAAATCCGCGCTCAGGCGGCTCTCGCCCAGCAGGACGTTGGTTTCGACATCATACACACCAACCCACAAGATCTCTTCGGTGAGATCATTCTGAGAATCGCTGGTGAACTCCAGCGCCACGCGCGACGCCGTCAGGTCGAATGGTACCGTGAAAGGCGCGGTCTGCTCCTCGCCATCGGTGAAATACCGGGTCGAGTTCTCGACTAGCGGAATCTGGTGCGTGACCGTGTCGTTGAACAGGCCCAGGTTGATCAGCCGGGATGTGCCATCCTCACCCTGGATTTCCAGCGAATAGTCGGCCGGGACATTCTGCAGGATCCATTGGGACGCCTGGACGCGCGTCAACTGCCGGGTGTAAATCCGGGTGAACGCAAACGCCCAGATCAGGGTGAAGAGCGCCACCCCGCCCAGCAAGCCAACCGCCAGCACCCGGCGCAGTCCGGCGGCGCGCGCCCGGTCCTGGACCGCCTGCCGGGCGCGGACGACCAGCGTCACCAGCGCCCAGGCTGCCAGCAGGATCAGGAAGGGGTAGAGGGGCATGTAATAGCGCATCGACATGACCCAGCCGCCGCCCTGCCAGCCGAAGTAGACCAGAATCCAAACAACCGGCAGCAGGTGGCGCGTCCAGGTGGGCCGTCCGCGCAAAGTTTGCAGTCCGGCCCAGGCCCAGCCCAACCAACCCGCCAGACCCAGCGGCAGACCCATCCCCCACAGCACCATGTTCTGCCAGGAGAACAGATACGGGATGCGGCTCGTCCATTGGTGATTGGGCGGAAAATCGACCTTGCCGGAGACCTGGCGCTGGACTTCCTGCATCTGCGACCACCACGCCGGGTTAGGCAGGATGCCAAAGAAGCTCGGCCCGGAGAAAGCGTAGGGCTGGACGATCCGGAAGGTGAGGATCGAGACCAAACCGCCCGCGACCAGGCCAAGAAACTCGCGTTTGAGCGTCTCCTGGCGCTTGCGGATCGAATACCCTATTTCGGTCACGGGCAGCACGCGCAGGATCGCCGCCAGAATCAGCACACCGGCCAGCGGAACCACGTTGATCCGGCAGCCGACGGCCGCCCCGAAGGCCAGGCCGAAGCCGACGTAGTTCCGCCACCCGCCGTCATCCAGCACCCGCACGGCCAGCCAGAACGCGAT
>CAZHMJ010000298.1:0-5369 GCA_964533805.1 uncultured Anaerolineae bacterium | reverse complement strand
GGCCCACGGAGGGGTAGCCGATGCCGGGGCCGCTGCGGACGTTGACCACGTAGGCGTTTTGGATCACGGCGGTGAAGGCGCTGCTGGTGGGCGTCTGGCTGCTGGTGACGGCCAGAGTGTTGATGTCGCCCTGGATTGCCAGGTAGCGGGCGTTGACCCACTGCGTGCCGTAGCCCTGAATCTGCACCCAGGAGTTGTCGATGTTGCGCCCGATCAGGACGACCTGGACGTTGCGCGTCAGCCGGCCGACGATGGTGTAGCCGGGGCCGGGGCCGCTGCGCGTGTTCAGGTAACTGGCGTTGGCGACCGTCGCCAGCAGCGTCCCCTGGGCGCGGGCCGTCTGGACGGGCAGCGCGGCGAAGACCAGGGCCACAACCAGGACGAGCGAGAGCAGGCGTAAGGCGTGTAATTTGGGTGATGTCATGATGGATATACCCCCTCATCCTCGGCCGGATTGGGCCGGGTGTCGAGCTTATTCAAGAACAAGAGTATTGACGCGGGGCGCGCCCGGTTGGTTCCTTCCCATTGTAGTCGCAAAACGATTTTTGTGCAGGCGTCCGATGCGATCCATGCTATAGTCGGACAGGGCAGGTTGTACCCATGAAAAGGACGCTACCCATGCGCTGGTTCAGGCGTAGCAAGACGCCGCCACCCGATCCGATCGATCCCGCCCTGGTCGAACTCGCCCGGGCGGAGCTGGCCCTGCATCTCGCCGAGGAGGGGATGTGCCTGGTCCACATCCCCCCGGACCGGATCGCCGCGGATGACTACGGCGACCCGCGGGAACCTGGGCCGGAGCACATGCTGGCCGGCTGGCAGTATCGCGCCGGGGCGTGGGTGGACCTGCCCAGCGCGGCGTTCTTCGCCCTCAAGAAGCAGGATGGGGCGACCTGGACGCAGTTCGCCATCCTGGCCGGGGAAGAGACCGCGACGGTCTACTGGTGGCGGGTGCACTTCTTTGCGGTGGAGGGGCGGCGGCGCGGGCGGCTGGAATCGGGCGGGGGGATGTTCCAGGTTGTCCGGGCGGCGGATGGGTGGCGCAAGCCCTCCCATCTGGGGCCGACCCTGGCCGAGCTGCGCGCGGATGCCCTCTACCGGGCAGTGCTGGATGAACTGGGGCCGCGCGCCACGCCGGAGGGTGAGCTGTTGATTCAGTTCACGGATGGGCCGCGCCAGGCCGGGCTGGAGGTGCCGCTGGGCTGCTGGGTGATGACGGCGGGCGAGTGGCAACCGCTTCCCCTGGACGAATTCTGGTGGCGGTACTGGACGGGCCGCGCCGTCTTCACACGCTTCGTCATCCGGCGGCAGGCGGACCAGGCGACGATCGCCTTTGCGTGGCAGATGCGGATCTCCTACGGCGGGACCTGGGGCGGCATGGCGGCCGGGCGGGGTGGCGAATACCATGCGACGTGCGGAAGCGATGGCGTCTGGACGCTGGAACTTGGGAACGTCTGGGTCAATTGACGGCTTGAGTAGGTGGCGCAGCATGATCTGGGTGCTTGATCCAACCGATCGTGTGTGACCGTTGCGGTCGCAGTGCAAGCGTTAGGTTTGAGAGGTCAGGAGAAATCATATGTCCTTCCAACTGGTGCTGTTGCTGTTGATTGGCATGGCTTTTGTTGCACGCCCCTTTATCTCGAAAAGGCAAACAGAGAAATCCTCTCAGTATTCCCGATTGCTTGGTTTGGGATCTATGTTGTGGATATTGGGCTTCCTTGGATTGTTCGGAGTAGGTTTGGCTATCATTTTTGCGTTTGTTCAGCCGAGGTTGATTGATCCGGCTTTGCTTTCACAGCTTGATCTGATGACCCCTTTACTTTGTTTGGTATTAGGTGAGATCATCAGCGTGCTGGTAAAGATGGCGGAAGACACTCACCGGATTATGAAATATCTTCAGCAATTGGCTTCCCGTCAGGGACAGCGGGCAAATTCGGATAGTTCGCGTCCCCAGGTTGTTTCTGTTCCCACGCAACAGTGATTTGCCCCAATAGGGAGGGAATAAATGCGGGTCGTGTTGCAGCGCGTGACGCGCGGGGCGGTGGTCGTGGACGGGCGGACGGTCGGGGCGGTGGACGTGGGCTTCGTGGCGTTGGTCGGCGTCACGCACGGCGATACCGCCGCCGAAGCTGAACAACTCGCCCGCAAGACGGCCTTCCTGCGCGTGTTCGAGGACGAGGCCGGCAAGATGAACCGTTCGGTGCTGGACGTAGGGGGCGGGGTGCTGGTCGTCAGTCAGTTCACGCTCTACGCGGATGCGCGGCGTGGCCGCCGCCCGGACTTCATCGACGCCGCCCGGCCGGAGGTCGCCGAGCCGCTGGTCCTGCACTACGCCGAGCGCCTGCGCGCCGAGGGGGTGGGGCGCGTGGAAATGGGTGTTTTTGGGGCGCTGATGCAGGTCGAGATCCACAACGACGGCCCGGTCACGATCATCCTCGACACGGCGGTCCTGTAACAGAGGCAAGTGGCAGGGAGACAAGAGGCAAGAAAAAACAGAGGCCGGGAGACCAGAGACCGGGAGGCCATGAGGCCGCGCAGCTTTGCTGCGTCGAGGTCCGAAAAGGCGGGGCCGTGTAGGGACGGGGCACTGCCCCGTCCGGAGGGCGCGCAACCGGCCCGGTTGCGCGGGACCGTTTTTGCTTTTGGCTGCTTCTAACCCAGGCAACAAAACGGCGCGGGAGGTCATCCCGCGCCGCGTGCTTGTGTCCCTCGGTTTTGTCCTACTCCATCAGGGCGTGCATGAGCTGCGTGTCGCGGATTGGGCAGGTCGCGTGCCGGGCGTAATCCAGCTCGACCACGACGGCTTCGATGAATTCCTGCTGGTGGGCGCGCGCCACCGAGACGCGGTGGTGGCCGTCCTTGACGAAGTAGGCCTCGCCCAGCTTGATCAGCTCGACGGGGGGCAGTGGATTGCCCACGTAGCGCGCCTCCTGGATGCTGATCCAGCGGCCTTTGAGTTCCGCGCGGCGCGGCCGGAAGTCCCGGTCGAAGTCACCGTGGCGATCGATGGAGCCGATGATCTGCCGGGTCGAGACGGTCTGGAGGCCGCGATCGCGCTGGCCCAGCACGCGCACCGTCCGCAAGGCGTCCTCCAGCTCCAGGAGCAGGACGCGGCGGCCCTGCATCCGGCGGCGCAGGCGGGTCCACCAGCCGTGACTCATGGCGCGCTCGAACTCCCGGCCGGCGTCCATCCGCATGCTGGCGTTATTCAGTTCGAAACCCTGTGAGTGCAACATGGCCGGTTTCTCCTGGGAAGACTGTGGACAGTTCTAAGGGGGCGGCAGGTATCCACCCTCTTTACCCCCGATATCAGTAGACCATATCCGTCCCGATCCTGGATCGGGCGATCGGCGGATTTTTGCCTGGCCGACCGGCCAGTAAAACAGAGATCAGAGACCAGAGGCAGAGAGGCAAGAGACAAGAAAAAACGACTGGCGGCGGGGCACGGGCCATGCCCATTCCGCCCAATACGTGTCAAGATAAGGTCGCGCGGCCCGTGTCGCGGATTGAAATCCACGACTCAGAACAGGAAGTCCTCCGGACTAAAAGTGGCCCAGTCCGGAGGACTTGTTCTCGGCCCCGCGCGGCCGACTCTCGACCCGCCGCGAAAGCCGATTGGCTCTAACTTGACGCATATTGGCCCATGCCCATTCCGGCCATTGCCCTGCGTCTTTACTAATAACTGAAAACTAATAACTAATCACTGTTCTCTCTTTTCCCCCTTGTGACCGGGGAGGCTCTGCGGCACAATACCGCTTTGCGTTTATCCTGATGCGACGTGGGGCGGCGAGATCACTTGTTGAAGACCCGGTATTGGATTGTGCTGGCATTGGCAGGACTGGCGACTCTGGCGGGCTGCGGCCCGACCGGCGGCGACGGCGTGGCCGTGCTGACTCCGATCAGCGCGGTCGATCTTTCGCCGACCCGGATCGTGGGCGGTGGGGCGCGTCCGACCGATACGCCCACCCTGACTCCGACTCCGACGTCCACCGACACGCCCACCGTGACGCCTTCCGCCACGCCGACGGCCACCCTGACCTTTACCCCGACCTTCACGCCGACCCATACTCCCACGCCGACGCCCGGCCTGATCACGCTGACGCCCGTCCCGACCGGCCAGCCGGTGGCGGTCGCGGCCACGGTCGAAGCGCCGCTGGCGCCCACGGCCGGCTGGAGCTGCGGGGATTTCCCGTGCGAGGACGACATCGAAGGCTTCCAGGCGCGGATCGGCGTGCCGGATGGCTTCGCGCTGGAGCATGTGGGACGCCTGCCCGGCCAACCGGTCAGCATCACCTACGGCCCGGACGGGCGGCTGGTCGCGGCCGTGATCACCGACGGCGCGCAGACCGGGGCGATCGTCGCCTTCGACGAGGCCAGCGGCCAGGCCGAAATCCTGGTCGAGCCGGTGCTCTCGCCGGGTGGAGTCGCCTACCGGCCGGGCACGGACATCCTGTATTTCACCGGCCGCACGGAGACGATGAGCCACGGCGCGCTGTGGAGCCTCCAGCCGGGCGATCCGCCACGCCTGCTGCGCGACGACCTGGCCTGCTGCCAGTCGATCATCGGCGGCCAGCCCAACGGGATCATCTTCGGGCCGGATGGCATGCTCTATCTGGCCGCCGGGGCGACGACCGACCACAGCGAAGCCGACCCCATGATCCCGATCCTGTATGCCACGCCCCAGCCCTGGGAGGGCGCGATCCTGCGCCTGCCGCCGGATGGGAGCAGCGTCGAGGTGGTGGCCAACGGCTTCCGCGACCCGATCGATCTGGCCTTCACGGCGGATGGGACGCTGTATGCGAGCGATACCGGGCTGTTCCTGGGCCTGGGCGACCGGCTGATGCGCGTCCAGGCGGGGCAGTTTCACGGCTGGCCGTACTGGCGCGAGCGCGGCTGCCTGGAGTGCCCGGTCATCCCCGGCGACCTGACCCCGGTGCCGGATTTCGTCCCGCTGCCGGAGAGCGCCCGGCCGCGCGGCCTGACCGCCTACCACGCCGATCAGTACCCGGCGGAATATGACGACAACCTGTTCGCGGCCCTGTGGAACGGGGTGCCGGGCGCGCAGCGTGTGCTGCGGGTGCGCGTCCTGGCCAGCGGCCAGCCGTTGGTCAGCGCCTTCGTGACCGGCCTGATCCGCCCGGCGGACGTGGCCATTGACCCGGACGGGGCGCTGCTCGTGGCCGATTACATCTACGGCCACGTCTGGCGCGTGCGCTACGTGGGGGAGTAGGGCGGGGGATGCCGTGGGGCACGGATACACAGTGCCTCACCGGAAATAATGGGACGGATGGATCGGGCGTCGCGCGGTCGGGGATTGGATGCAGGTTAACAAATTAATCCGGTAATTGGGCGAGTGCCAATGGAGGCGCGCG
>CAZHMJ010000297.1:0-5425 GCA_964533805.1 uncultured Anaerolineae bacterium | reverse complement strand
CGTGTGCTCTTCCGATCTACGCGATCAAGTACACGCCGGAGGGGGGCAGCATCCGGGTGTGCCTGCGGGTCGAGGGCAACCAGGCGATCTATGAAGTTATCGACACCGGCCCCGGCATCCCGGAAGAAAAGCATGCCAAAGTCTTCCGGCCCTTCTTCCGGGTGGAAGAAAGCGCGAATGCCCCGGAAGGCTCCGGGTTGGGCCTCTACCTGGTCAAGAGCATCATCACCCGCCACCGTGGGACGATGATCTTTGAGAGTCGAGAAGGGCAGGGGAGCACCTTTGGTTTCCGCCTGCCACTTCAGACGGGCGGAACGACAGGTTGAACCCAGGTTTTCCCTGGAGTCCACGCGAGCTATAATCCACTATAATGACAGTGTAGGCGCATTGATCCATTTCATGGGGCGGGTAACTGCATGATGAAGAAAGCAGTTTTCTCCGTGTTGATCCTGCTCGGCTTGCTGCTGGGGGCAGGGATAGCTTTTTCCCAGGAAGCAGGCGAGTTGGCAGCCACGCTGGAAGTCCTCGCGCCGGGTGTGGAAGTCCTCCGGGTGAATACGGTCAACTGGATCGCGGTGAATGTGGAGGCCATTGTCGGGGTGGGCGATCTCATCCGGACGGATGCCACCGGACAGGCCCGGATCACCTTCTTCGCGGATGGCGTCGCCACCGACTTGCAGCCCGACTCTGAATTCAAGATCGAGCGATTCGAGGGGAATGGCGCCCAGTTCAACATCTCTGCTTCGCTGCTGGTGGGCCAGATTCTCAACCGGGTCGAGCGGCTGCTGGATACCCAATCCAGCTACGACATCCAGACCCCCGGCATGGAACTGACCGTTCGCGGGACCGAGTTCCTGGTGCGGGTCGAAGGCAGCGGCCGTTCGGCGGCCCTGGTGCGGACCGGCACGACCGCGGCATCGGCCTCTGGCGCGAGCGCCAGCGTCGGAGCCGGGTATGGCGTCCGCGCCCCTGCGGGCGGGGTCTTGAGCGACGTGGTCGCGGCGACCAGCTTCGAGGAACTGGATGCGGCCCTGGATGGGTGCCCGGCGCAGGTCCAGACGGCGGATGATGTGCAGCTCAACGTGCGACTTGGCCCCTCGCGGGATTACCCCCGGGTGGGCACGATCGATGGCGCTGAGATCGAGTTGTTCATGGGAGTGAGCGCGTCTGGCAACTGGTATCGCGTGGACTATCGCGGGGCTTACGGCTGGGTCCTGGCCAGCCATGCGACCCTTGACCCGGCCTGTGCCGGCCTGCGCGTCTTCCCGGATACCCAGGTCGAAGACCCGGCGCTGTACAGCGCGCTCGGCGAGGAAATCCGCCTGGAGGACCTCGTCGTGCCCGTACCGCCCGCCGCCGAGACTCCCCAACCTGCCGACAACTGACGCATGCGGCCCGGAGTGAGCCATCAGCGGTGGCTGCAAGGCCTGGTGGTGGGCGGCTGCGTGGCGGCCGTCGTTCTGCTCGCCTGGTCGAACAACATCTTTTCCCGTTTGCGGCTTGAGATGACGGATATCTTCTTCACGCCGGCCCCGGTCTCCGACTCGATCGTGATCGTCGCCATCGACGACGCCAGCCTGGGCCAGTATGGCCGTTCACCTGCCGAGTGGTCGCGCGCCCTGTATGCCAATCTGATCAAGACTCTGGCTGCGGCCGGCGCGCGCGTGGTGGCGTTTGACCTGCTGTTCAGCGAGGCGACTCCCGCGGACCTGGCCCTGGTTGAGGCGATTCGGGCGGCGCGCCAGGGCGAGACCCGACTCCGGACGGTGATGGCCGCAGCGGGCGCCTACCCGGCCAGCCCGGCGGTGGGGTTGGCCGGCTATCCCCAGGCGATCCGGTTCGAGCGCGCGATGGAGCCGGTTCGGGCGTTCGCCGAGGTGGTGGACTACATGGGCCTGGCCAATACCTTTCCGGATGTCGATGGGACGGTGCGCCGCCAGGCTTCGGTGGTCCAGATCGGTGATCAGACGCGCATCTCCTGGAGCCTGGCGGTCTATCTGGCCTATCTGCGCATCCCGACCGCGGCGGCGAGCCAGGTCGTCCTGGCCGAGGATGGCCGGCTGCGGGTGGCGGAGAACCGCGTCCTGGCCGTGGACGGAAACGGCTTCTGGCTCCAGAATTTCTACGGGTTGCCTTCGACCGCCGAACGCCAGACGTTCCCGGTCGTGTCTTTCGCCGACGTGATCGCGGGCCGGGTTCCCGCTGCGACGTTCGCGGACCGGATCGTGCTCGTGGGCCTGATTCACAGCGCCGGGATCACGGATCGCTACGTGGTGCCGGCCTCGGCGCAGGGCCAGTTGATGACCGGGGTCGAGATTCAGGCCAACGCGATTGAGACGTTGATCCAGAACCAGCCGCTCAAGACCCAGGCCCCACTTTGGCAGGCACTCGCCATCCTCGGTCTGGCGCTGGGTTGCAGCGTGATCTACATTTACCTGGGCTGGTCGCTGCGCCTGGTGATCTGGGTCGGGCTGATGGGGGCGTGGTTTATTCTGGCGTTCGTCCTCTTTTCGACCGATCATCTGGTGGTCAACCTGTTCGATCCCGTCCTGGCCCTGACCCTGCCGGTCGTGGTTACCACGGGCGTCGAGATCACGAGCGAGATCGCCCGCCGGCGGCGATCAGAATTTCTCCTGCAAAGTCTGGTCAAGGTCGCCCAGCAGCGCCTGCTGCTGGACAAGGTGGTCCCCTACATCGGCGAGGACGTCCACCAGATCGTGCCAGGGGCGTCGATCGCCCTGTGGCGTTGCGACCGGAACCGAGCCAACCCTGAGGCGATTTATCACTGGCCGGAAGAGTTGCCTGAGATTAACCCGGACCTGGTCTGGCTGGCCCAGCAGGTGGTAGTGAGCGGTCAGGCCGCGGTGGACCGGTCGCGCGCCGCCGTGCCGGTGGCCTGGCGGCAGCGACTCATCGGTATACTGGCGATCCAGACTCCGGACGAGAAGCCCCTGCGCGGCCACGCATTGACCCTGCTCGGTGACCTGGCGGGCGAGCTTGCGCCCAGCCTGGAGAACACGTTCCTGTATACCGATCTGGAGCGCCAGAACGCGATCCAGGAAGCCGTGCTGGCCGGATCTCCGGCCGGCGTGCTCGTGCTCGACCGGCAGTTCCGCGTTCTCCTGATGAACTCGATGTTTGGCACCGTGTTCGGCATCACGCCGGAGGCCTATCTGGGTGAGGAACTGCCTGAGTTATGGGCCGGGCTGAGGTTTCACGATCGCGAGTGGGCCGAAGTCGAGCGCGGGCTGCGGGCCGGGGAAACGTTCCGGCTGGAGATGCCCCTGGGCGACAGGACGTTTTCCCTGAATGCCGCCCCGCTGTCCCAGTTCGAGCTGTGGGTGCTGGTACTGACGGATGTTACCCATCTGATCCAGTTGAGCCAGCTCAAGACGACCATGATTCGCATGCTGTCGCACGATCTGGGCAACCCGCTGTCGCGCGTGCTCGGCTATAGCCACCTCCTGCTTCAGGAACGCGAGACGCTCTCCGAAACGCAGCAGATGTTTCTGGAGCATATCCTGGGAGACGGCGAGGAGATGGACCGGATCATCACCGATGTGCTGAATCTGGAGCGCCTGCGTTCGGGCGAACTGACTCTGGATCGCTTCGATTTGCGGCAGGTGGTGGTTGATCTGGTGGCGCGCCAGGCCTCGGCGATGGCGATCAGCCACCAGACTTCGGAGGTGAGGGTCGGGGACGAGCCTGTCCTGGTCGATGCCAATCGCCTCCAGGTCTCGCAGGCGATCGGCAATCTGCTCGCCAACGCGATCAAATACACGCCGGAGGGCGGGCACATCGGCGTGTCCGTGACCCCGGTCGAGCCACGGCGGGTGCGGGTGGCCGTTGCCGACAACGGCTATGGGATTCCTGAGGCGGCCCAGCCCAAGATCTTCTCCGAGTTCTTCCGGGCCAGGTCGGCGGCGACCACCGGCATCCGGGGCACGGGCCTGGGGCTGAGTCTGGTCAAGGTGGTCGTGGAGAAGCACGGGGGGCGGGTGTGGTTCGAGAGCCAGGAGGGGGTGGGCAGCACGTTCATTATCGAGCTTCCCCGGGCTATCGAGGGAGGTGGTGCGTCGTGAGCAGGCGTGGGACGCAATGGGTTGTGATCGGGGTGGCGGGGCTGCTGGTATTGACCGGTTGGACCTTCCCCGCCGAGGGGTATGCCGCGGTGCTGGTGGTGACGCATGACGGCGTAGAAGTGCAACGTGCCCATACCCAGGCCTGGCTGCCGCTGGCGGCGGGATCGAGCGGACCGCTGGGCAGCGGCGACCGGCTGCGCACCGATGGCGAAGGACGCGCGCTGCTGACGTACTGGGCGGGCGCGCAGACCCTGATCCTGCCGGACTCGACCTTCGCCCTGGATGCGCTAGAGGTAAACGCAGGCGAGGGCGTCCGGCTGGCCGCAACTCTGTCCGGGGTGGCGATTCATGCGATCCCGGCCGCGCCCGGCCTGGAGTTTCGATTCGAGATGGAGGGCCTGACCCTCACCCAGGCCGAGGGACTGTTCGCCACCTGGGTGGACGCCGGGCAGCCCTTCGGCGTGACCGTCGCTGAAGGCCAGGTCAGCCTGGCGAGCGAGCAAGGCCCGGTCGAACTGGCGGCCGGGCAGGGTTTCTACAGCGGCGCGGAGGTCATCGACTTCGATCCGCCCTGGAATCTGGCCCGGATGCAGGGCATCCGCGAAGGCTGCGCCGGCCTGGTCGATACGGACACGGACGTGCCGCTCCGGGTGCGGATCGGGCCGGGGATGGGATACGTGATGATGGGCGTCTTCGGAGAAAGCCAGGCCGTGCCGATCATGGGTCTCAATGAGTCCGGGGGCTGGTACCGCATCCAGTTTCTCAGCGGCTACGGCTGGATGCTGCGCCTGGCGATCCAGACCGAATGCCAGAATCTCCCCGTGCTGCCAGACGCGGCGGAGACTTCGCGCTACATCCTGGGCGCCTCTCCGGACGAACTGACTCTGCTCCAGCCCTTCTTCGGCACGCCGCGGGATGATCCCTGGTTCTATCACCCGGAAACGCCGGGGTAGAGATCAGAGTCCATGAGACCAGAGACCGGGAGGCCGTGCAACCACTGGCTGTGTCGAGGCCAGAGGAAAGCGCCCAAGCGTCAAGCGAAAAACGATCTGGACCGGGGCTGTCTTTTGCTTTTGCTGACCGCTTTTTCAAGGAGAGTGATCGATGATGATCGGCCAGGGCACGCTGGCGGATCTGGCCCGGCTGCGGCGCGGAGTCAGGCGCCTGCGCGCATCCAGCTACGATCCGAGCGGCGGCAATTCCGATTGGTGGGAGGTTGAGGCCGGGCAGGCGCGCGACATCGCCCTGCTGGACGGGCCGGGCTGTATCAAACACATCTGGATGACGACCTGGTGCGACGACCGGCACGCCCTGCGCAAGCTGCTGCTGCGGGCCTGGTGGGA
>CAZHMJ010000296.1:0-5454 GCA_964533805.1 uncultured Anaerolineae bacterium | reverse complement strand
CACCCCTCATCGGCCAATGACCCGCATGTGTCAGATTAAGTCCGATCTTTTACACCTCTAGATGGCGGTTTTTAGCCCCTTCAGTGGGCTTCTATCCTCCCAGCGGCAGGCTTGGAGCCTGCCGCGAGTCGCATCCGAATTGTATCAAACAAATGTTCTAGCGAACAATGGGGGTGGGCGTTTGACGCGCGGCGGACAGGGCCGATGCGAAGCATCGACGTGCCCCGTCCCTACAAAGCGCGGTTGCCTCCCCGCCCCGGACGTGGTATGGTTGCCACCTGCCTTACCACTGTCTACTGTGAACTGACCACTGACAACTCTTTCTGACCGCTGATTGCTGACTGCTGAAAGCTGATTGCTCCCTATGCCCGACTATCCCCGCCAGATCGCGGACGCGCTCAAGCTCAACCCGGCCCACGTCGCCCAGGCCATCGCCCTGCTGGACGAGGGCAACACCCTGCCCTTCATCGCCCGCTATCGCAAGGAGCAGACGGGCACCATGTCCGACGAGACGCTCCAGAAGGTGTTCGACCTGCTGGGCCGCCTGCGCGCCCTGGACGAACGGCGCGAGACGATCGTCAAGACCATCACCGAGCAGGGCAAGCTGACCCCGGAACTCGAAAAGGAAATCGCCGCCGCCGAGACCCTCAGCGCGCTGGAAGACCTGTACGCGCCCTACAAGCCCAAGCGCCGCACGCGGGCCACGGTCGCGCGGGAGAAGGGCCTGCAAGGGCTGGCCGACCTGATCCTGGAGCAGAAGCGGGGCGGCTCCCCGGAGGAACTGGCGAAGCCCTTCCTCAATGACAAGGTGCCCACCGTCGAGGAAGCCCTGGCCGGGGCGCGCGACATCGTGGCCGAGGCGATCAGCGAGAACGCCAAAGTGCGCGGCGAGCTGCGCGCCAAGACCCAGGCCTACGGTCAGGCCAAATCCGAGAAGGTCGACGGGGCGGAAGACCCGCGCGGCGTTTACCAGACCTACTACGAGTTCGAATACCGGATCGGCCGCCTGCGCCCGTATCAAATCCTGGCGATCAACCGGGGCGAACGCGAGAAGGTCCTGCGCGTCCAGGTGCTGGTCGACGAGCGCGACTGGGAGCGCGTGATCGCGGACCAGTTCCACCCCGACCGCCGCTCCCCGCTGATGGACGCGCTGGTCAGCGCGGGCGAGGACGCCGCCAAGCGCCTGCTGATCCCGGCCATCGAGCGCGACGTGCGCCGCCTGCTGACCGAGCAGGCCGAGGACCACGCGATCCAGGTCTTCGCCACCAACCTGGGCGGCCTGCTGACCCAGCCGCCGCTGGCCGGGCGGGTGGTGATGGGCATCGACCCCGCCTATCGCACCGGCTGCAAGGTGGCCGTGGTCGACCCGACCGGCAAGGTGCTTACCACGACCACGATCTACCCCCACGAGCCGCGCCGCGACTACGCCAATGCCCTGGAAACCCTGGCGGACCTGATCACGAAACATGGCGTCAGCCTGATCGCGATCGGCAACGGCACTGCCTCCCGCGAGACCGAGGCCCTGGTGGCCGAGCTGACCCGCGCTCTGGAACAGGCCCATTACATCATGGTCAGCGAGGCCGGGGCCAGCGTGTACAGCGCCAGTCCCCTGGCCCGCGAGGAATTGCCCGACCTGGACGTCGCCATGCGCGGGGCGGTCTCGATCGCCCGCCGCGCCCAGGACCCGCTGGCCGAGCTGGTCAAGATCGATCCCAAGGCGATCGGGGTGGGCATGTACCAGCACGACGTCGACCAGAAGCAGCTTGCCGCCGCGCTGGATGGGGTGGTGGAGAAGGTCGTCAACCGGGTCGGGGTGGACCTCAACACCGCCTCGGCCGCGCTGCTGCGCTACGTGGCCGGGATCGGCCCCAAGCTGGCCGCCAACATCGTCGCCTACCGGGACGAGCACGGCCCCTTCAAGCGCCGCCAGGACTTGCTCAAGGTGCCCGGCCTCGGCCCCAAGGCCTACCAGCAGGCGGCAGGCTTCCTGCGCATCCGGGACGGCAAGAATCCGCTGGACGCCAGCGCCATCCACCCGGAGAGCTACCCCGTGGCCGAAGCCCTGCTGGAAAAAGCCGGGCTGAAGCCCTCCACGCCGCCCGCCCAGCGGGAAGCCGCCCTCAAGCTGCTGCGCGACCGGCACGGCCTGTCCGCCCTGGCGAAAGAACTCGGCACCGGCGTGCCGACCCTGGAGGACATCTTCGAGCAGCTCATCCGGCCCGGCCGCGACCCGCGCGAGGACCTGCCCGCGCCGATCCTGCGCAGCGATGTAATGAAGATGGAAGAACTCCAGGCGGGGATGGTCCTCAAGGGCACGGTGCGCAACGTGGTCGACTTCGGGGCGTTCGTGGACCTCGGCGTCAAGCAGGACGGCCTGCTGCACGTCAGCCAGATTCCGCAGGACGTGCTGCTGGGCGTCGGCGACGTGATCGACGTCGAAATCCGCAACGTGGACATCGACCGGGGCCGCATCAGTCTGGGCTGGGTGGAGGCGCGCTAGGCGCGCAGACCCTCGACCCTGGCGACGAGGTACAGCCCAAACACGTTGAACGGGCTGTGTTCCTGCACCCGCTCGTCCGTCAGACGCCGGAACGTCTGGGCCACCGCCTGATCGTCAAACAGGTGGTAGGCGTTGAGCTGCCCGGCGAACCGCTGGCTCAAGCGGTCGCGTTCTTCAGGCCAGTAGCCGCAGTTCATCAAGCCGCTGAGCAGGTAATCGTCCGCCACGTCGAAGCCGAGCCGGGGCCACGCCTCAGCCAGGACCGCCGGCTGAAACGCGAACTGGGTGTGATACCAGCGCTGTTTCTCCGCCGTCCCCACCTGCGTGACGGCGATAATCCAGTATGGCGGGGATAGCTTCGTCGCGCTGATGAACGCCCGCAAGGCATCCGGGCTGGCCCAAAGCCCCAGAGGCATCCCCGTCCAGGCAGGCGCCTGAATCCGGGCATCCTCAAACGCGGACGGCCAGTTCACCGAGAGCGGCCAGGTGATGTCCTCTTTCAGCAGGTATTGCGCGATGCGCTCAGGCTCCCAGACGGCCGTGAAGTCCTGCCCCACCGCCCAGGCTTGATACCCGAACACGAATTCCTGAGTTTCCGCCCGGTCTTCCATAGATGGGTTGGCCTGTGCCGATCACAGTTCCGGAGGCACGATGTCAAAGGCGGCGGCGACGGTGGAGCGGTTGCCGTTGGCCGCGACCTTCACCGGCAGCGTCACCGCCTGCATCTCAACCAGGCACATCCCGTCGGTGTCGCTGCAATAGCGGATGTTGAGGTGGGCGATGGCCTCCGCCTCGCCCGCCGCGAAGGTCACGGGCAGGCGGACCGGCTCCGCCAGGTCGGTGAGGTAGGTGTCCGTCTCGCCCTCGGCGTGGACGACCGTGCCATCCACTTCCCACGTGACCCAGGAGTCGGTTTCCTCGTTCAGGTGATAGCCCTCCGGCAGGCTGAGGGTCAGTTCCAGCGTGCCCGTCCCGGCCGTGACCGCGTCCGCCGGGCCGCAGCCCGCCAGCCCGACCGTCAGCGCCGCCAGCAGCACGAGTACCCTTACCGCTTTGTTCATGATTTCGACCTTCCCACACAACTGTGTCAACCCGCGTTCGATCCAGCCTAAAAACTGTTCCCGCCCCATCATATCCCGGACCGGCCGCCTGTCAATCGCCCCGGAAGATTCGCGCGGGCGGGCCGGATTTGCTATCCAGCCTTGCATCCCCGCGCCGATCGTCTGGCTGTGATGCCCGCCGGGGGCGGCCCGGTACGCGAGCCGACGGCCCGTCTGGACCGCGGCACGACCGCCATCCCCTGGTTCATGACCAGCAACAGGGTGGCCGAGAACCGCGGGACGACCCGGCCCGCTTCTGGGAGCAATCGCCGCTGGCCTACGCCCACCAGATCACCACGCCGCTGCTGATCCCTGCACGGCGAGCAAGACTACCGCGTGCCGATCGCGGAGGGCGAGCAGTTGTTCGCCACGGTCAGGCGGGCGGGCAAGGCCCCGGTGGAACTGGTCCGCTACCCGCGCGAGGGGCACGAGCTTTCGCGCGGCGGGGAGCCGAAACACAGCATCGACCGGCCAGAGCGCATCGTCGCCTGGTTCGATCGCTACTGCAGGTAGATAGTTTTCAATGGGGTGTCTATGCATCGCCCTTTTTGATCCCCCAGGTAGCGCACTTTCCCTAACAAAAAACCGGGCCGCTCATCCAAGAGCGGCCCGGCGGTTTGATAACGGACGCCTGGGAAAGACTGGGAGGGGTGTCGCTTAACAAGTCCTGGCGCGGTGAGGGTCGGTAATGGCGACGGGCTTCTCAGCAGCCTCGCCATGGCGTTCCTCCAGGCGATGGCCCTGAACGGCCAGCCAGTTCCCGGCGTTGGCGAGCGTACGGTCCAGCAGGCTCCGTGAGGCAGGGTTGGCGGCGCAGGCCTCGTGGCCGAGCGCTCTCTGCGCGTTGCAGCGACGCTCTTCTACGAGGTGTTCCAGTCCAGAGACCATATCGCGATGGTTAACGGTAAACATCCTGATTTCCCTTTCCCTTCAGTTCCAGCAGTCAACGGCTGCGGGCCCCCTCAAACAGGCTTGCCCGCAGCATGGCACCATCTTAATGGCATACCGCCGAACTGTCGTCCGCCATGCGGTGAGTCTTGGCCCTGCCCGGCGGTACGGTTGTTATCCTGGTCGAACGGCCAGGATAACAAGATTTGAATTTCGAACGTTAGCTGTTGAATTGGGTAAGACGACAGAAAACCGGGTCAGGCGATCCGACCGAAACGCGGCACACGGTCGCCGCCGAGGACTGAAAGTCCCCGGCTATCCTCAATAAAAACCCACCAAAGGGACTCTCTGGTTGGCGCATACCCCGGAAGTCCCTTCAGTGGGCTTTTTGCCGCCTGGCCTGCGGCTTTGAGGCAGAATCAAGCCCAGTGTCCATCGTCTCATGGATCGAACGCTTCGAACATGCCGCCCTGAGCGTTCCAGAGCACTCCATAAACGAGTACAATGTCATCCGCGACCCAGCGTTCAGCGATCCAGGCGGCGCGGGGATCGTCCACCACCTGACCGTGCCGTGTTACATGCTCCAGCACGACCGCTATTCCGACGAGGGCGCGGCCTGGGTTCTCGGCCTGCTGGAAGCCACTCTGGAGCGCGGCATCAGTCCCGACTCCTACCGCGCCCAGACCCGCGCGACGGTCGACCAGGCCCGCCGTGCCCGCGCCTCGCCTGGCCGCTGACCATCGCCGACGCGCGTCCAGCTCCTCCCGCCGCGCCGGACAGCGATCCGGCCGGACATCCGGGTCGTGTCGAGCGTTGGGCGCGCAGCGTGCTGGCGACGATCCGGGCGGCGGGCGGCTATCCGCCCATCCCGGCGAAGTAAGGCGCGCTGATAACCCACGGAATCCCACGTTATCCACAATGATGGGGCACTTATCCACAGGATGACTCCCATTTATCCCCAGTTAT
>CAZHMJ010000295.1:0-5497 GCA_964533805.1 uncultured Anaerolineae bacterium | reverse complement strand
AAAGTGGTCAGCTTGCCCAAACTGGTCTAATATATGAAGATAGTGGCGGCCTGAGGACATAAGCGAACGCCGCGCCCCAGGGCCGCGTTTTTGGGAATCGAGTTTATTCAATACTGTTTATTGCGCGGGGACGTCGCGCGGCTGGAGCAGCGGGCCGCCCGGCGTGGCGCGAACGGGGAACGGAGTCGTGCCTTCCCTGGTTCGTTATAGAGTTGCATACGCGCATATTCCGTATGCACCAGAGGGGCCTGTCCATGCAAGTCTGTGCCAATTGTGGCCATACCAATCGCCCCGGCATCCTGTTCTGTGAAAATTGCGGCACCAGCCTGACCGGCAAAGCAGCCGTGGGCACCACCAAGTCCTTTGAAGATTCGAGCCTGAGCGGCACCGGCCCGCTCTCGGCCGCGGGGACGGACTATTTCATGCCGAACGCCGTCCTGCGCATCGAGATCGAGGGCGGCCCGGAACCGATTCTGATCAAACCCCGCCAGGAGCTCATTTTTGGCCGGCGCGACCCGGCGACCGGGGCGATGCCCGACATCGACCTGACCCCGTATGCCGGCTACCGGATGGGCGTCAGCCGCCGTCACGCGGCCATCCGTTCCGCCGACGAAAGCCACCTGGACATCTGGGACCTGGGCAGCAGTAACGGCACGTTCCTCAACGGCCAACGCCTGAATGCCCACCGGCCGTACCGCCTGCGCGATGGCGACCGCCTGCGCCTGGGCCAGATGATCATCCGGCTCTTCTTCCAACCGCCGGAGAGCCAGGTCAGCCCGGATGCCACGGGTGAGATGGATGCGCTGCGGTCTACCAATGAGGAACTGCTCGGTGAGACCGCCGCGAACCAGCCGGTCGATGCCGGCCAGCCGTCCGGGGGGAGCGAGACGGCCCACATCGAAGAGTCGGCCCTCGAAGCGCCTGTCGCCGGGGAATCTGGCGAGGCTGCCGTGGCCGGCGACGAGGGCGGCCCGGCGGAAAACCTGGCGCCGGTTGAGAGTCTCGCTCCTGAGGCGAGCGCCGTGGCCGAAGAAAGCCCCGCGCTCGATGAAAGCGGCGCCGCCAGCATGGCCGAGGCCGGCGAGCCGGAGGCGAAACCGGACGAGAACGCGGCTGTTCCCGATGAACCGGTCATCCCCCCGCCCTCGGAATAGCCTCACAGACCCGACAAAAACAAACGCCCCGTCCACGCGGACAGGGCGTTTTTGATCTAGGCGGGGAAATGGCTGTTGGCTAGAGACGAACAGCAAGCAGCCAATAGCTTCTTTGTGCTCCGAGCCAGACAAACGCCCCGTTCATGCGAACAGGGCGTCATGATCACAGCAGGCCACCGCTTTTGGCTAAAAGCCAAGGGCTAACAGCCAACAGCAGTCTTTATCCTATCGACCCAGGACGTCCACCACTTCTTCGGTGGCGCGGGTCGCGGCATAAAAGACGCGCTCCAGCCGGGCATCCTTTTCCAGCAGAATCGCCAAGGAGGCCACGTCCCCCGCCGGGTAGACGACCATCATCCCGTCTTCGCCCTCCATGAGAATGCGATCCAGACGTCCCTGGGCCAGGCGATGGAGGGTGTTCTCCGCCAGGCCGAGCAGAGTCGCGGCCATGGCCGCCACCTGGGGACTGCTGGTGGGATTCTCGTCTTCGTCCTCGTTGTCACCCGGAGGGAAAGAGGCGACCAGCAGGCCGTCCACATTCACGATCACCGACGCTTTAACCCCGTCCACCACAAGATGGAGGTTACGCAGCGTGCGTTCCAGAATTTCGCTCCGATACTCCTGGACCATAGCGACTGCCTTCAATCCTCATTCCAATGAGACCATGAAACCTGTGTGTAGTATAGTCCAGTCTCCCCTGTGATTCAAAGATTGACTTTTCTCCTAGTAGTCACGTCACAAGGGGTCGGCGGACGACAAACCCAGCCCGTCGCGGACCGCGCCGCTAGGCTACCTTAATCACCCGCCGCGGGCGCAGGCGCAGGATGATCATGTCCAGATCGGCCCAGTCGGCGCAGTCCTGGGCGGCCTTCTCCGGTTCTTCGTAGTGATAGGTGACCTTGCGCATCCAGGCCAGGTCGGGGTCTTCTTCCACGCCGATCTCACCCTTGATCAGATAGCCGCCGCCGTCGTCCGAATCGCCGCCGATCGTCACCGCGGCCTTGCTGTTTCTCTGGATGTACGCCACCTTGCGCGTGTCGCGCGTGCTGATGAAGATGATGTCGTCGCCGTCCAGCATGAACCATACCGGCACGGTATGCGGGTAACCCTCCGGGTCGATCACCGACAGGCGGGCGATCAGGGCCTTTTGCAGGAATTCACGGGCCACATCGTCGAACATGGGATCAGTCCTTTCAGTCCGTCAGGCATGATTCAAAAGCATCTCACCGCGGAGAACGCGGAGGACGCAGAGAAAACATGTGGAAGGCCTGCCTCAACTCTGCGGGCCAGGGGTCACATGCCGGAAGCCGCGCCGCTGGCTACCGGGAGCGCTTCCCCGGCGGGCTTACCGTTCAAGTCCCCGGCCAGCAGGTCGGCCTCGCGGAACTGCATCTCGTACAGCCGGGCGTACAGGCCGCCTTGCGCCATCAGCGCCTCGTGCGAGCCGAGTTCGATGATCCGGCCGCGCTCCAGGACGGCGATCCGGTGGGCGACCCGCACCGTGCTCAGGCGATGGGCGATGATGATCGTGGTGCGGTTCTGCATCAGGCGGCCGAGTGCTTCCTGGACGAGATGCTCGCTTTCATTATCCAGGCTGGAAGTCGCCTCGTCCAGCAGCAGGATGCGCGGGTCCTTGAGCAGGGCGCGCGCGATCGCGATTCGCTGGCGCTGCCCACCGGAGAGCCGCACCCCGCGCTCCCCAACGATCGTGTCGTATTTCTCCGGTAGCTCGTTTTGAATGAAGTCGTGGGCATTGGCGGCCTGGGCGGCGGCGATCAGTTCTTCCTCGGTGGCATCCAACCGCCCGTAGAGGATATTCTCGCGCACCGTGCCGCCAAAGAGCAGCGTCTCCTGCGGGACGATCCCGATCTGGGCGCGCAGGCTGGCCTGGGTCACGCCGCGCAGGTCGCGCCCGTCAACGCGGATCGTCCCGGCGGTGGGGTCGTAGAAGCGCGGGATCAGATTGAAGATCGTGCTCTTACCCGCCCCGCTCGGCCCAACCAGGGCCAGGATTTCGCCCGGCGCGATGTCCAGATCGATCCCTTCTAGCACCTGCTGCTTGTCGTCGTAGGAGAAGCCCACCCCCTCGAACGTGATCCGGCCGTCCACGCGCGGCAGCACGGCCGCGTCATGAGCGTCCAGCACGCCGGGCTGCATGTCCATCAACTGGAAGACGCGCTTGGTCGCGCCCAGGGCTTCCTGGAAGGAAGCATACAGCCCCACCAGGGAGGACAGGCTGCCGGCCACGGTCAGACCGTAGATCAGGAAGGCGATCAACTCGCCGCCGGTCAGGCGGCCGTCCAGCACCTCGCGCCCGCCGAACCAGAGGATCAGCGACAGGGCCGCGAAGCCGAAGAAGGCCATCAACGGCCCGAACCCGGCCCGCACGCGCAACAGCTTGAGCGCCGCCCGGAAGGCGCGGTCGATCGCGCCCGTGTAGCGCCCCACTTCGTAGTCCTCGCGCACGAAGCTCTTGACCTCGCGCACGTTCTGCAGGGCCTCCTCCGCGACGATGGTCGCCCCCGCGATCTCGTCCTGGACAGCCGTGCTCAAGCGACGCAGGGTGTACCCGAAGGCGAAACCCAGCCCAACCAGGATCGGCACCATCGCCAGGATGAAGGCCGACAGCCGCCAGTTGAGCGCAACCATGATGGCGACCGAGCCGATCATGATCAGGCTTTGCTGGAGCAGGGTGTTGACGTTGCTGGTCAGGGCGGAACGCATCACGGTCACGTCGCTGGACAGGCGGCTGACCAGCTCCCCGACCCGCCGTTCCGTGAAGAAGCGTAGCGACAGGGCCTGCATGTGGCTGTAGAGCTGCTTGCGCAGATCGACCACGATCCGCTCGCCGATATAGTTGAGGTTGTAGGTTTCCAGCAGGGAACTGACCGAGCGGATCAGGAACACAACCAGCAAGAAGAGTGTGATCTGGTCCAGCAGGTGGACGTCCCCCTGGACCAGCACCGAGTCGACCACGTTCTGGATCACGGCCGGAAAAACCAGGCTCAGCCCGGCGCTGACCAGCAGGGCCAGGAAAGCCACGCCCAGCCGGGCCTTGTACGGGAACAAATAGGCGATCATGCGCCGCCATTGGACGGGGCCTTCGGGAATCTCGGCTTCCGGTTCAAGCGGACGGCGACGGCGGCGAGACATGAACATGGATTAAGCGCTTTCCCCAAAAGAAACAAGAACGATCTCTACACAATAAGCCACCCCATCGATTATGGCGCGCTTCGCGCAACGGTCGATAAGAAGCGTGTTGGAAACTCCGAGGCGCGTCGCCTGCCGCGCGGAACAAATCGAATCAGGCTCATGGAAGTCCGCCGTGTTTGCCGTGGAAAGGATTTCCCATGAACACCCCGCGCAACCCATCCGATGTGCACGCGCCGCCGGCTGGCTACAGCCACCCGATCGAGGTTCCGGGTCCGGCCCGCTGGCTGATCCTCTCTGGGCAGGTTGGCCGCACGCTGGACGGCCGCGTGCCGGACGACCCCGCCGCGCAACTCGACCTGGCCCTGGACAACGTGACCCGCAACCTGCGGGCGGCGGGGATGGACGTGCCCGATCTGGTCAAACTGACGCTATACCTGGTGGGGGGAGATCGACCCGGCCCGGCGGCGCGAGGTCTTCGCGGCCCGGCTGAGCGACCACGCCCCGTGCTGTGGTCGCCCTGGCCGCCCCGATCCACAAGGTCGAGGTCGACGCCTGGGCCGCGCGCGGCGCGTGATATGGGCGTAGGGCGAGGTAGCGCTGCAATTGCAAATGCGACGCTACCTCGCCCTACCCACGCCTCGCGTCAGCGGCGGGCCACCCTCGATCACCCACCCCAATTCAAAATTCAGAATTCAACATTCCTCATTGCCTTTACACGCTTTCCCACACCAGCGTGCCCAGCACGGCAGCGGCAATCCCAGCCACGACCAACCCCACGACCGGCGACTCGGTGAGCAGCCCGGCCACCATCGGCAGGCCGAAGGCGAGCAACACCGCGTGGGGATACGACAACCGATCGGGCCAGGTGCGAATCTGAACGGCGCTGACCGCGTGGCACAGGACCAGCAGCACCGCCGCCAGCCCCAGCCCGATCAGCCCCTGCACCAGCAGGCCGGGCAGCAACAGCGTGCCACTCGCCACGGCGATCCACAGCACCCAGCCGCCCAGGATCAGCAAGGCCAGCGGCAGGGCCGAATCGGCGGCCAGCAGGACCAGGTTGTTGGCGCGCACGAACTGGCGAACGAAGGGGGTCTCCATGTCGGCCCGGAAGGTATCCACGACCCGCGAGGAAGGCGTGAACAGGACGAAGGCCAGGGCCGAGGCCCAGGCCGGGATGCTGGCCGCGCCGC
>CAZHMJ010000294.1:0-5553 GCA_964533805.1 uncultured Anaerolineae bacterium | reverse complement strand
GGGCCGCGTGTGCCTCTGTGAATGGAAATGGCTCGTCAGGCAGCAGCACGACCTCTGGTTTTCTCAGGATGATCTCGTCCAGCGTGATTTCTGGATAACGTCCGGCTGCTGGACTGGTCCCCCGATTTTCGTCCGAAGCAGCCTTTGAGGCTACCTCCGGCCCGGCAAAGACATTTTCCCCGCCGCAGATCTTCAGCAGATCGTTACAGAATGTATCACCTGTGAATACCATCCACGGATCATACCAGATTGGCGCGAATACGCGAACGGGCCGCCTCTGGCGTGCGACGGCCGCCGTCCAATCCATCTGCCGCTCAATCCAACGCACCCGTTCGGACATGGAAGGCTCGTCAAAAACATCCATCAGTTCCCAGAGCAGATTCAGCGCTGCCTGGACGGTCCGAGGCTCTGAAGCCCAGATGGGAATCCCCGCAGCCTCAAGCTGCTCGGCGTCTTCGCGCCGGTTCTCGTCCCGGTTCATCAGGACCAGATCGGGCTGGAGGGCGATGATCCGTTCGATGTCCGGGGTCTTTGTACCGCCGACTCGGGGTAGTCCGCTCAGTCTTTCCGCCGGGTGGATGCAGTAATCGGTGATGGCGATGACGCGGTTGCCGAGGTTGAGATCGAACAGGGATTCGGTCAGGCTGGGCACAAGTGATACAACCCGTTGGGGAGGAGAAGCAAGGGGGGGATGCGAGCTGACATAATCCATAGTTCGATCCTGGTTCTGTCCCACGATGGCTTACTCCTGCTGTGTGTAACTTTGTCCCAGCGAGATGGCGACCTTTTTGTCTCCCCAGAGGTCGACCTCACCGAAGGGGCTCAAGGCTAGTGCCGAGTCAGGACCGATCTCGATGCTGTAAGCCAGCGGATGGTTTTTGAGGGTTTCCTGACGGATCAGACCCGCGGCCCTGGATTCGGCCCTGGTTGCGCCGACCAGCGCGTTTTGCAGCCAGCCAAGCCCAGTCCGTGCCTGCCCACTGGCAATGTGGGCAAACCATTGCCCCATCACCTCAGCGCCCGCTCCGGTTCCCATGACGGTTGCACCATGGCTGTAGGCTCGCAGGATGGCTTCTCCCGCTGGACCGCGCAGACCGTTCAGGAGCCGGTCCGTGTCTGGGCCGTCGCCAATGATGACGACCCCGGCGTCGCTCAGCAGGTTCCGGATGGTGTCATCATCTTCCGAGATGATATCGGTGGGATAGCCGCTGCGCGCGCCGAGATCAGTCAGGTAGTTGAGATATGATTCGGCGGTGTCGAGATCACTGGCGGCCCAAATGTAGACCAGTGCGCCGTCGGCCGCGCTCTGAGTCAGCATACGGCTGTCGACGCTCTCGGTTCCGCCACGGATGAAATCGCCACGGCCACTGAAAATCAGCCAGCCAGCGCCATCTGGCCATTGAAAAATGCTGTTGCGCATTTTCGTACAGGGTTCTCCTGTTGGTGCCGGGCGGCCTCGTCAGTCTGGAATGACATAGGCGGCGATGGCGGAAGCAACCACCGCGGCCCCCAGGCGCAAAGCCGCTTCGTCGAAATCGAAATTCGGGTGATGATGCGGATACTCCAGGCCGCGTGTTGGATCGGCCGAGCCGATCATCACGAAGCAGCCAGGGATGTGTTCCAGGAATATCGCCATGTCTTCCGCGCCCATAGTGCGTATGCTGGAGTCGACATGGCCGGGATCGGCATAAGGGGCGATCGCCTTCTGGACCACGGCTGTGACCTCTGGGTCGTTCACCAGTGCAGGAGTAAGATGGTTAACCTGAAGTTCTGCCTCGCAGCCCAGAGCCGATGCCACGCCGTGGGTGACTTCCATCAGGCGAGTCTCCACCTTCGATCGGGTGTCTGCATGGTAGGTGCGGATGGTGCCCTTCAGACTGGCTTCCGGCGGGATGATGTTGAAGGCGGTGCCTGCATTGAAGCTGGTCACGGAAAGCACCGCCGAATCCAGCGGATCGATGTTCCTGCTGATGATGGACTGAAGCGCGGTGACCACGTGAGTTGCAGTCAGCAGGGGGTCCCGGGTCTCATGGGGTGAAGCGCCGTGGCCACCTTTGCCCCGGATAGTGATCTCGAAGGTGTCCGCGCCAGCCATGATTGGACCTGGCTTTAGCCCAATCTGGCCCACCGACAGGGCATTCCACAAGTGCAGACCCAGGGCGATGGATGGCACTGGATCGTTCAGCACGCCATTGGCGATCATGGCACTTGCCCCAGCAGCGGTTTCCTCGGCAGGCTGAAAGACGAACTTGATCCGGCCGTGGATCTGGCTGCGCCGTTGGTTCAGTAGATGTGCCACGCCCAGGCCGATGGCTGTATGCCCGTCATGTCCACAGGCATGCATGATTCCAGGCGTGCTCGATCGATAAGGGACGTCACTCTGCTCGATGATGGGCAGGGCATCCATGTCGAAGCGAACCAGGATGGTTGGCCCATTCTCAGAGCCGGCGAGGATGCCAACGACTCCAGTCTGGCCGACGCCGGTCTGCACCTTCAGTCCGAGCGAGCCAAGCTCCTTGGCTACCTGGGCGGCCGTGCGCTTCTCTTGAAAGGCAAGCTCTGGATGCCGGTGGAAGTCCCGCCGCCAGGCCACCAGGCGATCATTCAGGGCCGTGGCGGCAGGCATGAAGTCAATGGGCATGGGGCGATTCCTGGCCGATGGCCGTTCTAGCGGCGTGCGCCGCAATCACAACCACCACTCTCGTTCTTGCTACATCCCTGTTGGGCCTTCTTTTGAAGCGCTTCCCATTCTTCGATCGGGATCAGTTCTTCACGTTTGTACGTGAATTGCTCGCCTTCAATGAGCACGGCAACTGCGTCTTGCAGCGGAAGAACATCGATGACCTTACCCTCACCGCGTGGCGTGCCCACGCGTTTGTTGCGTTTGGGAAGGTGTTTGCGAGCCTCCATGTACTGCTCGTACTCGTAAATCAGGCAGCAGCGGAGTCGCCCGCACATGCCCGTGATTTCGGTGGGGTTGAGCGAAATGCCCTGGGCTTTGGCCATTTTGATCGAGATGGGGCTGAAATCCGTGAGGAACGTGCTACAGCAGCGAGGCTGTCCACAGGCGCCATAACCGCCCAGCAGCTTGGCCACGTCGCGTGGGCCGATCTGGCGGAGTTCGATCTTGGTGCTGCGGAACAACCGGCTGAGCTGGGTGCGAAGCTTGTTGACGTTGGGCGTCTTGTTCTCGGCCTCGGTGCTGTAGAGGAAGGTCAGCATGCTGCCATCGTAATTGTACTGGGCCGCGACGAACTTGACGTCGCTGTATTCGCCGATCTCGGCTGCGGCTTCCCGGCAGCGGATCAGCGCGGCAACCTGCCGTTCTTCCCACACTTGTTGCAGCAAGAGGTCGCGGGGGGTCGCTTTGCGCAGGATCGGCTTGTATTCGCGCTCATTCTCGTATTCCGCAAAGCCCATGATCTGGCCCATCTGGCGGCCGCGTGTGGTCTCCACGATGACATGGTCGCCGGCCTGTAATTCAGGGGCGGCGGAGCAGTCAAAGTGATAGAGCTTGCCTATTTTATGGAATCGAATGCCCACAATGCGCATGGATTGTTTTGGGTTCTCGTTTGTCTGTAAGGTCATAGAAGGTATCTGCAATGGCTAAGTTTGACGGGAAAGAGGTTCTGGTAATCCTGAAATCCGAAGGGCTGATCGCAACCCATCCGCCCGTATGATACAATTTTTCGCGCCTGATTGATAGTGTTCCGTGAGTTTTGGAGACATGGGTTGAGCATCCAACAGGCACAAGGCATGTTGTTCGGACTGGCGTTGGGCGATGCGCTGGGGTGGCCGGTCGAATTCCTGACGCTGGCCGAAATCAGGACGCGATTTGGCCGAGACGGAATCCTGGAGCTGCCCGATCCTGCTCTCTATACCGACGATACCCAGCTTACCGTGGCTGTCGCCGAAGCCTTGATCGAAGCAGGGCAGGGGACGACCGATGAGATCATGCAGGCGATGGGCCGGCAGTTCGTGAAATGGTTTCACAGCCCTGATAGCACGCGCGCGCCTGGAAATGCGTGTCTGCGGGGTATCGCTCGCTATGAACAGGGCGTGGCGTGGCATGAGTCGGGAGATCCAGAGTCCAAAGGCTGCGGCTCGGTGATGCGCGTCGCGGCCGTAGGCTATCTGTACCAGGACAATCTCCATCGCCTGAGCGAGGTTGCCCGAGCGACCAGCCTGATCACACATCGCCATCCAACTGCCATCGCGGCCAGTCTGGCTGCTGCCTACCTGGTTAAACTGGCGCTTGATGGGGAGGCGCCTGCGTCGTACCTCAGCCGCATCTATGCATTGACGACGGGCCTGTCCGATGATCTAGAACAGGCCTTGCGACGGGTCGGGCATGTGATCGGCTGGGGGGACGAGGTCGCCGCGATGCGGCATATCGGCGATGGGTGGATCAGCGAGGAGGCGGTCGCGCTGGCTCTGTATTGCGTTATGCGCCACCCAGATGACTACGTGGCCGCGGTGCGTCGGGGAGCCAACAGCAATGGCGATAGTGATTCAATCGCCTCTATCGCTGGTGGAATCCTAGGCGCGCGCCTGGGGATCGAGGCGATTCCGCCCGTGTGGCAGGCTCGCTGTGAAAACAGGACGTATCTCTTGATTCTGGCGGAACGCCTGGCGGCGAAACGCGCTACTCTGGATATGCAATCTTGATCGCCGTGACTCATCCTTTGGTTTCCCTCAACGAGGCCGTGCACGTTGTCGGGGATGGAGTGACCCTGGCCCTGGGCGGGATGACGCTCTACCGCCGACCGGTGGCGTTTGTGCGGGCTTTGCTCCAGCGCGAATCCAGACCCCGCGATCTGACTCTACTCTGCTTCACGGCCAGTTATGAATCCGATTTGCTAGTTGGGGCGGGGTGTGTCCGACAGACCAGAACCTGCTATTTCGGCCTGGAGGCATTTGGTCTGGCGCCGATGTTCACCCAGGCCGCAACGGAAGGAAGTCTGCACGTCCTGGAGGAAACCGAGATCAGCCTCGCGCTGGGGATCAGGGCGACACTCGGCGGGGTTGGATTTATGCCCTCCCGTGCCTGGATTGGTACCGATCTGCCGCGCCTGCGTCCGGACGTGAAACAGGTCATCGATCCGTATTCCGGGGAAGTGTTGATGGCGTTTCCCGCGATTCCATGCGACGTGGCGGTGATTCATGCTCTTGTCGCGGATCGGGCAGGCAATGCCCGGCTCAACCGGAACCTGGCGATTGACCAGGAACTGGCCTACGCGGCGAAGACCCTAATCATCACTGCTGAGCAGGTGGTCGACCGGTTGGACGGGGATGTCGACATCCCGGCCCCCCTGGCCGCGATGGTTGTCGAAGCTCCGGGAGGTGCATGGCCCACCTCGTGCTTCCCCCGGTATCCTATCGCGGGCGGCGAGATCATGAAGTACATCGAAGCGTGCGCAGCCGGATCGTTTGAAGCCTATCTGGAAAATCTGTTGGCCGGAAACGCTTCAGAAAAGCAGTGATTTTTCATCAAACACAAATGTTCAACCCACCCAATTTCGCTATAGTGGTGTGCATTGCATTCGGGACAGG
>CAZHMJ010000293.1:2539-5559 GCA_964533805.1 uncultured Anaerolineae bacterium | reverse complement strand
TGCTGTTCAGCATCTGCCTGGGCTACCTGGTGGCCACGGTGGCGCTGCGGGTGTTGAAGCCGACGTAGCGCATCAGGTCACGCGAGGCTTCCTGCAGGACGAAGTCGGGGTTGTCCTGGAAAGGAGTCACGTCCGCGCCGTCGACGCGGGCGTAGTCGATCTCACCGGCCAGGAGGGCATTGGCGGTGTTGGCCGCGCCTTCGATGAAGCGCACCACAATCCGGTCCAGGCAGGGCGCGCCGCGCCAGTAGTCGGGGTTGGCTTCCAGGGTGATGCTCTCGCCGGTGTTCCATTCCACGAACTTGAAGGGGCCGGTGGCGATCGGGTTGGTGTTGAACGGCGCGTCGACCATGTTCAGGCCGGTGAAGGCGTGGGCCGGGACGATCGGGATGCTCAACGCGGTCAGGACGGTCGCATTGGGCTGGCTGAGGATGACCTTGAAGGTGTAGTCATCCACGACCTCGAACTGCATCGGCTCGTCGCCCTGCATGAGGTTGGCGCGCCAGTCGATCGCGTTCTCTTCCAGCAGCACAGCCTGGAACGTGAACAGCACGTCTTCGGCGGTGAACTCGGTGCCATCGTGCCATTTGACACCCTGACGCAGGTGGAAGATGTATTCGAGGCCGTCCTCGGAGATTTCCCAGCTTTCGGCCAGGGCCGGCTCGATCGCATCGCCCCAGTTTTCGCCGCCGAGCACCAGCGGTTCGGCCATGAAGGTCACGACGAACAGGCTGTTGCCGTCATTGGCATACAGGCCGCTCAGCGTGCGCGGATCGCCGCCATAGGACACGACCATCGTGCCACCCTGGTTGGGGCACACGAAATCGTCGCCCTGGGCTGCAGCGGGCAGCGCCCCGCCGGGGAGCGCCCCGCCCACCAGGGTCACCAACAAAATCAGGGTCAACAACAGTTTACGCATGGCTCTCTCCTCGTGAATAATCGAACTGTACAGCCTGACTGAGATTGATTCGGCAGAAAACTGCCGCCTCCTCACAAGAATTACCAACCTGACTGCGCCCTGTCAGAGTGTGTTATGAACTTGAACCCCTATCCCGGCGCGGTGAGACAGCGCGGCGCGGTGAGACAGCGCGGCGCGGTGAGACAGCGCCAACGGAGAAAGGGGGGAAGTTTCAAGTCCCTCTCCGCTTGCGGGGAGGGATTTAGGGTGGGGTTGCGCACGGCCGGCTCTCCCTTGAAACCAGGTTTCGAAGTGCATCACAGCCTCTAACGCCGGAGCTGCGGGTCGAAAGCATCGCGCAGACCGTCGCCGACGAAGTTGAAGGCCAGCACGATCGTCGAGATGATCAGACCCGGCACGACCCACATCCACCAGGCCGAGCGCAGCCACTGCTGGGCTTCCTCCAGCATCTTGCCCAGGCTGGCATGGGGCGGGGGGACCCCTAGCCCCAGGAAGCTCAGGGCCGACTCGGTCAGGATGGCGTACGGGACCGACAGGGTGGCGGCGACGATGATCGGAGCCAGGGCGTTGGGCAGCAGGTGACGGGTGATCAGCCGCCAGCCCGGCACGCCGATGCAGTGGGCCGCCACGACGAACTCGCGCTGCTTGAGGGAGAGGAACTCCGCCCGAACCAGGCGCGCGACCGTCATCCAGTTCAGGGCGCCGATCAGGATGATCAGCGCGAGCAGCGTGCCTTCAAACACGCCGGAAATGATCAGCAGCAGGAAGAAGCCGGGAATGGACAGGAAGATGTCCGTGAAGCGCATCAGGACGTTGTCCACCCAGCCGCCAAAATATCCGGCTGCGGCCCCGATGCTGACCCCGATCAGAATCTCGAAGACGACCGCCGAGACTCCGACGAACAGGGAGACGCGCGCCCCGACCATTGCTCGCGAGAGGTAGTCGCGCCCGTAGTTGTCCGTGCCCAGGGCGTATTCGAGGGACGGGGGCTGGGGCTTGCCGCCGGCGTAGGCGGTGTTGGTCGCGTTCGGATCGTAGGGCGTGAGCACGTCGGTAAACACGGCCAGGACGAGCATCACGCCCAGCAGGATCGCGCTGAGCACGGCCAGGCGGTGGCGCCGGAACTGGCGCAGGATCAGCTTCCACTGCGGGGTCGGTTCCTGGCGTTCCAGGCTGAGGGGTGATGCGTACTCAGTCATAGCGAATCCTCGGGTCGGCCCAGGCGTAGGCGATATCGGCCAGCAGGTTGCCGACCACGATCAGCAGGGCCGAGAGCATGGTCACTGCCATGATGATCGGGTAATCCCGCCCGTTGACCGCCTCGACGCCCAGGCGACCCATACCCGGCCAGCCGAAGATGGTCTCGGTGATGAACGCACCGGTGACGATCGAAGGCACCGACAGGCCGATCAGGGTGATCATCGGGATCAGGGCATTGCGCAGGGCGTGAAAGCCGATCACGCGTCGCTCGCGCGCGCCCTTGGCGCGGGCCGTCCGGATGTAGTCCTGGCCCAGCACTTCCAGCAGGGCCGAGCGCTGGTAGCGCGACCAGCTCGCGGTCTGGGCCAGGCTGAGCACGGTCGCGGGCAGGATCATGTGGCTCAGCACGTCCAGGGTCGCGGCCCAGCCTTCGTATTCCTCGCGCACGGAATGCATCCCGACCGCGGGCAGCCAGTTGAGCTGGATGGCGAAGACTTGCAGCAGGAGCAGCGCCACCCAGAAGGCGGGCAGCGAAATGCCGACCAGGGCCAGCGTACTGAGGATGTAGTCGGCCAGGGTATAGCGCTTGAGCGCGGAGATGATCCCAATCGGGATGGCGATCATCAGCGACAGCATGAGGGAGACCCCACCCAGCAGCAGGGTGTTGGGCAGGCGGTCGCCGATTTCGAGCGTGACCGGGCGGCGTGTCCGGAAGGAAAAGCCCAGGTCCCCGTTGAGAGTCTTGGTCAGCCAGGACACATAGCGGACGGTGACGGGTTGGTCGAGCCCCAGGCTGGCCCGCACCCGTTCCAGATATTCCGGATCGGTCCCTTTTTCCGGGTCGATGTACATCTGGGAGGCGTCACCGGGGGCCAGCTCGACCAGCGCGAAGACGATGATC
>CAZHMJ010000293.1:0-2529 GCA_964533805.1 uncultured Anaerolineae bacterium | reverse complement strand
GGGGAAGAACAACCCGCTGGATCGTCACGCCAAACCCACCGACGCAGCGTGGGCCAAAGAAGCCGCGCGGCGCGGTCTTAACCCCAACATGCTTATCGAATTCGTGGACGGCAGCAAGACGATGATCGAGATGGCGACCAGGAGGGGAATGGCCTGTAGCAGGCGGCGGATCACGTAGCGGGTCATCGACGGTCCTTACTTGTGCCCGGCCCGATCGACTCTGGCGGGGCAAACAGGGCCTATTCGGCCACCACGGCGGTGGAGGTGAAGACCTCAAACTCAGGCGGGTTGACTAGGTGCTTCTTGACTCCGCAGCTATTGGCCGCCCGGATGACCGCGTCGTGATATTTCTCCGGGAAACCGGGCGGGAGCTGGATGTCTATCTCGATCTTTTCGATCATGCGCGTTTCGGGGTTGTAGTGCATGCGCTGCTTGATCTTGAGGTGTTCGGTAGGCAGCTCGCGCTCCTGGCAAAAGCGCAGGACCTTGATCCCGGAGCAGGTGCCAATCCCGGCCAGGAACAGGTCGAACGGCGAGGGTTCATCTTCCCCGCCGGTGGGGATACGAATACCGTCCAGCCAGGCATCCACGCGGGTTTCGCCGGGAAAGACGATATCCATGTCAAAGGTTTCCATGTGTGGCTCCGATGCAGGTCGCGATTGATGGATGATGTTGAAGGCCAGCGGATCGTGGAGCGCTGAGGGTTCCGGCAATCGATGGCATATGCCGGTCTGCTCATGGATTCATTCTAGCCGCGAAATTTGCGGCAAGCAATACATTCGGATCCCAAAAGCAAACGATTCGCAGGTCAGTTTGTGGGGAAGGCCGGGGAGCGGGGGTATGCTGGTAGGATGAGGCGGCGATGGGGATCGCCGCCAGACCGATGAAGGGGACCTCCATGAGTGACGTGCTGACCCGCTGGCTGAGTGAGCCTGTTTGCACCGCATCCTACGAGCGCGTCAAACGCTTCTGGGCCGGAGAGGGGCGTTACCTGATCTCGGCTCAGACGCTTGCCTACGACTACCGCAAAAACTTCGACGAGCCGGCCGCGCGCCGATTGATCCCGCGCCATCTGGAGGTACAGGCCGGCCTGCCTGGCCTCAACCTGCCCAGCGTGCTGGCCGACTGGGGCACGGTCAGCACGGCCCGCTACTGGGGCGGCAAGGTCACGGTCGAGGGCGATTTCGTTCACATCGCCCCGGCGGCGCAGACCCTGGACGAGGCGCTGGCCCTGACCCCGCTGCCGGTGGACGATCCCACGATGGATGCCTGGCGCGGGCTGGATCGCTGGCGGGCCATCTCGGCCGAACTGAATACCGATCAGCTCTGGCTGCGCACGCCCGATCTGCAGGGCGCGCTCAACACCGCCGGGCTGATCCTGGATCAGGAGGCGCTGCTGGTCGCGATGGCCCTGGAGCCGGAGCGGGTGCACGAATTCCTGGATCGCGTGTGCGACTTCCTGATCGCGTACGTGCGCTATCTACGCCGGGAGACGGGCGGGCGCATTTGTGGCAACATCTGGCCGCCGACCTTTTTCCCGGCGGAGCAGGGGGTATCGCTGACCGAGGACCTGATGCCACTGCTCTCCGCCGCCATGTACCGGGAGTTCGGTATCCCTACCCTGCGCCGGCTGGCCGATGCCTTGGGTGGGCTGCACATTCACTGCTGCGGGCGTTGGGGGCATCAGGCGCGCGGCCTCAAGGAGTCCGGCCTGCCGATCCGGGCGATGGAGTTTCACTACCCGTTCACCCGGATCGAGGAACTGGAACCGCTGGCCGGGGATGTGGTTTTTGTGCCCTACATCATGCTGCACATGCAGCATGAGTACGCCAGCGTGACCGATTACTACCGCGCCCTGATCGAACAGACCGATTCGCGCTTCCGCTTCTGGTTCGCCTGTGGGGACGATTTGCCGGAGACGCTGGAATTCGTCCGGGCGTATGCGCCGGGCTAGGCGGCGGGCCGGTTGGGCAGGATGACCGTGAAGGTCGTCCCCTTGCCTTCTTCGCTCTCGAAGCTGATTGTCCCCCCGTGCAGTTCGACGGCATGCCGGGCGATGGCCAGGCCCAGGCCGGTGCCTGGGATGCCGCCAGTGTTGTCGGCCCGGTGGAATGGCTCGAAGATGTGTTTGCGGTCGGCGAGGGGGATGCCGATCCCGGTGTCTGTGACGCGGATGGTCGTGAATTCCCCATCGCAGGTGACTTCGAAGGTGACGCGGTTGCCCGGTTTCGAGTACTTAACGGCGTTGGAGAGCAGGTTGGTGATAATCTGGCGGATCAGCTTCTGGTCCATGATGACCGGCTGGTTGCATGCCTTGTTCACCAGATCGATCGCAACCGTCTGCTGCTGAAGCTGGGCGTCGGCGGCGATCTCCTTGCACAGATCGATCAGGTCGAACGGAGCCGGGTTGTACTCCATCTTATTGGCTTCGACTTTGCCGATGACCAGGACATCTTCAAGTAACTGGGTCATGTGCTCGACCGAGGCCTTGATCTTGTCAAAGTGCCGCGCTTTCTGTTCATCGGTCAT
>CAZHMJ010000292.1:0-5561 GCA_964533805.1 uncultured Anaerolineae bacterium | reverse complement strand
TCCTCCGCGTCCTCTGTGGTGAGATGTCTTTTTCAGTTTGATGCGATTGCCCTGCCCACCCCGGTGAGTATCTCCTTCAGGTTTTATGCATCTATCTTACCATCAAACGGGACTTCAGACCGCTTATCCTGAATACGCTGCTATTCCGTCCCGTCAGCCGGAGCCAGCAGCGTGGCGCCGCGGCTGTGAATGCCGGTCGCGCCGCTGGGCCGCGCCCCGCGCTGAGTCTCATCCTGCACAAGCCCGTCGCCATCATAGGTACGCACGGCGAAGGTATGCTGCCCTTCGGCAAAGGGCCAGTCGTAACGCCAGATCACCCAGGTCGTCTCCGATAGTGGTGCGCGGAGTTGGGCCGCCTGCCATTCGCCATCGTCGACCCTGACTTCCACCTTCGAGATACCCCGCGCCCCGGCGTGTGCGATCCCGCCCACGGGCACCCGGAGCTGGCCACCATCGTCGATCAGCGCCTGGGCGGCAACCGTATCGATCACGGAGGTTGTCCGCATCTGGGCCACCGCGTCCCAGCCGCGCTCCACCCAATACCCGTCCTCATAGTCAGCAGACACGTGAATCTCGGTGATCCATTTGGGCTGCTTCATTCCATAGCGGTCGGGAATGTAGATTCGCAGCGGGAAACCGTGATCGGCCGTCAACGGTTGGCCGTCCCAGTCATAGCACAGCATGATCCGCTCGTCGGCTCGAACGAGATCAAGCGCCAGCGTCTCATAGAAACCATCCGCCGACCGGATCAGCAGGTAGCCCGCCCCACCTTGAACCCCGGCATCATCCAGCACTTCCCGAAGACTGACGCCCGTCCAGCGGGTTGTTCCGATCAGATCGCCTCCCACCGGATTCGAGATGCAGGCCAGGGTCACGTATTGATCCATCGAGTCGTAGTCGTTCCGCAGATCGTCCAGAGTCAGCGACAGGGGGTGATCGACCAGCCCGTCGATGGTCAGCGCCCAGGTCTGCTCGCTGACGCTCGGCGAGACCAGATTGATGTCGATCCGGTAGTGGTCGGCCAGGGGCGTATACTCCAGGCGCGTCCCCGGCGCGGGGATCAGCGGATCGGTCGCATTGGGCAGTCCGGGCGGCAGATCTTGCCCACCCATCAGCGACTCCGCCACGGCTACCGTCGTGCGTTGGCGATCAGTCAGCAGCATCCCCAGGCCCGTCCCGGATACGGTGATTACCGCCGCCGCGCCCCCGACCTGGAGCAGAAACTGGCGCCGGCTAAGGGCGGTTGTCGAGACAGCCAGTTCGCCCTCTGCGGGAGGAGGCAGAGGCCCGCGCGATTCTCCCAGCACCGCCAGGCGATCATGTATCCAGCCCAGAGCCAGTCCCCAGGTCGCCAGGCAGACCAACGCCCAGATCGCACCGAGCAGCGGCGTGGCCGTCTCTGGCAGACCGACTGCAGCGCTCACCAGCAGCAGGAACACGCCCAGGATCAAACCCAGTCCAAGACCGGCCCTCCAGCCGTGTTTCACATGACGCGCGGCCAGAGTCACGAACAAGATCGCGCCAGCGACGACCCCAAGCGTGATGAACAGCCCCAGGGCCATCCCCCGTTCGATCGTCTTGGCAACCGTTGCGGTTGGACCCAGGTTCAGGCCGCCCACCAGAGCCACGATCGCGTCAATCCCAGCCGTGATCAAGTTGCCCGGCAGGATACGTGCGAGCCAATCGAACAGGTCGAACGGGAGAAAGGGCAATCCCGCCACCCGCTGAGCCGCGAACAGGACCGCCGCCAGCGGCGCGGTCGTCAGCAGCCCGGCCATCCCTCCCCATAACCATCCCCGTCTGCCCATAATCCTCACCGTGCCGGACCTAAATTACACAATTATGGTGATTTTTATTGTAGAAAGGATAGCATAGATGAAGTGAAAGCCCAATGACTGGGATCTGAGAAGACGATGAGAGAACACGCCACACCCCACCGCGCGATAGCCAGCGACAAAATCCACCTAGTCCTACCAGAATAGGTGTGGTAGAATCTCTTGCGATGGTGGGGAGTGGCCAAGCGGCAAGGCAACGGTCTTTGGAACCGTCTATCGCAGGTTCGAATCCTGCCTCCCCAGCACAAAAAAAGGCCCCTCGCTTGAGGAGCCTTTTGATTTTTGCGTACCCAAACACCTTAGCCGGCATCCCGCGCGGCCCGATGTTCCGGCCAGGCCGGGTCGGGCCGGTACACCCGGTATTCGAAGCCGTTCATCGGGATTGTTTCGGCCAGGGCATAGGCGCTCATCATCGCATCCAGAACCGGCTCCGGGTAGAAATCCGCGCGCAGGATCAGGGCGTGGAATGCCTGATCCTCGATCATCGCGATCAGGGCTTCAGGGTCATACAGGCCGTTGTTGTACAGGTTGAGGAGCTGAGTCGGGTTGGTGACGACCGGCTTCCCGGCCAACAGACTGAAGGCCGCGTCCTCGCTGATGACCGGCGTCTCGCCCTCCGCCGCCACATCGACCAGCCGCCAGCCGTTGACGATCTCCTCCTCGGTCGGAATCTGGCCCAGTACGGCATAGCCCACCGTCCAACCCGCCGAATCGTAGAAGGCGAAGCCGGTATTGGGCTGGATGCCGAGCGCCTGGCTTAGCGGTCCAAAGATCGCCCCCTGGGTCGGCATGTGGAAGACCGATACGCCATACAGCAGGTAGAGCGCCGGGACAATCACCCCGGCAACTCCGGCGGCAACCCCAGGGCGGGACGAAATCTGATCCAGAAGCGGCTGCACCCTTCGCGCCAGGCGAGTCTGGGTGATTCGCCAGGCCCCGCGCAGGGTGCGCGCCGCATAGATTCCACTCAGGATGCACATCGCCGCGATGGCTGTGGCAAAGTAGCTGTCGCCCGCCCCCCACTTCCCGGCCAGCAGCGTTCCGGCGGTCGAAACGATGAACCACACACTATACAGACTGAGCCGGTCCAGATAAAGCTCGTAGAACACCACCAGCCCGGCCAGCCCGATCAGGACGCCGTGCAGGCTGATCCACTGGCGCAGCAGCCCCACGAACTGGCCCGGCACGAATGGGTTGACATTGGCCGTGATGATATTCAGCCACCACTGCCCGCCGGTCGCCCGATCGATCAGGAGAAAGATCGCGCCCGCGATGGCCGCGAAAATGACACCCCACCCGATGGCGCGCCGGGGATTCTCCAGAAACAGATACAGAAAAACGGCAGCGACAGTGGAAACAGCAAGCTGTTTGGTGTATCCGGCCGCCAGCAGCAAGATCAGCCCGGCCCACAGGATGCGCCGCCGCTGGCGGGTCGCCATGTGCTCGTGCAGCGTCGCCAGCACGACCACGGCCAGCGTTTCAAACATGACCATGAAGAAGTGCTGCCGGAACAACGGGCCGATGTGATAGATGTAGTTGGAGGCCAGATAGGCCAGCCCGCTGGCAATCGCCACGACCCGCTGACCCTCCGCCCGATAGACGGCATGCCCGATCACCGCGGCGGTCAACAACGTGCCCAGCGTCGCCAGCAGTCGTCCATACCAGTAGGCCGGACCAAAGAGCCACACGAACGGCGCGGCGATGATGTGAAACAGCGGCGGGTAATTCGAGGAATAGAACGGAAAGACCTCCGTATTCTGGTACGGCCACCGGAACTGGCTGAACATCATCGTGTCCACCAGTTCGAAGCCTTCGCCCTGATCGTAATCAAACGGGAAGGCGATGATATTGGCGGCGTACACCAGAAAGATCACGAGGTAGAAGACCAACAACGCCAACGCCAGGCCCATCAGCACCCGTCCAGCCAGCCGCCAGCCGCCTTCCGCGTGCACATCCCTGGCCGGCGCCCAAACCAGCGATCCGACGGCCGGCTCACGCAGCGGAAGCAAAGTCAGCCCACCGGCCGCCAGGACCGCGCTCAGAGCCAGGGCCAGAAGCTGCTGCGGGCCAAAACCCGGCTGGCGGTCCGCAGGCAGGATCGGACGGCCCAGTTGCTCGAACAGTGCCGCAAGCGGATCGAGCGCCAGCACGCCCACAATCCCCAAGACGCCCACCAGCAGCAGCACGATCCCCATCTGGCGCTTGGTGACACGGAAATCATCTCGCAAGAATGACAGCATCTCGCTCCTACCCCCTGTGTTCCAGACCGCGGCAAGTATACCGCGAGTTTGCCGGCTGCCAGTCCGCCGATTACAGACAATCTTTGCCAAATCCAGGAGTCGAAATGCGCAACCCGGCCACCAACCCTGCGTATAAAGTAATGAGTTGACTGATTTATCGGGGTGAATACCTCCTTGAGCGTTCAGGAGCATGCCATGAGTGAGGATCAGAACATTCTGGATCGGCTGGCCAACCATTCGGATGAGCCTATCAGCGAAGCCACGCCCATTCCGATCCGGATTGAAAAGAGCAAGCGCGAAGCGGTCGATTCCCTGCACCAGGCCGAGACCGCCGCGCGCGAGAACGACGAAATCGTACGCGAATACGAGGAGCGCTATTACGGCAGCGGCGAAACCCGCCGCAAACGGGTGCGCGCCGAAGAATTGGCCGGGGAAGTCAAACACAAACTGGAAGACCTCGACTGGCAGCCGCATGCCTACGCGACCCAGGGCCTCACCGACGAGGAAAAGCTCTGGTCGGCACTGGCGCATGCCAGCTTCCTGCTGACCCTGGGCGTGGGCACGATCACGGGCGGCCTTGGCGCGCTGCTGCTGCTCTTCGCACCGCTGGCGATCTACTATTCCTTCCGCGACCGCTCCCGGTTCGTGGCCTACCAGGCCATGCAGGCATTCGCCCTGCAGGTGATCGCCACGGTGGGCTGGCTGGGGGTGTTGATCGCGGGGTCAATCGTGTTCGTCCTGGCCCTGGTCATCTCCGGTCTGGCCAGCATCGTCCTGATCGGGATTCCGTTCCTGATCCTGTTCGCAGTGCTATTCGTGGTCTTCCTGCTGGTGATGGTCTTCGTCCCGCTGGGCATGGCGACCTTCTCGATCATCGCGGCGATCAATACCTACATGGGTAAGGACTACCGTTACCCCCTGATCGCCAAATGGATCGATCACCAGGTCACGTCGGACGAGCACATCCTCTAGGTTGTTCTGATCCAGACACACAAAACGGCGGCTGAGTTCAGCCGCCGTTTTGTTGAGGTGGAGATGCCGGGAATTGAACCCGGGTCCGAAGAGGACGAAACCGCACGTCTACAAGCGTAGTTGACCCTTTAGGTCTCGCCGTTGGTAGCCCCGGTCAACAGGGTACACCGCTGGCCAGCCGATGACTCTTAGCGCCCGCTTATCGGCGTCACGAACGAGCACCCTGGCTTTGGTGTCGCCCACCTGCCCCCCGGCCAGAGACGGAGGAGGCGGACGGATTACCTACGTGAGGTAATCAGCTACGGGATGGACCGCTTTAAGCGGCCATGGCCATAGCGGGTGTGTAAGTGCGGTTGGCACTTATTGGGTTGCGCCGGATTTACGAGGTAGCGCGGCTCGGCTTGCAGTACGGCCCCTATCTCTCCCCGTCGAAGCCTGTCATCCCCATGTCAAAACTGCTTAGAACCTATCTGAAAATTAGGCGGGCAGGCGCTTGAGCAGGGTTCGGATCGAA
>CAZHMJ010000291.1:0-5604 GCA_964533805.1 uncultured Anaerolineae bacterium | reverse complement strand
ATCGCCTGCCCCCCTCGCTGCCCTGCTTTTCAATTCACCATTCAGCATTCAAAATTCAACATTGCCGTTCACGGCGCTTGCGCGTTGAGGTAGCGCAGGTAGGCGATGATGTCCCACAGCTCGCGGTCGCCCCAGTCGGCGCGGCCGCCGTAGGCGGGCATCGCCACGCCCGTCACGTTGTCCGGGTCGTCGGACGTGCGCCCCACCCGCAGGAAGGCCAGCAGCGCCTCGTCGGGGATGGCCCTGATCCAGGTCGTCCCAACCAGCGGCACGCCCACCCCTTCGCCATCGGCGGCCAGCCCGTGGCAGCCCGCGCACGCCTCGCGGTACAGCCCCCGCCCGGCGTCCGCGTCGCCCGACTGGCTGGTATCGATCTCGAAGACGAGTTCGGGCATCGGCTGGACGGTCGGCGTTGGCGCGGCGGGCGTGAGCGGCGCGCCGCCGCTGGAGGCGAAGTCATGCTCCGGCGCGGCGAAGGTCGCCCCGTCGATCACGTAGATGTCCCCGGCGTTGGTCTGGGTGTTGTAAGCCCCGTCGCCGCCCATCCCGTTAGGCGCGATTTCCGGGAAGCCGTCGCCGTTCAGGTCGGCGGCGGCCATCGAATAGGCCAGCATGTCGTTCTGGTCGGCCCCGATGATGTACTGGACACGCAGCCCATCCGGCGCGGCGGAGGGCAGCGTGATCGCGCCGTTGTCCGAGGGCAGCGGCTCCGCCTGGCCGTAGATCACGGCCAGCAGCCCGGCGTTGCGCCGCTGCAGCCCGTCGTAGCCGGTCGGGTCGTAGTCCGGCGCGCCGTACAGCACGTCGCCGTAACCGTCCCGGTCGAGGTCGGCCACGCGCACGGTATCGCCGCCCTTGCTGAAGGGCTGGTCGGGGTAGATCACCACCGCGCCGCGCGGCGGCTGGGCCAGGTCGATCAACCGGCCCCGAAAGAAACGATCCGTGTAAATCACCCAGGCCTCGCCCGCTTCCTCCAGGCGATTGCCCGGCCCATCCGTGACCAGCGAGCCGAGCACCAGGTCGGTCTGGCCGTCGCCGTTGATATCGCCGGCCGCGATCTCCTCGCCCAGCAGGTCGTTGGGATCGACCCCGTACAGGGTCGTCAGGCGCTGGTCGCGCGGCGCGCCGGTCGCGTCGATCAGGGCCGCCATGTCGAGCGTCTGGCCGCGCAGATCCGGCCCGCCGAAGATCACGAAGGTCTCTCCGGCGTTGTAGCGGGCGTTGCCGGGGCCATCCCCGCCGCCGAAGGACAGCCCGCCCACCCCCGCCGAGCCGCGCCACAGCGCCGCGCTGACGATCGCGTCGTCGAGGCCGTCGCCGTCCAGGTCGCCGCCGGTCACGGTGGAGCCGAACAGGTCGTCGTAGTCGGCCCCGATCAGGCGGGTGGCGCTGGCGGGAGGCGCGCGCAGGTCGATCTCCGGCCCGTACGCGGCGATCAGGTCCGCCGCGCCGTAGATGATCCAGGCTTCCCCGGCGTTGATCCGGGCGTTGTCGACTCCGTCGGCCTGGTTGGCCCCGATCAGCAGGTCCGGGAAGCCGTCGCCGTCGAAGTCGCCGCCCTCGACCCAGATGCCGAGCCGGTCCTCGTCGTTGTCGCCCAGGATGCGCAGCACGTTGCCCGGCGGCGCGGCCAGGTCGATGTCCGCCGCATCGGCCAGGTCTGGCCCGCCGAAAAGCACATAAGCCGCCCCCGCGTTGACGCGCACCTGGCCGGGGCCGTCGTAGTTCTGCGCGCCAAACAACACGTCCATGTAGCCATCCGCGTTGAAATCGTCGGCGTGCGTTTCCGTCCCGGCCATGTCGCCCGGACGTTCGCCGTAGATCGTCAGGATGCGCTGAGGGATCGTCTCCGGGGCGTCTTCCAGGGCGATCCGGCCCTCGATTGGCCCGCCGCCGGGCGGGCACAGGTCGAAGATCAGGCGAACGTGGCCGTTGCCGCGCCGCCAGACTCCGCCGAGGCTGTGCGAGGCGTTTTGCCCGGTGGCGATCAGGTCGCCGCAGCCGTCGCCGTCGAAGTCGCCCAGGTCGACCGGCTTGCCGGTCTGCGCGGCCAGGGCGGGCGTGTCGTAGAAGGCCAGCACGCCATCCAGGGGGAGCCGCAGCAGGTCGAGCGGCTCGCCGCCGGTCGGGGCGACCTCGCCGCCGCCCTGGGCCAGGGCGGAACGAAACTCCACGGCGGGAAGCAACCCCGCGGCGAGCGCGATCGTGATCGCCGCGGCCATCCAGACGGCCAGCGGCCGCGTCATCGGTCGTCGTGCAGGCATGGCAGACTCCTTGCCGGGGGGATCGCCGTCCCGGTACAGCCGAGTCTAGCCTGCGGCGGGGCTTTGAACAAACCCCCGCAGTCGCGCAAGATGCCGGTAGCGGCGGACCGTCACAACCCCATGATCAGGCGGGCCAGGGTGAAATAGATGAACAGCCCGGTCGCGTCGACCAGGGTGCTCATCACCGGGCCGGAGACGACCGTCGGATCGATACGCAGGGCCGTCGCCAGCAGGGGCAGGATCGACCCCAGCCCGTTGGCCCAGACCACGATGGTGAAGATCGCCACGGCGACCGTCAGCGACAACTCCGGTGAGGAACCCCACGTCTCGGCCCGGATGAAAGCCACCACGGCCATGCCCAGCCCCAGCAGCAAGCCCACCCGCAACTCGTGCCACAGCGAGCGCAGACCGTCCTTGAGGTTAATGTCGCCGACCGCCAGCGCGCGGATGATGGTACTGGTGGTCTGCGATCCGGCATTGCCGCCCGTGCCGATCAGCAGCGGCACGAAGAAGGACAGCGCGACCGCCGCCGACAACTCGTCCTCGAAATGGCGCAGCACCGAGCCGGTCAGGCTCTCGGTCACGAACAGGAGCAGCAGCCAGCCCACCCGCTTGCGGGTGACGTTCCACACGCTGGCTTCCAGGTAGTTGCGATCGAGCGGCTGGGCGCCGCCCATCCGCTGGGCGTCTTCGGTCGCCTCGTCCACCAGGACGTCGACCACGTCGTCGATGGTGACCACACCCAGCAGGCGCTGCTCGGCATCGACCACGGGCAGGGCCAGCAGGTCGTAGCGCTGCATCAGGCGCGCAACTTCTTCCTGGTCGGCCTGGGCGGGCACGGAAATGACCTCGGTCTCCATGATCTCGGCCAGGCGTTTGTGTGGCGCGGCGACGATCAACTGGCGCATGCTGAGCACGCCGCACAGCCGGCCCTCGGCGTCGACCACGAACAGGTAATGGATCTTGGTGTCGGGATTCCAGGCGCGCAGGGCGTCAATCGCCTCCTGGGCCGTCATCAGGCGGCGCAGGGCCAGGAAGCCTGAAGTCATCAGGCCGCCGGCGGTTTCGTCCGGGTGAATCAGGAGGGGGTGAATCTCCTCCGGGTCTTCCAGACCGGCCAGCACGGTTTCGGCCTGGGTAGGCGAGAGATCGCCCAGCAGGTCGGCCGCTTCGTCCGGCTCCATTTCGTTGACGATCCGGATCACGGTTTCGGGCGGCAGTTCGGCCACGATCTCCGCGACGTCCTGGTCGTCCATCTCCTCCAGGATGTCGGCCGATTCGGCCGGGTCGAGCTGGGGCAGCAGCGTGATCTGGTCGCGATCGTCCAGCTCCGAAAACAGCTCGGCCTGGTCGGGCGCGCGCATGGCTTGCAGGATGTCCACGGCGAGTGCCAGGTTGTCGCGCTCCAGCGCGTCACGCACTTTCGCCAGGGTGCTATCCAGGATGCGGGGTTCCATTGGTCACCTCCGGGTGCGAACGTCCCGGAGGCGGTTTCAGCCAGCGAGGATCAAACGATCAGCGGAGGAAACGGCCTGCGAGGGCGCCGCTATTCAATTGAAAACGGGCGATAGCTTGGCGCGGACTGGGAGGCTCCCAGTTCGCTGATGCAGGTCCGTCGTTCATGGTGTCCTTCACTGACATAGCCAACAAAGTGCCTGGAGGCACCCCCCAGGCAGGATAATTCTCCGTCTGAATCCAGCCGGTGTCAACCCCTCTAGAAGATAGCGCCGGGGCAAGCGCATCCAATCGCGATAGCCCAATTTTGAATTACCGTTCGCGGAAATTGGCGACGATCGGCCATTGTTCCCCCACGACTTCACGGTTGTCGCGTAAACGGCTCTCCCAGCACGCGCCAGGGTCGATCTGGATACAATTAAGAATTCAAAATTAAGCATTCAACATTGGCATGAGACGGCTGGCATAACAGGCCGTCTCGCTCTACCATCAAGGCAAAACGTCCCCTGGAGGAGGAAAACCCCATGCGAGTCCTGTTCATCGGCGGCACCGGCAACATCAGCACGGCGGTCAGCCAGCTCGCCCTGGCGCGCGGGATCGACCTGACCGTGCTCAACCGCGGCCAGCGGGCGGCCATCCCCGGCGTGCAAACCATCACGGCCGACATCCACCAGCCCGATCAGGCCCGCCGGGCGCTGGGCGGCCAGATGTGGGACGTGGTCGTCAACTGGATCGCCTTCGTCCCGGAAGATATCGAGCGCGACCTGGCCCTGTTCCAGGGCCGCACCCGGCAGTATGTCTTCATCAGCTCGGCCTCGGTCTACCAGAAGCCGCCCACCCACCCGGTCTTCACCGAGTCGACGCCACTCTACAACCCGTTCTGGGAGTACAGCCGCAACAAGATCGCCTGCGAGGAGCGCCTCAATCGCGCCTACCGCGAGGACGGCTTCCCGATGACGATCGTGCGCCCGTCGCACACCTACGACCAGTACTTCCCGCTGGCGATCGGCGGCTGGAATACCTACACCCTGCCCGACCGCCTGCTGCGCGGCGCGCCGCTGATCGTCCACGGGGATGGCACCTCGCTATGGACGGTCACCCACGCGGACGACTTCGCGCTGGGCTTCGTGGGGCTGCTGGGCCATCCGGGGGCGATCGGCCACGCCTTCCACATCACGTCCGACGAGAGCCTGACCTGGAACCAGATTTACGGCACGATCGCCGACGCGCTGGGCGTGACGCCGACCCTCGTGCACATCCCGTCGGACTTCATCGCCCGCGTCAGCCCGCAGATCGGGGCGGGCCTGCTGGGCGACAAGGCCCACAGCGTGATCTTCGACAATACCAAGATCAAGACCTTCGTGCCGGAATACCGGGCCACGATCCCGTTCCACCTGGGTATCCGGCGCACGCTGGCCTGGTACGAAACCGACCCGGCCCGCAAGCGGGTCGATCCGGCGGTCAACGCCGAGATGGATCGCATCCTGGCGGCTTACGCCGGGGCGATATAACGGAGACAAGAGGCAAGAGGCAGAGAGGCAAGAAAAAGCAGAGACCGGGAGTCCAGAGGCCAAGAGACCGGAAAAAGCGGTCAAGCGCCAGACGCGACCATCAGGGATTCTCCGGAGCGTCGGACTGATGCAGATTGACAAATTAATCCGGTCATTGGGCGAAAGCCAATGGAGTCGCGCGCCGGTCCACCGCCGAAGACTCAAGTCCCCGGCTACACAGTCAAAAAAGCCTGCTGATGCAGGCTCGTGGCTTGGCGTTTCGGGTCTTTGAGTCCGCTTCAGCGGACTTTGTGTCCCTAGCCCGCGACTTGAGTCGCGGGCCTGGACTTTGGCACTTCAAGGAGCCGGAAGGGAAGACCTTCCGGTTCATTTTT
>CAZHMJ010000290.1:607-5632 GCA_964533805.1 uncultured Anaerolineae bacterium | reverse complement strand
CAAAATGGTAGTCGCTGCGTTCGTAGCTGGTGATGGCCGGATCGATCAGCAGGTAGCGCCCCCCGGCGGCTTCGACCGTCCAGCCGGGGCGGCCGTTGACGCTGACCTGGAACCAGGCCAGCCCTTCGGCGCAGGTCGGCCCGGCGATCACGTCGATCACCTGATCCTGGTAGATCACGCCGCTGAAGATACTGTCGATCTGGGGCGCTTCGCGCAGGCGCACCGGGTGGGCCTGGCTGGCGGCGCGGGCCGCCGCCCCAATGCGCAGGTAGGAGGGCAGCGCCGCCTCCGGGCAGGCCCCATCGACCGGCGTCCCGACGAGGCCGGGCGTCAGGAGGGAGGCGGTGGGTTGAAGGACCGGCTGCGCGGCCGGTTGGCCTGGCGCGGGCGTGGCCGTTGGCCCGGCGGTCACGGTCAGGTAGTAGCTGCCGGGGATGGCCTCGGCCGACCAGCCTTCCAGGCCGAGCGGCTGGACGCTCAGGTAGTACCAGTGGAAGCCGTCGTTGCAGGCCGGGCCGTCCACCACCCGGACGAGCGTCCCGGCGGGCAGCAGGTCGACCTCGACCCCGGTCGTGCGCGGGGTCTCGCGCAGGCGCAGCCCACCGGCCGGGGTGGTGCTGACCACGTCGCTGACGACCGCCCACTGGCCGATGGCCAGCATCGCCTGCGGCGCGTTGTCGCACACGCCCTCCTGGGCGGCGCCCGGTCGCGCGTCCCCGCCCAGGGCCAGGCAGACAGCCAGGGCGAGGCCAATCATCATCCCATCACGCAATTTTCGGCGCATTGGATTTTTTCCTTTGAGTTGCACGGTTCCTGGTCGATTGCTACTGTCAAACGCGATGTGCTAGAGGCACCTCGCCCCTGACCTCGCCAGGCTCGGTCTGTCCCTTCTCCACAACGTGGAGAGGGGGTTGGGGGTGAGGCTCGGCCATTGCACGTCGGGTTGGCTTTTAGCCAACAGCCAAGAGCTAACAGCGCTTTTCCTGACAGCCATTGTAGACGGTCTAGCCGCCAAAGAACAGCCAGGAAAGCGCGGCGCGGGCTGCCGGATCGCGGCGCAAAAGCGCCCCGTGGGACAATCATCCGAATTCATACCGGGAAGTGCCTCAGGTTATTGTATAATAAGCCCTGAAGCTCTTGCGCTCCGGGGTGTTACACTCCTCCCCGGCGGTCGCACGGGCGGGCTTCGCCCCGGCGGAGTCCCGCTGGATGCCGTAGGGCTTTGCGTCTGGGCCAACCATAGAGAGGAGAGACCGATGAAGCTGGTGATTGCGGTCGTACAGGACCTGGATGCGGACGATGTGATCGAGGCGATTACCGCGGAGAATTACCGCGTGACCCGCGTGGCCAGTACGGGCGGGTTCTTCCGCCAGGGCAACACGACCCTGCTGTGCGGCGTTCAGGACGAGCAGGTGCAGCCCTTGATCAACCTGCTGCGCAAGACCTGCAAACGGCGCACCCGGATGATGCCCATCGCGCCGCATTCCGCCGAACACCCGATGACCGTCGGGGCGTATGTCGAAGTCACCGTCGGTGGCGCGACGCTCTTTATCCTCGATGTCGAACAGTTCGAGCAGATTTAACCATGAACAAAAAGATGATTATGGCCATCATCGGCCAGGCGGACGCGGACAGTGTGTTGAACGCCCTGGTCGCGCACAAGTACCCCGTGACGCGCATCAGCAGCACCGGCGGCTTCCTGCGCCGGGGCAGCGTCACCCTGTTCATCGGGGTGGACGAAGGGGATCTGGAGAGCGCGCTGGACGTGATTCGCTTCGCCTGCCACAGCACCCCGCAGCCCGACGAGCACCGGGCCACGATCTTCGTGCTGGGCAGCGCCGCCTTCGAGCACTTTTAGGCGGGTCTTCGCGCCTTGAGGCGCGCTGTGCCTATGGAGTAAGCTGCGGCTCTCGCTGGCCGGTTGCGCCGGTCAGGGGGGAGTCCACGCTCTCCGCCAGATGGCCCTGCGCCTGATAGGCCTTGAACAGCCCGCCCCACGGGGTTGTCTCCCGCCACTCGCGGGCGATGGCCCGGTACTTGAGCGGCCAGTACATGTAATCCTGCTCGACCTCGCCGATCAGGGTCGGCACGATCACCAGCGGGGTGCGCAGGACGACCTTTTGCAGCACCCTGGTTGGTCCATACCAGGCCAGCCACGCCAGGAAGCTGTGCGAGTTGTACCCCACCTTGAAGCCCCAGTTTTCGCCGGAGACATCCTCCCCGACCAGCTCGATCTCGCGCGGGTCGCCCACGCCGAGGCCCTGCTCGTGCGCCAGACGGATGTACTTGATGCTGAGCGGGTCGAAGCCCATCAGCCGGGCCGCCACCGCGTCGATCGCCACCTGGTCGGCCGAGGCCAGGATGACGTTCTTCTCCACGGGCCGGATCATGCGCGGCCCGGCCCCATCCCCGGCGGTGGTGCCGTCCATCACGGCCAGCCGGCCGGGATGAATCTCCTTCTGGATCGCCAGCAGGTCGACCAGCGTCTCGTGAATCCAGGTGTGGGTGTAGTGGCGGTACTTGCTCAGCAGGCCGCCGAAGGCGTTCTTCATGGCCCCGGTCGTGGTGGTGTACATGTGGGTCTTGACCGTGGGCAGGTGGACGATGTTCTTGCCCAGGAAGTAATCCGGGATGTGGATGCCCTCCGGGTAGATGTGATCGAGGGCCAGCATCTTGGCCTTGGGCTGGTAGGGAATCCAGGTCATGTCTTCCTTGCGGAAGTTGTACTTCACTGGAATCTGGTGGTGCTTGAAGATCGGCACGTAGCCGTTCAGGTCTTCGCCCTTGAAGGCATTGGTGACCACGGTCTGGTTCTGGACGCACACCAGGTCGTCGAACCCGGCCCGGCGCAGGGCCAGGATCGAGCCTTCGAGCTGCCAGGGCGTGGTATTGGCCCCCGGCATGGGGAAGTGCCAGGTGATGTTGTCCTTCAGGATCGTGGTCGTGCCGGGCTGAAGGACCTGCTCCGCCTCGACCAGCTCATACAGGCGCAGATAATCGGCCAGGACGGTCTCCGGCCGGGTACGGATCACGGCTACTTTGGCTTTGCTCATCCCGGTTCTTCTTTCTCAGTTCCAGGCCGTGGCTCAGGGGTGTCGACGGTCTCTGGATCGGCTTCAGGCCGGCCGGCAGGGGCGAGGGCTGCGGGCTGCGCCTCTGGCGGCGTGGCGGTGGCATCCACGGTGTGGGTATCAGCGGGCCGAGGTTCACCCTGGCGCGCTTCGCGCACGAACGCGATGAACAGGATCAGACCCAAGGCGCGGACGATGGTTGACAGGCTAAATGTCGGGACGAAGCCGCCCATGTCGATCAGCCAGCCGCCAATCGTCGGCCCGATGGCCGAGACAAAGGCGGTGAAGGTGGTGTAGATCGCCACGTAACGCGGGCGATGTTCGTCCGGCGTGCAGCCCAGCAGCAGGTTGAACGCCCCCAGATTGTAGCCCGACCAGGTCAGCCCGGCGATGAACTGGACCAGGCAGGCCTGCCACGGCTGCAAAACCCCCAGCCACAGCACCGGCAGGGTGGCGATCACGACGCCGAAATACATCGAGCGCGTTGGGCCAAGCCGGTCGTGAATCCGGCCCATGGTGCGCATGCCGATCAGGGTCGCCAGCACGTTGACCGTCGTAGCGATCCCGATCGTGCCGGGATCGAATCCGGCGTATTCGGCCATGTAGACCTGGAAGAACGGTCCGGCAATCATCACGCCCAGGCTCAGGGTGGCGTGGGCCACGGTGAAGCGCACGAAAGTCGGCAAGCCGCGCAGTTGGGTCAGCAGGCCCGGCTCTTTCGCGCGCGCGGCTACAGCTTCTGGGGTCTTGGGCGGAATCGCGTGCTCGCTGATCCGGCTGTAGAAATACAGCGAGACCAGGGAAATCGCGAACGCCAGCAGGAAGTTGATCTGGAACCCGGCCGGCTCTCCCACGTAATTCACGAGTTGCCCGGCTGCCGGGATGGCCGCGAGCTGGACGATCTGCATGGCGATGTTGCGGGAAGCGAAATACGCGCCGCGCATGTGGCCCGGCACGAACTCCGCCGAGAGGGCCGCCCAGGCCGGCTGGCCCAGGTTGCCGAAGGCCGAGATGCCCACCAGCGCCAGCATCGACACCCAGACGGCGGCCGGACCGCCCAGGATCAGCGGGCTGAGCACCATGACCGGCCACATCAGGCGGTTGAAGATGCCTGCCTGGAGCACGAGATGCTTGTAGCGCCCGGTGCGATCGGCGATCATCGCGCCCGGGATCGACATGCCCGCCGCGAGCTGGGAGAGTGTGCTCACCAGGCCGATCTGGGCGCTGGTCGCGCCCAGGCTGAGGAGATACAGGGTGTGGTAGGAATTGGCAAACGCCCCGGCCAGGGCGGCAAAGACGCCGTCCAGCCAAAAAGATCGCAGGTCTTGTTTTTTTTCCTGGGGCAGGTTAGCGACGTTCGGGTAGCCCACGGTGTGCATTAGCCGCTTGCTCAGGCGGGCTGCCGGCATGGCGAGATCCTTTCAATCTGGCGGGGTTGAAGTATGGCAAACGATTGTACAGCAAAAACGCTGCATTGGGGATGCTTAACGCGGCGGGCAGGGTACAATCATCCTATGAAAAAAGTGATGGGTGGTCAGTTATTCGTTTTTGGTGAAGGCATAGGGTGGGCGTGAGGGGGCGTGTCGGGCGTTTTTCCCGCCGTGGCGTGGACGAATCGTGTCGAGGTCGCCTGGTTTTTGCTTTTAGCCAATAGCCAAAAGCTAACAGCCAATAGCCGTAGTTCTGCGAGGAATGTATGACCTTCCTGCAACGCTTGCCCGCCGGGGCGCACATCGGCCTGGCAGTGATTCTGTTTGGGGCGCTGGTGCTGGGCCTGGTGCTGGCTGCCAACGGCAGCGGCTTCCCGGCCGCCGGGACGCCCATCGTCGATATCGCCGCGACCAACGCCGTCCGCACCCTGGATGCGGCGAACGCCCTCTTGCCCATCCCGGCCGTGACCGCCACCGCCCAGGCCCGCCTGGTCGCGGAAGCCCAGGCCGCAGCACGCCTGACG
>CAZHMJ010000290.1:0-597 GCA_964533805.1 uncultured Anaerolineae bacterium | reverse complement strand
CCGCCGACACCGCCACGGCCCAGGCCCGCATGCTCGCCGCCTGGACCCCCGTTTCCCCGCCGGGGCGGGTGGATGCGCTGTGGCGGGTGGGTGGGACGGTCTACGTGGGCGGGGAGGCCGGGCTGTTTGCCGCCGGTCCAGGCGACGTGCTGCAAGCCGTGCCGCCGGAGGCCGCGCCGGAGGGATTGAGCCAGGTCGATGGCCGCTGGGTGAGCGAGACTCCGTCGCTGCGGCTGCCGGAGGCCGTGGCGGCCTTTTGCCCGGACGATCTGCGCGGCGCGGCCGTCGCCGGCGAGACCTCGATCTGGCTGGTGTGCGGGGACGAACTGCTGCATGCCTACCGGGAGCGGCGCTTCTGGTTCCAGGCGGCGGTCGGCCCGGAGGAAGGGCTGCCCGGCGCGCTGAGCGGGGCGCTGCTGGCCGGTCCGGATGGCCGGGTGTGGGTTGGGTTGGCGGACGGCCTGGCGATCCTGGCCCCGCCGCCGGAGGTGTGATCTCAATTCTCTGGCTGGTGTTGAATGCTGTTCCAAGTGACTTTCCGAAAATGACGACACGGATGCAAGGGGCGGGGTAGTCGTAGCGGCGCGGCCAGCCGCG
>CAZHMJ010000289.1:0-5655 GCA_964533805.1 uncultured Anaerolineae bacterium | reverse complement strand
CGGCTTGCGCGGCGTGCGGAACAGGGCATCCAGGACCGCGACGCGCGCCGGATCGGACAACTCCACCAGCCCGTAATCATACAACTGCCGGAAGTCAATTGCACCTACCAGCAGCGACGAAAATTCGCTGACGTTCAACCGGATTTCGACATCGGCGCTGGCCTGGGGCGCCAGGCTGGCCCGGCCGCCCTCGAAGCGGACCACGTGGCTGGCGGCGTTGGGCGGGTAGAACGTGTCGGTCAGCGTGATGCGCAGGGAAAGCGTCTGCCCGCCGAAGTCGTGCCCAGCCAGGGCCTTGAAGACCTGCGGCACGCTGGTCACGCGGTACATCAGCCCCATCCCGGACACGTTGGTCTGGTGGTAGACCGGCGGCAGCATGGCATCCGTCCCATCGCGCGGGTCGTTCAGCACATGGTAAAAGCCATCGTCCTGGGTGTAGAACGCGATGCGGCCCACCTGGTCGGCCTGGGTGTGCAGGTAGGCGAAGAACTCGCCCAGCACCTCCCGATCCGGGGCGACGATCTCGCGCACCGTCAGGTCGTAGCTGAAGGTGTTGCTGGGATTCGGCTCCTCGAAGCGGGTGATCAGGTAGCCGCGCAGCGTAGCCCCGTCCCAGTAGCCGACCGCCGTGTTTTTCATGTCCAGCAGCCGCTCGAACTCGACCGGGCGGCGGGTCAGGAGGCCGTGGCGGAGCTTCATGTAGCGGTTGTAGCAGGCCATCACGGCATCCTGGTCGTCCTCCGACAGGAAGCGCAGGTGCGCCCGCGACGTTCCGGCGGGCAGCGCCGCCGGCAGGACGTTGTAGCGGTGTTTCTGCGTGCCATACCCGAAGCCCATCTGGCGGTAGAAATCGGGGCGGAAGGGGTAGAGGGTCAGCAGGCCCACGTCCTTGCGGGCGTAGCGCTCGATGAAGTACTGGATCATGTCGCGCGCGATCTTCTCCTTCTTGTGGATCAGATCGACCGCCACCGAGCCAACCCCGCCGACCGCCAGGCGCGTCTGGCCGAACTGCATCTGGAAGTCGTACAGGATCATCCCGCCCAGCAGACGGCCGTCACGGTAGACCCCGTAGGCCGTGGCAATCGGGTCCTGATCCTGCATCTTGCTCACCACGCCGACAAAGCGCTCCTTGGCTTCCTGGGTGTTCAGGTGGCTGGTGGGATAGGCGCGGGCGATGATGTCCGCAAAGGCAACGTAATCTTCCTCCGGCAGGAGCGTGATCTCCGTCATGGGCAGGTGTCCTCTCGTGGCAGCGTGGCGCATAAATGCGTGGCGCATAAATGCGTGGCGCATGATGAACTTTAGAAATTAATCCAGCAACCGTGCATGGCCTGATTCAGGTGGCGCAGCGGCCACGCCGAGGACTCAAGTCCCCGGCTACACACTCAAACCCCTGCTGAAGCAGGCTCTTGGCCTGGCGCTTCGGGTAGTTGAGTCCGCTTCAGCGGACTTTGTGTCCCTAGCCTGCGACTTGAGTCGCGGGCGATCCAGCCGCCGCCCCCGCAGAATCACGTAGCCGTGATAACCGGATTATTTTCTTAAGGTGCATAATGCGCGGCGCATGAGTGCGCGGGGCCGTTGCGCGTTCCCCGCGCGTCTCCCTCTAACGATACCACAGCCCACGCGGGCGTGGGAATACGGGAGGGAGAACGTCGCCGGGGAATCGCGCCTTGTTGGGACGGGTCACCGACCCGTCCGCCGCGCGCAAAAGGGCCGATCCCGCCGGACTGCGGGCAGCGGGGCCGTGCTGGTCACGGCGTCGTCGCAGGCGACGCCGCTACGAGGAATCCCTTCCCCCGGATTCCAACGCAACGCTGATAGTCTTCCTACAGACCTTTTACACTGCACCAACATTCCTCTGATATTGGAGCGCTATCATGATGGACAAGATAAGGAAACACACACGAACAGCGGTTTAACCCTAGCGTTTGAGGAGTGAACAACCATGCCAGTCATGATCCGCAGAACCCCATGGGCTGAGATGGCGCGCCTGAACCGTGATATGGTCGGCCGCTTCGCCGAAGAGGGCGGCGCCCGTACCTACCGCCTGGCCCTGAATGCTTATGAGACCGATGAAGCCATCGTGATCAGCGCCGCCGTGCCCGGCCTGGAGCCGGAGGACATCCACATCAACCTGGAAGACGACGTGCTGACCATCGACGGCGAGTTCAAGAACCAGGTCGAGGACGCCAACTACCTGCTGCGCGAGCGCGCCGACGAAGGCCGTTTCCATCGCAGCCTGCGCCTGAACGTGGCCGTGGACGTCGATAAGATCGAAGCCGTGTTTAACAACGGCATCCTGACCCTGAACGTCCCCAAGGCCCCCGAGGCCCGTCCGACCACCATCCCGGTCAAGAAAATCGCAAACTAACCGGCTGCGCGGCGTGCGCTCCTACCAGCGCCGCCGCGCCTGGGGCCGCTCGATGCGGCCAAGTCAGGGCAACCCGCCCGGTCTGGCTTCCCCCTCCAGGCCGGGCGGCCTTTTTTTGCGCAACTTGTTGCGCCGAGGCAAGAGGCAAGATGAGCACCGGCCTCATACGCACAAATCGCAATAAAACGCCTGTGGCCCAGAGGGCTGGTACAGGTGCCGCTGATTTCAGACCGTTTTCTTGTCTCTTGCCTCTCTGACTCTGGCCTCCGCCTGCCGTTTTCCCATTAACCAAATGCCCCACGCACGGTATACTCTGAGACGCGCCCTCACCAGAAAGCCCGACTCATGCGTGTCGTGATGCTCTCCAAAGCCTGCATCGTGGGAACCTACCAGCGCAAGCTGGAGGAGATCGCGCGTCTGGGGGTCGACCTGACAGTCGTCGTGCCGCCCACCTGGCGCGACGAGCGCGGCGAGACGCCCCTGGAGCGCGCCTACACGGAAGGCTACAAGCTGGTCGTCAACCCGATCCGCTTCAACGGCCGCTTCCACACCCACTACTACCCCGGCTTCGAGCGCTGGCTCTCCCCCGCGCCGGATATCGTCCACATCGACGAGGAGCCCTACAACCTCGCCACCTGGCACGCGCTGTGGCTGGCCCGCCGGGCCGGCGCGAAGACCCTGTTCTTTAGCTGGCAGAATATCCAGCGCCGCTATCCCCTGCCCTTCGCCCTGGGCGAATGGTGGGCGCTGCGCCACGTGGATTACGCCCTCGTTGGGACGGACAGCGCCGCCGCCGTATGGCGGGCCAAGGGCTACGACGGCCCGCTGCGCGTGATCCCCCAGTTCGGGGTCGATCCGGGCCTGTTCCGGCCCGCGACGCGCCCCATCGCCGGACGGACGCGCACCCTGGGTTACGTGGGGCGGCTCGTGCCGGAAAAAGGCGTGGATGTGCTGCTGGAGGCGCTCTCGGAGCTGCGGCAGGATGGCGTGGTCAACTGGCGGCTGGACGTCGTCGGCGGCGGGCCGGAGCACGCCGAGTTGGAGCGCCAGGTCGCGGCGCTCGACCTGCGCGATCACATCAACTTCACCGGCCAGATCCCCAACCTGCAGATGCCGGTTTTCTTCCGCAACCTGGACATATTGATCGCGCCCTCGCTGACTCGCCCCAACTGGAAAGAGCAATTCGGCCGGGTGCTGATCGAGGCGATGGCCTGCGGGGTGGTGCCGATCGGCTCCGACAGCGGCGCGATCCCCGGCGTGATCGGGGACGCGGGGATCGTCGTGCCGGAAGGCGATACCTCCGCCCTGATGCACGCCCTACGCCGTCTGCTGCTGGACGAGGAGCTACGCCAGGAGCTCGGCCGCCGCGGCCGCGCGCGCGTCCTGGCCCAGTTCACCCAGGCCCAGGTCGCCCGCCAGACCGTCGAAGTCTACGAAGAAATGATGAGACAGTAGACAGTTGTCAGTCGATAGTTGTCAGTCAACCGGCCCTTACTTTTTGCATTAACTAAAAACTGATAACTAATCACTAATAACTGTCTCTAAAAGTTTGGGCCAGTGCCCCTACCGACCCTGGCCCGCAAACCCCAAGCTGGCGCATGTGTGTGATGGACTTCCCGGTATCAGGATGAGAGTGTGATGGAGGAAGTGGTGTGTGGATTGGTTGCGCCCATCTTGTACCCAATGCACACAGTATGACGCAATCGAAACGATTCAAGAAGTGAAATGTCTCACATTGTTATGAGACTTTTCTCATACCCCGTATGACAATCGCCTCAAAAAAACACGGCCCCGGCGGACAACCGGGGCCGTGTTGGCTTTCGATGGACGGGCGCGCGGTCACTTCCAGCGCGTCAGGATCGTCTCCCGCTGGAAGAGGCGCACCGCCACGGAGAGCAGGATCAGGTCCGCCACGACCAGCACCGCCGCCGAGATCAGCGCCGTCGAGATGTCGTAGGCCACGATCCCGGCGATCTGGGCGAAGATCAGGCCCAGCACCGGCACGATCACGATCATGCCCAACTGCTCGGCTACCCGCGGGTCGTTGACCCGGCTGGAGACGCTCAGCCCGACCGTGGTCGCCAACACGGTCAGCAGCGGCGCGATGACCAGGACGCTGAGCAGGAACGGGCCGGAGAGCAGCAGGCCGCGCACCGCCGGGCTGGGCACCACGACGAACAGGGCGAGGGTATACACCAGCGCGCTCAGCCACGCGGTGACGATGCCCGGCCCCGCCGCGGCGATGGCCTTGCCCGCCAGCAGCTCCGAGGTCGTGATCGGCGCGGCCAGCAGCGGTTCCAGGCTGCGGTCACGCTTCTCCCCGACGATGCTGTAGGTGGCGATCGTCATCGGGATCGCCAGCGGCACGATCAGGAAGAACAGGTTGAACTGCATGCCCATGAAAGCCTGCATGGCCTCCAGAGGCGTCAGGCCCTCGAAGCCCGGCTGTTCCAGGATCGCCGGCGGGACTTCGTCCATCTGGCCGCTGTTGACCAGGTTCGGATCGCCGCCCACCCCCAGCATGATCACCGGGATGAGGATCATGATCAGCGGCATCAGCACCACGATGTACAACACGTAACGGTTGCGAAAGACATCCGCCCATTCCTTCTGGATCAGAGTCATGATCTTGTTCATCTTACTTCCCCCTCCCGGCGGGCTGGGTTTCCCCGCCGTTGACGAGCTGCATGTAAACGTCCTCCAGGCTGGCCTCGGAGGGCTGGACGTACTGGACCTGGGCCCCCGCGCCGACCAGAGCCGCGACCAGGGCCGGGTTGTTGCGCTCCGGCTCAGCCAGGTCGACCAGCAGCGCGCCGTTTTCGACCTCCACGCCGTGGACAAAGGGCAGCCCGGCGGTGAGCTGGCGGTGCGAGTCGGCCAGGTTGGCGAGCTGGACGCGCACCTTCAGCCCGAACAGGCGGCGGCGCAGCGCCTCCGGCGAGTCGACCGCAATCAGGCTGGCGCGCATCACGCCCACCCGGTCGCACAGGCGCTCGGCCTCGTCCAGGTTGTGCGTGGTCAGGAAGATCGTGCGGCCCTCGGTCCTGAGCTGCTCAATAAACTCGCGCACGGTGCGGGCCGCGATCGGGTCCAGGCCAGAGGTCGGCTCGTCCAGAAAGACGGTCTGCGGCTCGTGGAGCAGCGCGCGGGCGATCGCCAGCTTTTGCTTCATGCCCTTGGAGAAGCCGCCAACCGCCTCCTTGCGGCGATCCCACAGCTCCAGGATGGTCAGGTACTTCTGCACGGCCTGCTCCGGGTGCTCGACCTCGTACAGCCGGGCGTAG
>CAZHMJ010000288.1:0-5667 GCA_964533805.1 uncultured Anaerolineae bacterium | reverse complement strand
GTCAGGGGCGAGCGAATGTCCCTGGAGACTCGCTCGACAAACTCACTCTTGATGCGATCCAACTCCTTGAGATAGGTGATATCCTGCATCACCGCGAGCTGGCCCAACGATTGCAGGCTGGTGATCTGTACGTTCAGCGTGATCGCCTGTTCAGCCAGGTGGATCTCGCTTCTGAGATTGGGCTCGCCGTAAGCCCTGCGGCAGAGCACGTCTATCAGTTCAGGGTTGTCCACAGCTTGCCTGATCGGCAGGTGATTGCGTGCCGCCTGAGGAGCGATGTTGAAAAGTGTACAGGCCTGGAGGTTACAGTACAGCAGGTTCTGTTCGGGGTCGAGCGCGATGATCGCGTCTCTGGCGTGGTCGAGAAGCGCTTCCAGCGCGGACCGATCGGGAGGCTCACTATCCTCCCGATCGGAGAGCATCCGCTGGATGGCGGTCTCAAGCTCAACCATCGATGCAGACCCTGGCAGCACGGTTACCGGCTTTCGGGGAGTCTGGTCGGGGGTGTCCCGGTCAATGTCATGGGTCAGAATCAGATGCCTGGTGCCTGCCACGCCGGAGAGGGCCGCTGTTTCAGCGGATTGCTCGGTTTCGTTGGGAAAGTTGACTTCAATGATGATCAGAGCTGGCTGGAGGGCTTCCAGGAAGAGATTGTCGACGATTTGGCGCTCAGCGACCGTGATCGCATAACTTCCTGACGCAATCAGGGCATCCAAGCCCGGCAGCGGGATGCTGTTGTCAGAGCGAATGACGAGGATACGCTGTCTGGTCACTGAGCCATACCTTCTTGGAGGTCTGCTGTCAGTGTATAAAAAAATCGAGGGGATCGCAATTCGGGTGGAATAGAAAAAGGGGAGCTGTCGAACAGCTCCCCTCCATTCTTGTCAGTCCGCCGGTCTAGTACTCCGGCATAGGGGGCGCAGGGGGCGCCTTTTCTTCGGGCAGATCGGTGATCAGGGCTTCGGTGGTTAGGATCATCGCTGCGATACTGGCCGCATTCTCCAGCGCGCCGCGGGTCACCTTCACCGGATCGATGATGCCCCGGTCGATCATGTCGATGTACTCACCGGTCAGAACATCGTAGCCGATGTTCTGGTTCTTCTTCTCGGCCTGGGCACGGCGCACGTTCTGGATGATGACGGCGCCATCTTCGCCCGCATTGGCGGAGATCTTCTTCATCGGCTCTTCGAGCGAGCGGCGCAGGATCTGGACGCCGGTATTCTCGTCGTCGTAGGCCAGTTCGACGTCATTCAGGACCGCCATGGCGTTGAGCAGGGCCACACCACCGCCGGGCACGATGCCTTCTTCAACGGCCGCGCGAGTCGCGCTTAGGGCATCTTCGACGCGGTGCTTCTTTTCCTTGAGCTCAACCTCAGTCGCAGCGCCAACGCGGATGACTGCCACGCCGCCGGCCAGCTTGGCCAGACGCTCCTGGAGCTTTTCCTTGTCGTAGTCGCTGGTGCTGTTCTCGATCTCGATCCGGATTTCTTCGACGCGGCCCGCGATTTCCTTCTCGTCGCCCGCGCCGTCGATGATCACGGTCTCGTCCTTGGTGCTGACGACCTTGCCAGCCCGGCCGAGATCGGCGATCTGAACGGTCTCCAGCTTGCGGCCCATCTCTTCGGTGATGACCTGACCGCCAGTCAGGATCGCGATGTCGCGCAGCATGGCCTTGCGGCGATCGCCGAAGCCAGGCGCCTTGACTGCGAGGACATTGAGCATGCCGCGCAGTTTGTTCAGGACCAGGGTCGCAAGGGCTTCGCCGTCAACGTCTTCGGCGATGATGACCAGATCGCGTTTGCCCACCTGGACCAACTTCTCGAGGATCGGGACGATGTCCTGAGCCGCCGAGATCTTCTTGTCGTAGATGAGGATGTAGGGTTCCTCAATGATGGCTTCCATCGTGTCGCTGCTGGTGATGAAGTACGCGCTGATGTAGCCACGGTCGAACTGCATACCCTCGACGTACTCGGTCTCAAACTCCAGACCCTTGCTCTCCTCAACGGTGATCACGCCGTCGTTGCCGACCTTGTCCATCACCTCGGCAAGCAGGTCGCCGATTTCCTGATTCTGGGCGCTGATGGCGGCCACCGCAGCGATCTTGTCCTTGGTGCTGATGTCGATGGCCATGCCGCGCAGGGCTTCGGAGACTTTCTTGGTTGCCACTTCGATGCCGCGCTTGAGCAGCATGGGGTTGGCGCCAGCGGCCACGTTCTTCAGACCTTCATTGACTATCGTCTGGGCCAGCAGGGTCGCCGTGGTGGTGCCGTCGCCGGCAATGTCGTTGGTCTTGGTCGCGGCTTCCTTCAGAAGCTGCGCGCCCATATTCTCAAACGGGTCTTCCAGCTCGATTTCCTTGGCCACGGTCACACCGTCGTGGGTGACGGTGGGGGCGCCGAACTTCTTATCCAGGGCAACATTCCGGCCCTTGGGGCCGAGAGTGGTTACGACCGCATCGGCGAGCTTATCAACGCCGCGCTTCAAACCTTTGCGGGCATCATCACGAAAGACGAGTTGCTTGGGCATGGGTCTATCTTCCTCCAGCAAGTAGAATTGAGAACTCTAGAAAGGGTGCTGACTTACTCGATAACAGCCAGGATATCGCTTTCCTTGAGGATGAGCAGTTTTTCGCCATCCAGTTTGATCTCAGTGCCGCCGTACTTGGCAAAGAGCACCAGGTCGCCGACCTTGACATCCAGGGGGATACGCTTGTCGCCTTCGTCGTCGAAGCGCCCAGGCCCAACCGCAATTACTTCGCCCTGCTGAGGCTTTTCTTTGGCCGTCTCTGGCAGGTACAGCCCGGTGGCAGTTTTTTCTTCGCCCTCATTCGGCTTTACCACAATGCGATCACCCAGGGGTCTCAGTTTGAGAGCCATAGCCAGCTATCCTCCTCCAGACATTTGATGAGTATTGACGCTATTGGTCGCAGCGAGTGTGTTAGAAAAATGCTAGAAATTAGCACTGTCAAACAAGGAGTGCTAATTTCTGTGGGTAGTTTACCAAAGTCAGTAGGGGGTGTCAAGCATTTCTAGCACACTTCTTATGCGAGTGCTAAGGGTTGGCGCTGGCGATTGGAGCAGGACGAACCTGAATGATCGAGCCTTCCATGAGCGCAATCGCAATCCATCCTTCGGAACTGACAGCCACGTCCACTGGATGGTCAGGATAGAAGCTTTGGCCGGTGATGTGCAGCGACTCCAGGCTGTGGTCGCGGTAGTAGGCGTCAACGGGGATGATATTCTCCAGAGGCGTGGGAGTCCCCTGGCTGTCCAGTACCGGTTGCCCGTCAGCGGCGGCGCAGTTTTCCAGTTTGCCTTGTGAGTCAAAGCATACCCGATATAGCGTATATCCAGTGGGCAGGCGACGGTTCCAACTACCGCTTGTGACGAGCAAGAAATCGCTGTCCATCTCCGGAAACGCATTGCCTCTGTATAAGGTGAGGCCGGCAGGGGCGCTGTGCGGAGGTAGGGTGACGGCAGGCTGTTCGGTCCTGGCGCAGAAATCAGCGTCGGGGACTTGAAGGGTGGTATTCTGAAAAGCCCCCTCAGGCCCTTCAAAGCAGTATGGCCACCCGAAATGTTGGCCCATGCCGGTCAGCCGGTTCAGTTCATCCAGGGGCCGCGATTCACCCCCAATAGTTGGCCCACTTTCGGAGATCCACAGATCGCCTGTGACAGGATGCCAGCCAAAATCAAACGCAGCGTGCAGGCCCTTGGCCACAATCTGCAGATCAGTCCCATCCGGGTTGAGACTGAGCAGGGTTGCCCGGCGAGGATCAGACTCCACGCAGGCATCACAGCTTGCCCCCTGAGTAAAATACAGTCGGTGGCCAGGGCCAATATTCAGACTGCCGCTCCATACGCCAGAACCGGAGGGGAGATCGTTCACAATGATCGTCTGTGAGTCCGATTGACCATCTGTATCCGTATCTTCCAGGCGGTAGAGTACGCCGTTCCCCAGCACATACCAGGCTCCGTCGAGCCAGGTAAGTCCGGTTGGGGTGTCCAGACCCTGGGCAAAGGTGTGGATCGCGTAGTCCTGCGTCTCCGGATCGAAGTCGCCGATCCACTGGAGTGTGCCCTGATCGGGACGCGTGAAGAATAGCCTACCGCACCAGGGAGGGGGGGATGGTAGATCGGCGCAGTCGGGCGCGTAGACGATCGAGGCGATCGCTGGTAGATCGCTGTGGGATAACTCTGAGATGAGGTATTCCGGACAGAATCGGACCGGGTCGAGACTGGGACGGGTGACAATGCGGCCGAGCGAGCCGCATGCCTGTGGTATGGATTGAGGTGGTGTTTGAGCTGTGGCCGGTTCAGAGCGCTGGATCAGCAGGAGGATCAAGAAAAAGGCTGCCATCTTTATCCAAAGCGCGATCTTCGAAGGGGGGAACTTGCAGCGCCACGTCACAACGACATCCCTTAGGTGAACTATGCGAGAACCAATCCTACCGCAAAGCTGGGAGCGGTCAAATGAATTCCATCCATCCCAGGGAAACCAGATACAATACAGACGGGTGCTGAGATACGACAGGCACAGGAGGACTGGATGGCGGTCACCTGGTGGAGACGGATGGGCATCTGGCTGGCAGTCAGTCTGGTAGCTGCGACTCAGCCTGTGCAGGCCAGACCGTTGCAGCAAGAGCGCATTCCTATCCAATATGGGCAGACGGTCAGTGGCACGATCGATGACGCTCATTTTTTCCAGCAGTATAGTTTTAGCGGCCGCCGGGGGGAAGTGGTCGAACTCATCATGGAGGCAGTCTCAGGCAATCTGGACCCGCTGCTGCTGATTGGCGACGCTCAACTGAATCTGATTGGCGAGGACGATGATGGTGCCGGGGGATTCAATGCCCGGTTGGAAATGGTTTTGCCCGCAGACGGTGACTATGTCGTCGAGGCAACCCGGTACGGCCAGGACGGTGAGGCTGGACAGAGTCAGGGAGATTACCGTCTGACCTTGCTGGGCAGTTCGGGCAGCGGCGATTCGCGTCGCGGTGTGCTGGCCTCGCTGGATTATGGCGATACGGTGCGGGGCCGGTTGAGCGGGCAGGATAGTTTTCACCTATTCTGGTTTCAAGCACAGGCGGGGAGCGAGATTCGCGTGCAAGCCATGCTCAGCCTGGATTTGCGGGCCGTGTTGCTGCTGTACGACAGCACCTTTGGCGAAATGGCCAGTGATTCTGCCGGGCAGGAAATTGTGTTCACGATCCCTGCGGACGGAGTCTATTTTGCCGGGCTTGCCCTGAGTGACCTTAGCCAGGAAGGAGCGTATGCGGTCGCGTTGAGTGGTACTGCTACAGCGGTGAACGAGTCGCTGTCTGTGCCGATCGCTCCTGGAGCACGCGTGGAGAGCCAGCTTTCAGATACCACCTGGGAGGAGCGCTATACTTTTGCCGGACAGGTGAACGACCAGGACAGTGGCGGCCGAGGCAATGCCGAACTGGCGGCGGTGCTGCCTCTTATGGGCCAGTATACCGTTGTAGCAACTCGACTTGGCCGTCAGAACGGTTCTTCGACCGGTCGCTACGAACTTCTCATCTCCGGGGGAACGGGTGATCAGGCCAGTGCCGCAGTGCCTTTTACCCGCCCGAAGCCGCCGGATTTCGCAGGGTTGCCGGAGCTTCAGTATGGACAGGCCATTCAAGGTCAGATCGGCGCGGAATAC
>CAZHMJ010000287.1:0-5705 GCA_964533805.1 uncultured Anaerolineae bacterium | reverse complement strand
GAGACAATATATGCAAAACTTACTGAGGATCTAGGAGGACATCCGTTTTTAATGCGCATGGTTTGCAGTGAATTGCACAATCACACTGATACGATTGCCAGACCAACAAAAATAACCCGACAAATTTACGAAAAGGCACTAAAGGATTTCTATAACAAATCTGAAGGTTATATAGAATTAATATTAGAAGTATTGAATAAATACTATCGTGATGAATATGATATGCTGCTTTTTTTGGCAAATAATGAAATTGAGCAGTTCACCCAATTTGCTCACGACACACCCTCCCTGACAAATCATCTTAAGGGGTACGGGATTATTGAAGAATACAATGGGCAATACGATTTTAAAATCGATATTGTCAAACGTTATTTACAGGAAAGGAATCCTCGAAAACATAGCCACGAAACAGCCGATGACGCACGCGCAGAGATAACTAATCGAAGGAACAAACTCGAAGTACAGCTCAAGACAATAATCAAGCAGCTAATGCGTGCGAATTACGGGGAAGAAGTCGCGAGACAGAAAGTTTTGAAACACATTTCATATTCTCAAAAAAATCCGAATATCCAGTTCGCTGAGATATTTGAACCTCGAAAATGTGACTTTTACTTTGACGAAATCAGGAAGCTCGTGTTGGCAGAATGGGCTATCTTCGAAAAAACATTCGAGAATAAGAAGAAATTCGACCTAAATATGCAGTTAGTCAACGAATTCAGAATCGATGCTCATCCAGATGAAATTACCCCAGATGAAATGGTTATGGTAAGATCCGCTTTGTCTCAATTGGAGCACATTTCTGGTAGGTTTTTCTGACCACCGAGTTCTTCCCTCACACAAGAACTAGATAACAACGTCTGACAAAATACCAGCAATTCAGGCTTTTGCCCCTGATTTGCCTTTCAATGTTTCCCCCTGATCGCCGTATAATCGACATGACAGAGGCGTTTTTCGGCGGAGAGGGCAACCGGCATGGGACAAGAATCGCTGACCGACTCGATCGTCGCTTTCCTGCGCGACAACCCGCTGATCATCGTCGGGCTGCTCCTGGTAGTGGGGATCGCAGTGCTGCGCCGGTTCGGCCCGGCCTCGCTGGTGAATCCGCGCATCCCTTCACGCCAGGAGCGAGACGACAAGCCAACCCCGGCGAACATCGACGCGGAGCAAAGCAGCGGGGGTGATAAGGCGACGGAGCAACAGCAGGCGGAAGCCCCCGGGCCGGTGATGCCCAAACAGCCGGAGAGCGACCGACCGCGCGTCCCCCACGGCACGCCCATCGGCGGGGACATTGATGTGCCGGTCGTTTATGTTCCCAAGGAAAAGATCGGGGAGCTGGAAAAGGACGTCCTCGTGATCAACGACCCGGACCTGGCCGAGATCGTCCATCCCCCCGCGCCGGTGGTCAAACCGGAACCGGCCGAGCCGCAGCCCGGCGGCGAGACGCTGGCCGAGCGGATCAAGCGGCGGGCCGAGGAAGCACGGGCCGCGCTCGAGAGCCTGCGCGATTCCGGGAAAGAGGTGATCGTCACCCCGACTCCTGCTGATGACCGGCTCTTTGGCCGGACCCCCGGCGACCTGAAAAAGTCCGAGAAGATGGAGAAAGAGGCGCGGGCCGAGGAGGACGAGGCCCCGCCCCAGCCGGAGCCGGAAGCCGAGCCACAACCGCAGCCCGCGGATGCGGTAGCTCCGGCGGACGCGCTCCAGTTCGCGGCCCATTACCCCAAGGAAGTCAAGCCGCGCGGCGATACCCCGCCGGACAACGAGACGTGGCACCCGCTGCTGGCCTACCTGTTCAGGGAATCGGCGGCGGACGCGGTCAGCGCGGACGCCAAGGAGCGCCTCGGCCCGCGCGACGACGTGCGCGTGACGCACCGCCCGGCGCTGGGCGCAATCCCCGGCGGGGCGCTGGTCATCGCCACGCCGGATGTGCCCGGCCTGGAGTTCAACCCGCCCAGCGCCTCGGTGCGCTTCCGCAAGGACTGGCACCGCTTCGAGTTCGAGTTCCAGGCGGTCAGCGCCCCGCTGGACGAAGCGGCCAACGGCGCGATCACCTTCCAGGTCGAAGGGGTGATCGTGGGCGAGGTGCCGGTCTCGATCTACGTCAGCCAGAGCGCGGCCAGCCCGGACATCCAGCAGGCCGAGGGCAAAGCCTATCAGGCCGTCTTTTGCAGCTACAGCCACAAGGACATCGCCATCGCCCGGCTGGTCGAGGCCGCCGTCCTGACCCTGGGTTACACCTACCTGCGCGATATGACCACCCTGCGCGCCGGGGAGGACTGGAACGAAGCTTTGATGGCGATGATCGACCGGGCCGACATCTTCCAGTTGTTCTGGTCGGAGAACTCGGCCGGATCGAAGTACGTGGAGCAGGAGTGGCGCTACGCGCTGGACCTGATCGAGGCGCAGCGCAAGGACCGGCGCTTCATCCGCCCGGTGCGCTGGGTCGATCCGCCCCAGCCCAACCCGCCCAGCGACCTGGGCTGGATCAACTTCTACTTCCAGCCCGACCTGGCCGAATTCGGCGCGCTGCTGGCCGGGCCGGGTGAGTCCGGGCCGGATCAGTCCGGCGACACGAATGCGCCGGAAAAAGCGTAAAAGCAAAGCGAACTGCAAAGACGCCATTGAACAGTCTTCCCCGCTGCGTTCCTTTCCATCAAGATCGGCCGTTTGATACGACGGACGGGTCAGTGACCCGTCCCTACACCGGCCCCCGGCCCCGGCGCAGCCGAAGGTTGCACGGTCTCTGGTCTCTGTTTTGACGCTTCGACGCTTGCCGCTTAGGCGCTTTTTCTTGCCTCTTGCCTCTGGTCTCTGGCCTCTACCCGCCCTTGCCAGCCGGGGCGGGATGCGCTATCCTCTGGCCCGCGATACGGTCAAAAGAACACCGGGGGGTATGGCGCAGGCTGGGTGCGCTGGCCCGCCGGTTCGCTGTTTGTGGGCCGTTGTATGGTAGGATCGAGAGAGAAACAATGGCGCGGCGTGTCGCGCCGGGATGAGTTGGCGAACGACTGATGCGACGCGGAATCCGGATCAACCGGCAGTACTCCAACCTGCACTTCACGCCCCACCATGGACGGACGCGACTCCTGTTCCTGCTGGCCTGGCTGGCGGCCATGGCTGCCGTGATCGCCGTCATCTGGCAGTTCGATGCCCTCCAGCCCCAGGTGCTGGCGATGGTCCAGCCGCCGCCGCCGACCGTCGCCGCGCCGACCCTGGCCAACCAGGGCTACACCGCCTACATGGCCGGCGACCTGGCCGCCGCCGAAGTCGCCCTGGCCAGCGCCAGCCGCCTGGACCCGGCCAATATCGACTACCTGTACGAATACGGGCGGATGCTGCTCCTCCAGGACAAGAGCGAGGAAGGACTGGCCGTGGCCGAGCAGGCCATCGCCGCCGCCCCGAACGACCCGCGCGGCTACGCCCTCAAGGTCTACGCCCTGGACAGCCTGGGCCGCGCCGAGGAAGCGATCCCGGTCGGCCTGACCGCGCTGGAAATCGATCCCAACTTCGCGCCGACCTACGCCTTCCTCTCGGCGGCTTACCAGACCACCGGCCGCTGGGGCCGCGCCCGCGAGCTGGGCGCGCAGGCGGTGGAACTCGATCCCAACAACCTGGACGCCCGCCGCCAGTTCGCCCTGGCCCTCAACTGGATCGGGCGCTACGACCTGGTGGTGGAGCAGCTTGAGGCCGCGATCCAGATCAACTCCAACCTGGACTTCCTGTACTTCGAGCTGGCGGGCGCCTATTCCGGCCTCAAGGCCTACGCATCCATGATCGGCATCTACGAGCACGTGCTGGAGCTTCAGCCGGAGAATACCAAGGCCATGGTCCGCATGTGCGAGACCTACTTCACCATGCGCATCGACGATTCGGCCCAGTACTGGTGCGAGCAGGCCCTGGAGCGCGACCCGGACGACGCCCGCGCCCTCAAGCAGGTCGGGATGATTTACTACACCCGCCGCAATTACGAAAGCGCGATCGAGGCCTTCGACCAGTGCGTGGCCCTCTCCGGCTCGACCTACATCGAGTGCTGGTACCTGCGCGGGCTGGCCTACTACCGGCTGGGCGAATGCGCCCAGGGCGTGCCAATCCTGCAGGAGGCGCTCAACTACACCCAGGACGAGCTGATCCGGACCAACATCCTGGACGGCCTGTACCTGTGCATCGAGGCCGATTCGAGCTTCGACGAGTCGATCATCCCTACCCCCGCGCCGACGCCCACCCCCGTGCCGACGCCCATCGGAATCTTCTGACCATGCAGATCCGGCGCGACCGTTCCAACCTGCACTTTGGCGGCCAGGTCCGGCGGGGAGTCTCCCGGCTGAGCCTGATTCTGCTGCTGATCGTCGCCGCCGGGGCCGGGCTGGTGATCTGGCAGTTCGACGCGATCCGGGGCCAGGTCGCGGCCATGTTCGGCGAGCCGCCGACTCCGACCCTGAGCGCGCCAACCCAGGCCCGCCAGGGCTACACCGCCTACCTGAACGGGGACCTGGAAGCGGCGGTCGCGGCCTATGGCGAGGCGGTGCGGCTCGACCCGGCCAACGTCGATTACCTGTACGAGTACGGGCATGCCCTGCTCCTGCTCAACCGGGGCGAGGAAGGCCTGGAGATCGCCGAGCGGGTGATCACCGCCGACCGGACCGACCCGCGCGGCCCGACCCTCAAGGTCGGGGCGCTCTACCAGCTCGACCGGCTGGACGAGGCGATCTCGGTCGGGCTGGCCGCGCTGGAGTTGGGCGAGGACTTCGCGCCCCTCTACGCGGCCATGACCTGGCCGTATGCCGACATCGGGCGCTGGAACCAGGCGCTGGACATGGGCGAGCAGGCGGTCGCGCTCGACCCGAACCTGATGGATACCTACCGGGCCTATGCCTACGCCCTGACCTGGGTCGGCGCGCGCGAGGAAGCCGCCCAGGCCCTGGAAGCGGCCATCGCTCTCCATCCGGCGCTGGACTTCCTGTACTTCGAGGTGGCGGAAAAGTATCGCGCGCTGGACAATGTGCAGGCGGCCATCGCCGCCTACGAGCGCGTCCTGGCGATCAAGCCTTCCAACACCCGGGCCATGCTGCGCCTGTGCGAGACCTACTTCAACCTGCGCGAGGATGTGCGGGCCGAGGAGTACTGCCAGCAGGCGCTCGATATCGACGCGACCTACGCCGATGCCTGGCGCCAGATCGGGCTGGTATACTACATGCAGAGCCGCTACCAGGACGCGGTGGACGCCTTCGAGCAGTGCGTGGCCAACGGCGCGGACAGCATCTACTGCTACTACGTGCGCGGACTGGCGTACTACTATCTGGATCGCTGCGACCTGGCCGTGCCGCTGCTCCAGGAGTCGCTGGAACGCACCCAGTCGGATCGCATCCTGGGCTTTATCCGGGAAGGGCTGCGCCTGTGCCAGTCGCCCGTGGCGGAGCCGTCCGAGACTCCGACGGCGGAAGGCGCGGGGTAAAGGCTAATGTTGAATGTTGAGTTTTGAATTTTGAATTGAAAAGCGAAGGGACGCGGCCTGGTTGAGCGATCCGGCCGACATGGGTCATCCGTAGGGGCGGTGCGATGCTTCGCATCGACGCGAACCGCCCCACAGGCGTCAAGATAAGCGTTTTGACGAGACACGAAGCAGGCAATGATGGCGCTGTGGTCACGCCGGGGACTCAAGTCCCCGGCTACGGACACGAAGTCCGCTGAAGCGGACTGAGCGGTTG
>CAZHMJ010000286.1:0-5718 GCA_964533805.1 uncultured Anaerolineae bacterium | reverse complement strand
GAGGCCAGGAGCAGGTCGCCGACGCCCAGCCAGTCGATGATGGTGACATCTTCTTCGACAAAGTCGATCACGTTTAGCGTCCAGTTTCCAGCAATCTCGCGGAATGTCACGACATACTGGCGCATGTGCTGAAGCCAGAAACGTCTGGTTTGCACGATCAGGCGTGTGCCATCGGAATTCCAGACCAGCGGCGCGGAGGAAATGAGGTCGGGGATCAACTGATCGAGAGGGAGCATCTGACCTGTAGCACGGTTGTAGACCACAGTCACAGGAAAGCCCGCTCCAGAGACTTGTTCGGCCATGTTGAAATCTGGCGTGAACCCGATGAGTTGCAGCGCGATCCATTCGTCATGGACGGGGTTCCAACTGGCCTGGACGATTTGCACGAACGTCAGCCCACTGACCCCCTGAGGCAGGGGAGGCAGTGGCACATTGATTAACGGCTGGTCGACGTCATAGTGCAGCAGGTTGGTGAATGTCCCCGAAGCCAAATCCACGATATCCAGATTGTAGGCGAAGATTCTCCCGGCTGTGGAGTCGACTGATATATAGAGAATGTGTGTTTCATCAGACGACCAATCTTCGGGCCAGGACATCGTGCGGTCTGGAAAGGCGGGGATCACCTGTCGGGCACCTGTCGCCATATCGAGGATCGTGGTAGCAATGCGCCCATCTCGAAAAGCCAGGTGTTGGCCGGTCGTGTTCCAGGCAGGATCCCCTAGGGGTAAGTTGTTCTGCGCGAGGAGGTCTAACTCCCCCGTGAACGTATCCATACCATAGAGCTCGTGATGGCCTCTTGGAAAAGCGTAGGTCCCATGTACGGGGAACACCACAGGCACCGTCACCGGCTGCGCGGCGCTGAGTGCGCCCCCCAGCAGGAGGGCCAGGGCGCAACCGATCAGCAGCAAGAATCGTCGCATCGATGTTCGTCCCTTTCCAGTGCGGAGACCGATCACCTATTCCAGGAAGTACGCCGCCGCGTCCGCTTCGGCCGGCCAGCCCTGGGTGCCGTCCGCGCACCACGGCCTGCTGGACGATTCAACCCGCGCAGGCCCCATGATTGCGGTGGGATGGCTTACCCGGCCTGGGCGGTCGGGATCACGAAATAGGTACTGCTATCACTTTCGGCGATCCAGCCGATCGTGCTCTGATCGATCGCTTCCCACCAGACCATGCCCCCATTGCAGACCGGCCCCGACAGGACGGTCAACAGCGTATCCGGCTGAATCTGAGCCAGCACGTCCCCCTGTGCAGGCTCGCTCACCAGGTTGACCGGGCTGACGGCCTTCACCGTTTCCGTGGCGCGAATCATCGACGGCAGCGCCCCGTCGCACTCGGTCAGCGGGACGAGCCGCCACGCCACCGGCCCCCAGAATAACTGCGTGGCCGGCACATTCAGCGTGCCGCCATGCAGCACCGTGCTGTCGGGCCAGTAGACATCCAGGGTGTTATCGCTGTTGGACACGGCCACGGACTGCCCATCGGGTGCCAGCGCGATCGCGGTGTCCACCGCGAGCCACTTTTCCGGCACGAGCCGCTGCCCGTTGGGGTAGGTCAGCGCCCAACGATAGAGATCGGGCCACATCACGCCGGGGTACGTCATCAGCCGGATGGCGGCCGAGTCTGCCACGAGGGGGTTGTAGAGTTGGAGATCGCCGGGAGCAGGCTCAAGTTCCCCGGTCTGCGGATTGATCACGTCCAGGCGACCCGAAAAGAGGCGCACCACAATCCGAGCTTGCCCGTTGACGTTGGCCCAGAGATGGGCGAGGTAATCGTCGGGCAGCACGGTCGAGGTGAGCAGGCTGCCATCCTGGTCGCTGTAAACCAGGAGCGTACGGAGCGTGTTGCTGCCGCTGGGATGCGGTTCTTGACGCATCACCGCGATTCCGCCGCCCCACCCAGGTTCCTGGGGGACGGGCAGCCCGCTGTTGAAGGGGAGATCGCTGAGCAGCGCGCGGGTTTCGCCCGTGGCGAAATCGTAGACCATGATCCGGTTTGATTCCGCCGCGTAAGAGGGGTAGTGCAGTTCGCCCCAGGCCAGCCGCGTGCCATCCGGCGACCAGGCCGGCGTGGAGTGCAGGATCGCATTGTCCCGCGCGGGATCGTTGACCAGGGCCGCGTCCGGCGGCTGCCCGGCGAGGGTCGTGATCACGTGGGTGTCCAGATCGATCACGTGGATATCGCGGGGCAGGGGCGGCGATCCGGCGTACAGATCGAAGGCTTCGATCGCCAGCGGGGATGTCTGCGCATACGCGATCCGGGTCCCATCCGGCGACAGCACCGCGTCGACGATACTCCCCTCGCTGGTCAGTTGGCGGATGCCGCCTTGATCGATCTCCCACAGATTTTGCCCGCCGAGCATCACGACGCGGACCGGCGGCCGGTCTTGCGCCTGGGCGGGTCCCGGAACGGGCAGCGCCAGGATCACGAGCAGCAGAAAAAAGCAAAGTTTTTTACACATGGAACCTGCTCCTGTTTTAAGTAGAACCTGTATCATTGTAGTGTATATTGTGAAGCGAGGAACAATCCGGCTTGTGGCCGGGAGGTGCGATTGGGACATTTCAATTCAACACAGATTCAACAGATTGGACGGATAAACACAGATTTGAGACCGTGATAATCCTTCAAATCCGTGAAATCTGTGTTGAATTGAATCGTGTCCCACAGCCATCGAGACCTGAACGAAGGAGGATGACGTGCGACGACAATTCTGGCTGGTAGGGGTGGTGGCGGTGATTGTGCTGGTAGGGGTGATCCTGCTGGCGGCCGGGACGCTCGCCCTGGCCCAGGGCGGCGAGGACGACACCTGCCCGGCCCTGGTGGACATCGCGCTGGCCGAGGTCGGCACGGCCTGCGCCGATCTGGGGCGCGACGAGGCGTGTTACGGCCACTTTCGGGTGGACGCCGAATTCTTCCAGGCGCGGGACGACCTGGCCTTCAGCGCCCCGGCGGACAGCGTGCCGCTGGCCGACCTGCGCACGATCCACACCGCGCCGCTGGACGTGACGGCGCAGCAGTGGGGCGTGGCGGTGCTGAACCTCCAGGCCAACCTGCCGGAGACGCTGCCGGGGCAGGCGGTGCGCTTCCTGCTGATGGGCGACGTCACCCTGGAAAACCGGGTGGAGCCGTCCGCCGCCGAACGGGTCGCGGTCGGCGCGGTGACGACGACCGGCGCGAACCTGCGCAGCCAGCCTTCCACAGCGACCAACGTTGTGACCAGCCTCGCCGCCGGGGCCAATCTGACCCTGACCGGGGTGACGGCCGCCGGGGACTGGTACCGGGTGGCGCTGGCGGAGGGCGGGACGGCCTGGGTGTGGGGCGAGCTGGTCAGCGCGGCGGACGCGGCGGCGCTGGCCGCGCTGCCGGTGGTCGACCCGGCCGACCTCAGCCCGGACTACGGGCCGATGCAGGCGGTCTACTTCAGCTCCGGGCTGGCCGAGCCGGGCTGCCACGAGATGCCTAACGGCCTGCTGGTCGAAAACACGACCGGCACCCAGGTCGCGCTCAACATCAACGGGCTGGAGATGCAGGTCGGCTCCTCGATCCTGTTCCAGACGGTCGAGGTCAAGGGCCAGCGCTACCTGCACGGCATGCTGCTGGAAGGCGAGGTGGACTTCCAGTTGGGGGTGTGGCGCTACCGGATGAATGTGCCGGGCAATTACTTCGCGATCACGCTCAACGACGAGGGCTGGGTCGATCTCGACTCACGCCTGGAGGTGCTGCGCAGCGAAGCCGGGGTGGAGTTCGCCCTGCGCGAGGCCTGCCTGGCCGCGGGCCGGATGGTGAGTTGGATGACGGGCAAGTGGGAGCCGGCGATCCATGGCGACGTGCCCGTCTCCGGCGAGAACCCCTGGCTGGACGACGTGTGCGAGTCCGACCTGTACTATCTGACGGAGGAGGATACGACCGGCTCGCTGTGCCGGGTGACGGCCAACCAGCTCACCAATAAGCGCGAGGGGCCGGGCACCGAATTCGACAATGCGGGCACGCTCGGCGCGGGGCAGATGCTGATGGGCGAGGGCCAGGCCATCGGGTCGGACAACATCCGCTGGTGGCTGCTGGACGACAACACCTGGATTCGGAGCGATATGGTGACGGTTTCGCCGGGCTGCGACCAGCTCCCGCCGGTGGCCGCGCCGACCCCGATGCCGCCGCCGACCCCGGACCCCAACGCGCCCACCCAGCAGATCCCCTCGATCGTGGACGTGACCTACTGGCGCTATACGGGCGGGGCCTTCCCAATCCCCGTCCCGGCCAACACGCCGTTCATCGTCTGGGGTGCGACGGCGGCCCGCACCGAAGATCTGGCCGCCAATTCGTATAACTACTATAGCATGACACTCACGGTCGACGGGGTGTCCTACGGCGAGTCGAGCAGCCGCCGCTACGACCACACTGGCGACGCTGAGTGCCCGATCTCCGTGCATGGCTCTTGGACGGTACCTGGCCTGCCGCCGGGGCAGCATACCCTGTCCGTGATCTTCAACTGGTTCCAGCACTGGCCGGATTGTCATCTTGATCGGGATGAGTCCGAGGGGGCGAACCCCGGAGGCTCCTGGGTGGATACCTGCACGATCACGGTGCGCTAGGAGGTTGTGCCTGACATGAACGTTCTGGTTTCCTGGAAAAAGGGGATGCTCAGCGCGGCTGGGCCTGGGCTGATTCTGATCGGGCTGCTTGGGGCCGGGATGCCCGTCCTGGCCCAGGGCGGCGAGGACGACACCTGCCCGGCTCTGGTGGACATCGCGCTGGCCGAGGTCGGCACGGCCTGCGCCGATCTGGGGCGCGACGAGGCGTGTTACGGCCACTTTCGGGTGGACGCCGAATTCTTCCAGGCGCGGGACGACCTGGCCTTCAGCGCCCCGGCGGACAGCGTGCCGCTGGCCGACCTGCGCACGATCCACACCGCGCCGCTGGACGTGACGGCGCAGCAGTGGGGCGTGGCGGTGCTGAACCTCCAGGCCAACCTGCCGGAGACGCTGCCAGGGCAGGCGGTGCGCTTCCTGCTGATGGGCGACGTGACCCTGGAAAACGCGGTCGAGCCGGGCGACGAGCCGGTGTCTATCTCCGCCGAAACACGGAGCGCGGCCAATCTGCGCAGCCGGCCAACGACCAATGCCAACGTGATCGGCAGCGTGCCGGCCGGGACGGCCCTTTTGTTGGGGGCGACGAACGCGGCGCGGGACTGGTATGAGGTTCAGTTGGAGACAGGGGGGACGGCCTGGGTCTGGGCCGAGCTTGTCCAGGCGGACGCCCAGGCGCTCGCTTCGCTTCCCGTCGGCAGCGGCGGGCCGTGGTATGGGCCGATGCAGGCGTTCACCTTCAAGAGTGGGCTGGACGATGCCCCCTGCACCGAAGCACCCCAGAGCGGCATGGTCATCCAGACCCCGCACGGCATGGGCCGGATCACCTTCCTGATCAACGAGGTCGATGTGCAGTTAGGCTCGACCGTCTTCTTCCAGGCGGCCCCCGGCCAGCGCATGATCGTTCGCGTGATTGAAGGCTCGGCGCACGTCACGGTCGGCGGAACCAGCTACACCGCGTTGGCGGGCACCTACATCGATGTGCCGCTCGACAACAACGGAAGCCCCGCCGGTCCGCCCAACCCCGCCCGGCCCTATGAGATGGGCGATGTCCAAATGCTGCCCGTGAACCTTCTCCCGCGCGAAGTGGCCGTTCGGGAACCGATGTCCGCCGAAGAATTCGCGCTCGCGTATG
>CAZHMJ010000285.1:0-5744 GCA_964533805.1 uncultured Anaerolineae bacterium | reverse complement strand
ACCACGCCTGGCTAGAGGGCTACCGCGCCCATAGCCGGCATGAGGTACGGGTTTTCAGCCTGCCAGGCGCCTACTGGATGTGGCGCATGCACGGCGGAGCCGTGACGCTGGCGCGGATGTTCCTGGAGGCTGGGGTCCGGCCGGACGTGGTCCTGGCCAGCGATATGCTCGACCTGACGACGTTTCTGGCGTTGACGCGCTCGGTGACGGGGGGCCTGCCCGTCGCGCTGTATTTCCACGAGAACCAGTTGACCTATCCTATTGGCTCGCGCCAGCGTAAGGAATGGCAGAATCACCTGGCGTTCATCAATTATGCCAGCGCGATGGCTGCGGATATCCTGCTGTTCAACAGCCGGTACCATCGCGATTCGTTTCTCGACGAGCTGCCGCGCCTTCTGAAGCATTACCCTGATTTCTGGGAACTGGAGACGGTTGAATTGCTTCGGCGCAAATCCAGGGTGCTTCCACCCGGACTGTCGCTTCGGCGATTTGATGGGTTCGAGCCAGCCGTGCGGCCGCCGGGGCCGCCGCGAATCCTCTGGAATCACCGCTGGGAATACGACAAGAATCCGCGCCCGTTCCTGAATGCCGTGGTGCATCTGGCTGACGAGGGTTATGCGTTTGAAGTTGCCCTAACCGGGGAGAACTTCCGGCGGCATCCGGAGGAGTTCGAGGCAGCCCGCGAATGGCTGGGCAGCCGGGTGATCCAGTACGGTTATGTGGATCGCTTCGAGGATTACGCACGCCTGTTGTGGGCGGCTGACGTCCAGGTGAGCACGGCCCACCATGATTTCTTCGGCATCAGCACGGTCGAGGCGCTATACTGCGGCTGTGTGTCATTTCTACCCCGTCGCCTGAACTATCCTGATCTCATTCCTGCCGAATTCCACGATCGGTTCCTTTATCAGGAAGGCGAGATCACCGGCCGACTGCGGTGCTACCTCGAGTCGCCAGACACGGTCCCGGCTGACCTGCGCGAGCACGTCAGCCGGTTTGATTGGTCGATTCAGGCGCCAGAGTACGACCACCTTCTGGCAGCGTTAGCCGGAGGCGCAGACTTAGGAGTCTAACGAACTTCGGGACTCGATTCGCGGCGCATAGGGGACAACCAGCCGCACGTTCTCACCGCCGCGCAACGAGATGACATAGTCCCCTTTGGCATTGCGACCATCCAGCGGGGCCAGACTGATCCGCATGTACTTCGTCTTGTCCTTACTGGTGACGACGACGATTGGATCGTCCTTGCGACCGACGAGACCCGCTGCCAGTCCCTGGGCATCTTTGGGTAGCTTCATGGCGATGACGCCGCTTCCGGCCCGGCCCTGGGTGGGGTAGTCGGTCATGGGCGTGTATTTGGCGACGCCGGTATCGGTGACCGTCCAGACGTACTGTTTGTCATCGACCAGACCCGCTCCGACGACTGCGTCGCGCTGGCCCATCAGCTTCACGCCGCGCATGCCGCCGGCCGGCAGACCGGTTGGCCGGACGTCGGAGACGACGAACCGGATGCCCTGGCCCTGGGCTGTCAGGAGCAGGACCTGGGACTCCTCCTGCACGTAGAATACCCAGCCCAGCCGGGCATCGGACGGGACGTTGTACACTTTGAAGGCATTGGCGGAAACGCCCGGCAGGTCTTCCACGCGGATGCGTTTGACATTGCCATCCGTCGTGACCAGGAACAGGAAGCCGTCCTCCAGAGTCGGTGGCAGGCTGAGGGCTGCTACGATCTCTTCCTTGGCATTGAGGGGGACGAGAGACGCAAATGCTGTCCCGTTGGACAGGTCTTCGGCCTGAGGCAGCAGGTGAACCGGGAGGGTCGCCGCCTGGCCGGACGCGGTAAAGAGGTACAGCGTATGGGAGGTGTTGCTTTCCAGGATCGCGACTGGAGCCGCCCGCGTGCTCGTGGTGATGCGCTGCGGTTCGTCCGAGAAGCTGCGGCTCAGCAGGCCGTCCGTCGTGACGGAGACCCATGTGTCTTCATCGGGCATCAGAAGCTCACCCGCGGCGGTACTGGTGATGTCGCCGGTGACGACCAGCGTGCGGCGCGGGTCGCCGTACTGGGTCTTCAGCGTCTCCAACTCGGTCGCGATCACCTCGCGCATCAACTTCGGACTGGCCAGCAGCTTTTCCAGGTCCTTGATCAGCTTGATCTTCTCTTTGTACTCATCTTGGATCTTCTTGCGTTCCAGGGCAGCAAGCCGGCGGAGTTGCATGTCGAGGATGGCCTGGGCCTGGACTTCGGTCAGGTTGAAGCGTTTGCGCAGGTTGGTCTTGGCGGTGTCGGTCGTCTGCGAGCGACGGATGGTCTCGATGACCTCGTCGAGGTTGTCCAGCGCGACCAGCAGCCCTTCCAGGATGTGGGCGCGCTCGCGCGCGCGGGCGAGATCGTACTCGCTGCGCCGGCGGATAATCTCCAACCGATGGTCGAGATAGACCTTAAGCGCCTGCTTGAGGCTCAAGGTGCGAGGCTCGCCATCGACCAGGGCCAGCATGATGATACTAAACGTCGATTGCAGCGGGGTGTACTTGAACAAGTCGGCCAGGACCTGGCTGGGGTCGGCGGTGCGCATCAGCTCGATGACCACGCGCAGGCCCTGGCGATCGGATTCATCGCGCAGGTCGGCCAGCCCTTCGAGTTTGCCAAGTCGAGATAGCTCGGCGATACGCTCGATCAGGTTGACTTTGTTGACCTGGTATGGGATTTCACTGACGATGATCCGGCTGCGCCCGCGATCCATCTGTTCCAGGTGGACCTTAGCGCGGACTGTGATCTTGCCGCGACCCATCGCGTAAGCGGCATGCAACGAGTCTTCGTCGGTGCCGTTCTCAGGCGAGCGGTAGATGATCCCGCCGGTGGGGAAGTCCGGCCCCTTGATGAAGCGCATCAGCTCCGGAACGCCGATGTCCTCCAGCTTATCCCAATTCTGGAGCATGAACGTGCAGGCGTCGCAGACTTCGCCCAGATTGTGGGGGGGGATGCTGGTCGACATTCCGACCGCGATCCCGGTTGTGCCGTTGACCAGGAGATTGGGCAGGCTGGAGGGCAGGACTTCAGGCTCGCTGAGGGAGCCGTCGAAGTTGGGGGTGAAATTGACGGTTTCCTTGCTGATGTCGATCAGCATGTCATGGCCCATCTGGGCCATGCGCGCCTCAGTATAGCGCATCGCGGCCGCGCCATCGCCGTCGATGCTCCCGAAATTGCCCTGGCCGTCGATGAGCGGGTAACGCATGGCGAACTCCTGGGCCATGCGAACCATCGCTTCATAGACTGCGAGATCGCCGTGGGGATGGTACTTGCCCAGGACTTCGCCGACAATCCGCGCGCTCTTCTTGTGGGGCGTGTCCGGGCGCAGCCCCATGTCGTACATCGCGTACAGAATACGCCGGTGAACCGGTTTGAGGCCGTCGCGGGCGTCAGGCAGCGCGCGCGAGACGATGACGCTCATGGCGTAATCGAGGTACGCCTCACGCATCTGCTGATCGATGCTGACCGGGTGCACCACACCAATCTCCATACCAGTTCCTTCCTTAATTTCTCAGCCTGACCATGGACTATAAGTGCGAATCGCGCGGGGCTTTCATTGGAATGAAGCCAATCATAGGAGAGCGATCCTGATTTGTCAAATAAGAAAAACAAACGTTCTATTGGCTGGACAAAAGAACGCGGGGGCGGTTAGGCCCCCGCGTTCTGGTCATGGGTCAGACGGGGCCTCAGGCGGTGATGTCGCTGAAGTCGCCTTCGGTCTCATCCATGTAGTCGTACTCGGACTCGTCGATCTCCAGCATCCCCTTGGGGGCGATCTCGTCACGGTCCTGGTAGTTCTGGAAGCCCGTGCCCGCCGGGATCAGCTTGCCGATGATGACGTTTTCCTTGAGGCCATACAGTGGGTCTTCCTTGCCTTCGATGGCCGCGCCGGCCAGCACCTTGATCGTGTGCTGGAAGCTGGAAGCGCTCAGGAAGCTGTCCGTGCTCAAGGCTGCCTTGGTGATGCCCAGCAGCACCGGCACACTGGAGGCGGGGTCGCCGCCGGCAGCGATGGCCTGCTCGTTGATCTTGAGCAACTGGAGCCGATCGATCAGCTCGCCTGGCAGGAGGATGGTGCTCCCGCTGCGGGTAACCTGGACTTTCGAGAGCATCTTGCGGATCATGATCTCGAAGTGCTTGTCCGAGATGGACACACCCTGGCTGCGATAAACCTGCTGGATTTCGTTGAGCAGGTACATTTCGGTTGCCTCAGCGCCGAGGATGCGCAGAATCCGGTGTGGGTTTTTGGCACCTTCGGTAAGCTGCTGCCCGGCTTTGACCTTTGCCCCATCGTAGACTTCGGGCATCAGCCGCGCGCTGGACGGAATCTCGTATTCCTGCTCGATCCGGTTTTCGTACCGGATGTAGACGTCGCTGCCTTCCAGATAGATTTCGCCATCCATGTTGGCCACGACAACGCTGTCACCGTCGATCTCGTGGGCGATTTCGTCGCCCGCCTTGACCTGCTGGCCGTCCTCAACGCTGAGGGCGTAGCCTTCCGGTACTTCGTGTTTCTCGTTGAAGACCGCGCTGTCGATCACGGTGGCGATACGGATGCCGTCCGGGGTACGGGAAAGCCGGACCACGCCGTCGAGATCGGTCATGACGGCCTCGCCCTTGGGCTTCTTGCGGGCTTCGAACAGTTCTTCCACGCGGGGCAGACCGCTGGTGATGTCACCTGAAGCCTGGGCCGTACCACCGGTGTGGAAGGTGCGCAGGGTGAGCTGCGTGCCCGGCTCGCCGATCGACTGGGCGGCCACGATACCGACCGCGGAGCCGATTTCAACGACTTCGCCACGTCCCAGGTCACGCCCGTAGCAGCGGGCGCAAATCCCGTGAATCAGGGCGCAGGTCATTGGGCTGCGGACGTAGACTTCCGGAATCTTGAGCTTCAGAATCTTGTCTGCGATCTCTTCGTCGATCATCTCGTTGCGGCCGACCAGAACCTCACCCGTTTGCGGGTGATAGACCGGGCCTGCGGCGAAACGGCCGACGATACGCTCGTCGATGGTCTGACCAGCCACGTCATCGGCGGCACGAATCCACATGCCCTGTTCGGTTTCGCAGTCGGTGCGGTTGACGATCACGTCCTGGGCCACGTCGACCAGACGGCGGGTCAGATAACCCGCGTCCGCGGTACGCAGCGCAGTGTCCGCCAGACCCTTGCGCGCGCCGTGCGAGGAGATGAAGTACTCCAGCGCGTCGAGGCCCATGCGGAAGTGGCTCTGGATGGGCAGGTCGATGATACGGCCGGACGGGTCGGCCATCAGTCCGCGCATGCCAGCCAACTGCGTGATGGGGCCGAAGCCACCCTTGGTCGAGCCGGAGAGGGCCATGATGGCGATCGAGCCGAAGGGATCGAGTTTCTGCTTGATCACGTCGCTCAGGTCGCTCTTGGCCTTGGTCCAGCTGTCGATGGTGATCTGGTAGCGCTCCTCCTCGGTCAGGAGGCCGCGGCGGAAGCTGCGTTCGGCTTCATCCACGACCGCGCTGGCCTTGGCGAGAATCTGTTCGCGCTCCTCAGGCACCGTCAGGTCGGAGACCGCGATCGTGGTGCCGGAGACCGTGGCGTAGTGGAAGCCCAGGTTCTTGATGGCATCCACGAGATCCGTGGTCGGATCAGCGCCAAACTTCTGATAGCTGCGGGCGACCAGCCCCTGCAGTGCTTTCTTGTCCATCACCTGCTGGACAAACCGCATTTCGTTGGGCAGGATGCGGT
>CAZHMJ010000284.1:0-5783 GCA_964533805.1 uncultured Anaerolineae bacterium | reverse complement strand
GCGTACAGATGCGGCCTGCCAGTCGATTCTAGCAGGGATGGACGATTCCACCGGCCTTCTTGAAGCAAAACTTAGGCGGGAGGCGGTCCTTCGAGGAGGGTCATGCTGCCAACCAACACACCATAGCTGGCAATCTGATCCAGCCCACATTCCCCTTCAAACGGATCGACTCCACCGCTCTCATTGAGATCGAAGCCATGCAGCAGGCGATCCATGATCTCGGTCGACGCCACTGCGAACGGCGTCGTGGACTCGAAATCCTTGCCACTAAGAATCTGACGCTCTCGATCCACCACCTCACTGACCCAGCCGCGGACATTCGCCACGCACACCCGGATCGACTCGACGTTGCCCTGCAAGGTCGGCCAGGGTGCGGCCGCCTCCGTCGCCGCGCTGAGTTCAGTGTCGATCTGGTCGAGAAAGACGATCACGCCGGTGCCATGCCCTGGATTCTGCGAACGGCCATCGCGATTCAGGTCTTCGGTCTGACCAAGCAAAATGTTGATCGTGTGCTCGGCATGAACCTGTCGCCCGCTCAGATTGCTCGAGCCGGAAGCAAGCCCGGCATGCTGCGCCGCGATCGCGGCTTCGGCTATCGCCCCTGCAAGCAGGCTTTCAGTTCCGTCTCCCGTATCTGATTGCACTAAAATGCGATTGAGCGCGTCCGCCAGTTCTTGCGGCACGTAACCGCTGTACCTGACCTCTCCAGTGGGTCCCGAGCCAAGCACCGTCTCCTCGGTGATCAGAATGCCGTTGTAACGTGTTGGGAGCATCCGCCCCTCAGGATCGGAGTAGGAAAGCACGCCATCCCCAAAAGCATCGAGCGCCAGGCGACCAAGCGCCTGGACGCTCTGGTCGGAAGTCCTCACCAGCCACACGGCATAAAATTGGCCTTCACCCGGCTGAGGCAATCCCCCAACCCGCAAGCTGACCGTATCGCCGGGATTGACCGTCGTGCTATAGCTGAGCTGGCCCACATCCGGCATCGCGAGCACAGGGCTGCTCGATACCGCTGTGGGATCCACGTCAGACGGCGTGCTCGTCGAGGATTGGGGACCCAAACCGGCGTTAGTGCCCCGGCTCAAAATAGCAACCATCAAAACAATAGCAACCACCAGTAGGCCGAGCAGAACTGCACCGGCAACCCACAAGCCACGCCCCAGCCTGCTCACAGACGATCCTGCCAACGGCCCTACCGAAGCCAATCCGGTGGGTGCAGGCTGCATCGCCAGCGGACGGGCCGCCTCGGGCCGGGTCGCGCCTGAGTCGGCCGGAACAGCATGCGAGTAGAGGGGCGTCTGCCCGCGCATCGCCCGGCTCAGGTCCGCGGCAAATTCCCCGGCGGTCGCGTAGCGTGCTTCCTGCTCTTTCGCCAACACCCGCTGCATGACCAGGCCCACTTCCGGAGCGATTCCCTCGATGACCTTGCTAATGTCAGGCACCGGCTCCGACATATGCTTGAGCATGACCTGGATCGGCGTATCAGCAGTGTAGGGCAGCTCTCCAGCCAGCATCTGATAGGTCACGATCCCAAGCGAATAGACATCGACCTGCGGCGTGATAGGCAGTCCCTGCAACTGCTCCGGTGCAATATAGGCTGGCGTGCCCACCAGTCCTCCCGTCGTGGTCAGCTGCGTGCCGCCGCCAATCATTTTGACAATCCCAAAATCGGCCAGCATGACCGTGTCGATATTCATCAGAAGAATATTGTCCGGCTTGACATCCCGATGAACGATCCCCTTGGCGTGAGCGTAATCCAGGGCGGAGGCGACCTGCTGGACGATTCGTTCGATCTCCTCCATAGGCAACCGACCGCGTTTGATACGATCGCTGAGCGATCCGCCCTCGATAAATGGCATCACCAGGTAGAGGATGTCCCCTTCCATGCCATAGTCATACAGGGGCAGGATATTCGGATGCTGCAAGCGGGCGACAGTCCGGGCTTCCAGGCGAAATCGCGTCATGAATTCGGCATCCTGGCCGGGATGAGGAGGGAGGACCTTGATTGCGACATGACGATCGACATCCGCTTGGTAGCCTTTATACACGGAAGCCATGCCACCCCGGCCCAGCAGCCCAACGATCTCGTATTTCCCCAGGGTTCGCCCTTCCAGTGACGCGCTGCTCATGCTATTCTCTCCTGGTCATCCCTGCCGCCTGCGCCCGAAAATACGCCATCACGTAGTATAATTGTCAGGATTATATGGCAAAAGCCCGAACTATTCAGGTCACGCACCCATGCACATTGACGTGTTCACGCTCTTCCCAGGGATGTTTGAAGGCCCACTTACCGAGAGCATTCTCAAGCGCGCGCAAGACAACCACCTTCTGACGATTTCCCGCCACAACATCCGTGACTACACCACCGACCGGCATCACATTACCGACGACACGCCCTATGGCGGCGGCGGCGGGATGATTATGAAAGTGGAGCCGATCGTGGCGGCCATCGAGAGCGTGCTCGGCCCAAACCTTGGCACGACGCCGGTCATCCTGCTTTCACCCCAGGGGCGAGTCCTGACTCAATCCCTGGCCTGGGAACTGAGCCAGCATCCGAGGCTGGCGCTGCTTTGCGGCCATTACGAAGGGGTCGATGAGCGCGTGCGCCAACTCATCGTAACCGAGGAAATCAGCATTGGGGATTACGTCCTGACTGGGGGCGAACTGCCAGCGATGGTGTTGATCGACGCCCTGACACGCCTGCTGCCTGATGCCCTGGGCGCGCCCAATGCCGCCGAAGACGACAGCCATGCCACCGGTCTTCTGGAAGGACCACACTACACCCGGCCTCTGGAATTTCGCGGGCTGGCCGTGCCGGATGTGCTGATCAACGGGCACCATGCCCGAATCATCCGCTGGCGTCGCGAACAGGCCCTGCGTAGAACCTGGAAGCGCCGGCCGGAGATGCTGCTCAAAGCAAACTTGGACGAGAATGACCGCCTGTTTCTGGCGGAACTCTCCGAAGAAGACGCCCCGCCGCCAGCTTTATGAGGGGCTGCTTACACCCTACTCTTCTAACGAGAAAAAGCCGGTGCGGACCAGCATGCGCAGGCCTTGCCCGACTACGATCTCCGGCACGCCCCAGGCCAGGGACAAGTCCGCGAGAATCACGCTTGTTGGCTCCTGAATCGGACAGCGCTCCTGAATCCAGCGCAGCCCCGACATCAGGCGCTCTGGAACAAGCACCGGCTCCTGAAACACATCTTCATACTCTCGGAGACGGATAATCGTCACACTATCCATGCTTCATCTTCCCCGGTTCCGCCCTACTGACGGATTTCGACCACGACGCCTTCTTCAGCCCAGTTGTAGAGCTGAATAGCGTTCTCCTCCAGGGCCATGATACAACCGAAGGTATAGGGCCGCCCAACGTTGCCGCCGCCCAGATAGGTTCCATTGGGCAGCTCGACCGCCCCATGGAAACCGTTCATCAGACCGGGAACTGCCTCATACACGCCCATGAACCAGTGCATCACCCACTGCCCGCAGGAGTCGGCCTCGTCATCGCACAGCGTATAGCTGCTGCCGTAAGCGCGCTCGGCATGGCTGAGGATCTGGAACACGCCGGTCGAGGTAGGCGCACTGTCGAGGCCACTGGAGATCGGCCACTCGAATTTCACCTGGCCGTTCTCATAGGCCCACATATACTGCTCGCTCAGATCCACCACGATTCGTTTGTTCATCACCGGGCGCAGGGGCAGCAGAATATCACGCGAAGGCAGATTGATCTGATCCCCCGGGTACAGGTCGGAGAGGTCGCGCTCCGGATTCGCCTGCTCGATCAGATAGTACGGGATACCGGTCGTCCGGGCAATGCTGTAGGCGGTCTCGCCTCGCTCGATTTCGTGAATCGTCGGATCGTAACGGACCGTCACCCAGGTGCTCAGGGTGCCATCCGCGACGGCGTCCTGAACGGCTTCAATGCCTTCCTGCACATCCAGTCGCATCGGGTCGGGAAGGAGATCCGACTGCTCATACAGGTAGCGGCGGATCGAAGGCGGACTCACGGACAGATATAGACGCGGGCCGGTGTCATGGCGAACCAGGCGCGTATCCAGCCATTGGCCCCACTGCTCCGGCGGCACCACGAACGGATAGGTCTGATCCGTCACCGGGTCGTACGCCTCCAGCGTCAGCGGCCACTGAAGCAGCGACTGCGCGTACTCGACTAACGGAGCCGCATCAAGAATCAGTGGCTTGACCGGGAGCGTCGGCAAATCGATCGTCCCACGCTCGATCACACCCGCTGGATCGACCGCCAACGATGGCAGTAGTTCCCCAAGATTTAGGCGGAAACCATCCTGTGGACCGATCGCGGTGACTACGACCCCCTGAAGGCGCACGGTGGCATTCTGAGCGGGCACCTGGACCAGGCGCGCGATCTCCATCATTTTCTGGCGCGCGCGTCCCATATCCAGATCGACCACGGGCCGCACCTGACCGCCGGTGATCAACGTGCCAAGAATGGATGGCAGCCCGCCATCACGACCATAACGCAGAGCCGCCTGGATCGACATTTCAGCATCGACCCGGAACCCCATCTCATAGGCATTCACGGTCCAGGTGCGATCGCCCTGGCGGAGCAGGAGAGTTCTAGTCCTCCAGGCTGCGGCCAGCGCAGCCTCGGCCGTCGCTTCGTCCAGCCCGCCCACGTCGATTCCCGCGACCGAGACGCGCGGCATGACATTTCCGGAGGCTCCGATCGAGAGCGCAGAAAAGAGCAGGATCAACGCCACTAGACCAATGCCTATCAGACCGATTTGTTTCCCAGACAGTCGCCACTGTCCGTCGATGACAACGGCCTGGGCACGGGTGATCTCCACGCGAAGCCGGTCGAGGATCGACGGTTCGTCCGAAGCGCCCCGGCGCGCCGCCGGTCGCACGTCCGAATAAGGAACTCGTTGGGCAGTCTGTCGAGCCTGACGTGCCAGATGGCGCTGGCGCGCCCGTCCAGAACGAGGCGGCCGCGAATCGGATATCTCAGGCTGGGGAGAACCGGGTTGCATAGCGCCCTCACAGGGTCACCAATCGCGAGCGTGACCTTTATTCTAGCATACACGGCAACAACCCGGTCACTATTTTGGCGGGCGACTTCGTGCTATAGTGGAGGCGAATCAGTTGACCGGAGAAGATTGACCCAAAGAGAGGGAAAAATGCCAACCAGCGCACTTCAGGAGATCATCAGCCGCGCCCTGACCGATGCCAGCTACCGCCAACAGCTCCTCGACTCTCTGGAAGACGCGATCCAGGGGTACGAGCTTGAGGAAAACGAGCGCAAAATGCTCAGTAACCTCAAGGCAGATGCCTTCGATGACCTGGATGTCGACCTTGAAGACCGGCAGTCCAAGAGTGGGTTGAGCATGGGCCTCGGCTCACTGATGGGTGGCCGTGATGTCTCCACTGGCAACGTCGGCAATCTGATCAATGTCTTGATGAACAAATACGGTTAACCAGACAGGCGGCGCTACAAATGCGCCGCCTGTGTCCGTTCTACCTGCCTACACCTCATCGAACACGGACTTCACGCCGTCCGCGTGTTCACGAGTCGAAAGCAGGGTAAGTTGATCTCCGGCCTGGATCACCGTGTTTCCGTGCGGGATCAAGACACGCTTCCTGCGCTGCAATGACGCCACGATGCAGTGTTCAGGAAGTTGTCTTGCCAGATCTCGCACAGTCTGCCCCGCGCATGCCATCCGGTCGGTTACCTTGAATTCGAGAACGTCGACAGGCTCCACGCTGTATTGCAGAAGTGCTTTCAGCCTGTGGGCGATATTTGACCGGCG
>CAZHMJ010000283.1:0-5794 GCA_964533805.1 uncultured Anaerolineae bacterium | reverse complement strand
TCGGGGTTTACCAGGCGTAGTGTTCCGGCGCGGTCTTGAAGCCGGGCCAGATTTCGTCCAGCTTCTTGAGTTGCTCCTCCGTGAACTTGATCTCCAGGGCACGCAGGCTGCCCTCGGTGAGCTGGTCCATCGTGCGCGGGCCGATGATCGGCGCGGTCACGGCGGGCTGGTGCAGCAGCCAGGCCAGGGCCACGGCGGCCGGCTCTTCGCCCATCTCGGCGCAGAAGGCTTCCCACGCCTCCAACTGCGGGCGGATTTCCTCGATGCGCTTCTGGACGCCCTCGCTCGCCCGGCGACCCTGCTCGACCTTCTTCAGGATGCCGCCCAGCAGCCCGCCCGCCAGCGGCGACCAGGGGATGATCCCCAGTCCGTATTCCAGGCTGGCCGGGATGACTTCCAGCTCGATTGTGCGCGCGGCCAGGTTGTAGAGGCTCTGCTCGGAAACGAGGCCCATGAAGTGGCGGGCGCGGGCGGTTTCGTTGGCGCGGGCGATGTGCCACCCGGCGAAATTGCTGCTGCCGACGTAGAGCACCTTGCCCTCGCGGACGAGTTGCTCCATCGCCTGCCAGATCTCTTCCCAGGGCGTGTTGCGGTCGATGTGGTGCATCTGGTAGAGGTCGATGTAGTCGGTCTTGAGGCGCTTGAGGCTGGCCTCGGCGGCCTGGCGGATGTGCAGGGCGGAGAGGCGCTTCTGGTTGGGCCAGTCGCCCATCTCACCGTAGACCTTGGTGGCCAGCACGACCTTCTCGCGGCGGCCGCCGCCCTGGGCGAACCAGCGCCCGATGATCTGCTCCGTGACGCCCTCGCCCTTCTTCCAGCCGTAGACGTTGGCCGTATCGAAGAAGTTGATGCCCAGGTCCAGGGCCTTGTCCATGATGGCGTAGCTGTCCGGCTCGGTGGTCTGCGGGCCGAAGTTCATCGTGCCCAGACACAGGCGGCTGACCTGTAACCCGGTGCGGCCGAGGTAAGTGTATTCCATGAAGGGTCTCCTTATTGAGGCTCACCAGCGCTGTTTTCAGGCTGCGGGGAAATGCGGCATATACTATCAGTTTACCGCACTTTGGCGCGTGCAAACGGTTGCGATCCGATTCTGACGATCTTCTTATGCGCCCAGTCGCCCAGGCCGGGAGGAGAGTCCCCCCAAAGTTGGGGGCTATTCCACCTTTGGAGTGGGTTTACCCTGAGCGTAGTGACCGGGTGAGCCCGGCCTCCGGTGATCGTCCTCCGTCCGGCTGGTTGAGACCCAGGAAGGAAGTGAACCATGAGCGATGTGATGCGTTATCCAGAGACGGCGCCGGTCAACAGGAACCGGGCCTTGGTCAAACGGTTGTTTCAGGTGGTCGGGAACGTGACCCTGATGGCCGTGATTCTGTTCGCCGCGGCGGGGCGGCTGGACTGGGGATGGGCGTGGGCGCTGCTGGCCGCGCACGGGGTGGCCCTGATCATCAACAGCCTGGTGCTGCTGTTGCGCGATCCGGACCTGGTCATTGAGCGCAGCCAGGTCCCGGAAGGCAGCAAGGCCTGGGATCGCCGGATGACCAACGTTGTCATGGTGATGATCCTGGCGACGTACCTCGTGGCCGGGCTGGACGCGCGCTGGGGATGGTCCGCGCCGCTGCCGCTGGGAACCCATCTCATTGGCCTGGTTGGGTATGGCCTGGGCACGGCGATCTGGCTGTGGGCCATGGTCTCCAACCCCTTCTTCAGCAAGCTGGTGCGTATCCAGACGGAGCGCGGCCACACGGTCGCCAGCGGCGGCCCGTACCGCTACGTGCGCCATCCGGCGTACGCGGGCTACATCCTGCTCACGTTCGGCACCGTACTCCTGCTGGGGACGCTGGGGGCCTTGATTCCGGCGGTTGGAGTCGGCCTGGCCTATGCCTGGCGGACGGCGCTGGAAGACGCCACCCTCCAGGCGGAGCTGGACGGCTACCGGGCCTACGCGGCGCGGGTGCGCTATCGCCTGCTGCCGGGGGTGTGGTAGAGGCTGGCCGCCCCTCGAAAAGTATCTCACCGCGGAGGGCGCGGAGGACACAGAAGGTAAAACACGACTTTGGGAGTTCTTCCTCTGCGTTCTCCGCGCCCTCGGTAGCACTGCAGAATAACGGGGTTGGGTGAGCCGATCGAAAGGCGGCGCGGGACACGCCAGGGACTCAAGTCCCTGGCTAGGGATACCAAGTCCGCTGAAGCGGACTCCTGGCCCTGGGCGGTTTTTGAGTCCACTTTCAGTGGACTTCGTGTTCGTAGCCCGCGACCTGGCAGCGGTGAGACTGCTGGCAGCGGTGAGACTGCTGGCAGCGGTGAGACTGCTGGCGCGGGTGATCCAACCGCCGCCATTGCCAGTCTCGTAACCACGTTATTCTGTAGTCCTACCGCGCCCTCTGCGGTGCGGATTTTTCCCAGCCTTTCTCCGCGTTTTTTCTTGGCGGTCTTGGCGTTTTGGCGGTTCGTTCCGTTTTTGGTGCGGTTGCCCCGGAACTGGCTTTCCGGCCAGTTGACGGCCCGCCCTGGCTTTGCTATAGTGTCTGCGGCTTTATTCTCCGGTGGACTGCCAACCACCCTTGACCCTGCGGGGACGACGGAGGCGCGTTATGGCGAAAGTGTGTGGAAGATTCACAACCGCGCGGCGCGCGCCGTGTTCCATCGCCGGGGTATAGACCTCTCTCCCCTGATCTGACGCGATCGGACAACTGAACGGCCTCGCCGCCGCGCCCTGTGGGCTGCGCGCCGTGCCTTGCTCCGGCAGGCTCTATTCCGTTTGGAATGAGTCCGCCTGTGCTTGACCTGCGCGGCGACCGTGTGGCGATCAGTGAGCCGTTCATGTCTATCCGATCGTGTGTTTCAGGGAGATTCCCAACTGTGTCTGAACAGCATCCCCACACCCAGACGGGCGTGGTCTACAAGAAATCGACGGGCAAGTACGGAGTGCGCGTGGGCGATCGCAGCGTGACGTGCGAGCTGTCCACCACCCTGCGCAAGCAGATCATCTATCCCACCCGCGACCCGGCCTCGCTGGGCTACTTCAGCGCGGTGGGCGTGGGCGAGATCGAGGTCGTCGATCCGGTGGCCCTCGGCGACCGGGTGCGCTTCCGTGAGGCCGGCCCCGACAGCGGCCTGATCGTCGAGGTGTTGCCCCGCGACTCCACGCTGACCCGGCGCGCGCCGGGCAAAAAGCCGCTGGAGCAGGTGGTCGTCGCCAATGCCGATCAGGTGATCGTCACCGTGGCGGCGACCCTGCCCCAGCCCTCGACGGTCACGATCGACCGCTACCTCGTCTCGGCGGAAGCGGCGCTGCTGCCCGCCATCCTGGTCTTCACCAAGTGGGACGACGACCCCAAGCCGGACTGGCTGGCCGACGCGATCGCGATGTACCGCCGGATCGGCTACCCGGTCATCGTGACCAGCGCCCGCAGCGGCGAAGGGCTGGACGCGCTGCGCGCCGCGCTGGCGGGCCGCTTCTCGGTGCTGCTCGGCAAGTCCGGGGTGGGCAAGTCGAGCCTGCTCAACGTCCTCCAACCCGGCCTGGGCCTGCGCATCAACGCGGTCAACGCCTACCACGGCGAAGGCCGCCACACGACCACCCACCTCGAGCTGTTCGATCTGGAGGGCGGCGGCTCGATCGTGGACACGCCGGGGATGCGCGGCTTCAGCCTGTGGGACGTGCCGGAAGCCGCGATCATCGAGCTGTTCCCGGAGCTGGAGGGCTACTGGGGCGGCTGCAAGTTTGCCGACTGTACCCATCGCGACGAGCCGCGCTGCGCCATCCGCGACGCGCTGGAAGATGGCGTCCTGGCCGAATCGCGCTACCGGAGCTACCTCAAGGTGCGCTGGGACATGGATGGAGAATGAGGCAAGTGGCAAGAGTCAAGACGCAAGAGAAAAGCGTCCAAGCGGCAGGCGTCTAAGCGTCCAAGAACAGAGGCAAGGGGCAAGAGTCAGGATGCAAAAGAAATGCGTCCACGAGAACGCCCGGAACCGTTTTTACCGCTTTTGGCTAACAGCTAATAGCCAATCGCCAAAGGCGCCTTTACCATGAACCACCTACCAAGGACTAACGACCATGCTCCGTTTCTTCGAAATTGCAGAAGCTGGAATTGGTATCCATAACCCCTTGAGCGAAACCAAGCTGATGCGCATCGGCGCGATCGCGGACCGGATCGTCGGGCTGGGGCCGGAGACGCGCCAGCTTGACCTGGCCTGCGGGGAGGGCGAGATGCTGTGCCGCTTCGCGCAGGAATACGGCAGCCAGGGCGTCGGGGTCGATATCAGCCCGGTCTTCATCGACGGCGCCAACCGGCGGGCCGAGGCGCTGGGCGTCGGCAGCCGGGTGACGTTCGTGCAGGGCGACGCCGCCGTCTACCGGCCGGAGCCGGTCTACGACGTGGTGAGCTGCATCGGCGCGACCTGGATCGGCGGGGAGACGACCGGCACGCTGGCCCTGATGAAGCCGGCCCTCAAAGACCCGCGCCGGGGCCTGCTGCTGCTGGGCGAAGTCTTCTGGCGCGACGAGCCGGACGAGGTCGCCCGCGTGGCGATGGGCCTGGAGCCGGGCTACTGCCCGACCATCGGCGAGCTGCTCGACCGCTTCGACGCGGCGGGGGTGGAGCTGGTGGAGATGGTCGCCGCCAACACCGACGACTGGGACGCCTACCAGACCCCGCGCTGGTGGACGGGCCACCGCTGGCTGGAGGAACATCCCGACGACCCGGACGCGGACGCTTTCCGCCAGTGGCTTGAGGACGGCAAGCGCGACTACCTGGTCTACGAACGGCGCTGCCTCGGCTGGGCCGTCTTCGCGCTCAAGGTGCGGGAGTAGTAAGAGACAAGAGGCAGAGAGGCAAGAAGCTCCTGCCTTTTTGCTGATGGCTGACCGCTGAAAGCTGACGGCTGCTTTGCATGGAGGAAGTCTGGATGTTCAACGCGATCGATCTGTCCGAATACGCCGATCCGGTGCTCTATGACAGCGAAAACACGGCTTTCGAGCCGGACGGCCCGTTCTATCTGGAGGTGGCCCGGCAGGTGGGCGGGCCGGTGCTGGAGCTGGGCTGCGGAACCGGGCGGCTGACGATCCCACTGGCCCAGGCCGGGTTGGAGATCACCGGGCTGGACGTGACGCCGGGGATGCTGGCCCGCGCCCGGCAACAGGCCGGCGAGCTGCCCATCCAGTGGGTGGAAGCCGACGCGCGGGCCTTCCACCTGGGGCGGCGCTTTGGGGTCGTCCTGGCGACCGGCGGGCTGTTCCAGCACTTGCTGGGGCGCGAGGATCAGGAAGCCCTGCTGGCCCGGGTGCGCGAGCATCTGGCCCCGGAGGGGCGCTTTGTTTTCAGTACTTTTTTCCCCAGTCCGGAGATGCTGGAAAACGTGCCGGAGGAGAAGCCTTGGTTCACCTACACCGACCTGCGCGGGCGCGAGGTGCGCGTCAGCGGAACCGAGTTGTACGATCCCATCCGGCAGGTCAAGACGGAGACGGCCTACCGCCGCTGGTTCGATGAGGTGGGTAAGGAAGTCGTCCAGGTCGCGCCGCTGGCCCTGCGCTACGTCTTCCCGCAGGAGGTCGAGGCGCTGCTGCACTACAACGGCTTCGCGATCGAGGCCTGGTACGGCGACTGGGATCGGACTCCCCTGACCGGGGAGAGCCAGACGATGATCGTCGTCTGCCGGGTGCGGTAGCGGGCAGGTTGACGGGCAACGGATCGGATACCGGCCTAAAGATCGGTAGGCCACCTGTAGCGTCGGAATTGATGCACCGTTTTTTAGAATTCGAACTGCATAGGAGCAGGATTCATCCTATGCA
>CAZHMJ010000282.1:0-5810 GCA_964533805.1 uncultured Anaerolineae bacterium | reverse complement strand
GGCCCCTCCGGCTGGGAGATCAAGATCGCCGACGCGCCCAACACCTACGTCTACCGGGTGATCCTCTACCAGAACAACCGGCGCGTGTCCGATCCCAAGCTGGTCTCGTTCCCCGGCGACTGCGGGCGCAACCTGGCGATCCTGAACTTCAGCCAGCTCACGCCGCTGGAGTAGCGGTCAGCCGTCGGCAATCAGCTTTCAGCGAAAGCGGCGCGTGGCATGACGCGCCGCTTGTTTTTTGAGGGGCTATTGGCTGCGCTTAGCGACGGGGCACCGCCCCGTCCGGCCGGGTTGAATGCCCCATGCGGCCGGATTGGTGGGCCAGGAGAAAATGCGCTCCTGGCCAAAAGCCAACAGCTAAAAGCCAATAGCCGCCTTTCTCACGCCTTGCGGATCGTGACTCGCTCGGCCAGGGGGCGCAGGCCATCGGCCGTTGGCGGCGGGAAGCCCACCCCAACCGCCGTGCCGAGCGAAAGGACGGCCGTGTCGCGCTGCCCGGCGTAAACCAGGGCCGCCGCCGTGCCGTCATGCAACAGATGCATCTGGACCGCCGTGCCCGTCCGCGCGCTGACCTGGGCGGCCAGGAAATCCTGGTAGCTGTCGGCCAGGATCGCCAGCGGGTTGTAGCAGCCCCGGTTTTCGGGTTCCGGCTGGCCCTGGTCCAGATAACAGGCCATGCTGGCCGCGATCAGGGGGTGGAGGCGCACGTCGTGGCCGGTGACCTCGGCCCGCGTGGCGGCGATCACCACCGCGATGCTGTTGCTCAGGCGTTGGGCATAGGCCCGGCTCCACTCGCCCGGTTCGTGGTCCTCACACGTGCTTTGCAGATCGGACAGGCGGACCAGGTTGGTCAGCACGCCGCCCTGGAAGACGGCCACCGCGCGCTTGATGAAGCTCTGGCCGAAGTCGAAGACCAGCCCGGCATGGTTGCGGCTGGGGATGCAGCGCGCCACGCCCAGGACGGGCAGCGCCGCGCCGTAGGGGGAGACCTGCACGGTCGTATCCGAGAAACCGTTGGCGACCAGCACGTCGGCCGCGGCCTGGGCCGCCAGCGGGCCGAGGGCGCCGCTGACCAGCCCGCCGCCCAGCCACACCTGACGGATCGAGCCCCAGAACTGCCAGTGGGCGGCCTCCCAGTCCGGACGTACCGCCCGGTTGACCGGGTCGCCGCGTCGCAGGGCGAGCAGGATCGCCCCCAGGCGCTGGCCGTAGATGTGGGCCACGCCCGCCGCCGCCGTCCGCACGACCGGGTCCGGGGCGCTGAAGCAGGCGTTGAGCAGGCGGGGCAGTTCGCCCTTTTCGGCCGGCAGGCGCAGCCGCTCGGCATTGGCCCGGATCAGCGCGCTCAGGGCGCGGGCCGAAACCAGGTCGTAGGCCGTCTGGCCGCGCACCGCAGGGTCGAAGTCCGCGCCGGGGATGTCCATGATCCGGATGGCGTTGAAGGAGGCGCGCTTGGTCAGGGGGAGAAAAGGGTTGGTCATGCCATGCCTCGCACAATGGCGATCCTGGCTCCATTGTACCCGATTTCGCCCTCGCGCCAGTTGGAAGAAAGGCAGCCATCAGCTATCAGCGATCAGTCGTCAGCGAAAAGCAAAGGCCGCCGGGCGTCGCACTGGATAACCACTTTTTCATCCCTTTGGTATACCGGGCGGCACGATCGCACCCGGTTTCCGCCGCGACGTCTTTCTCTGGCCTCCTGGCCTCGGCGCAGCGAAGCTGCGCGGCCTCGCCTTTTCAGTAGACGCGCCACCACAGGCCGGTGCATTCCGGCAGGATCGTCCGGCGCTCAGCCAGCAGGCGATCGGCCAGCTCGTCCCCGAAGAAGAAGCGCGTCGACTCGGCGGCGACCTCCGGGGAAGGGAAGACGTAATCGGTGCGAATCCAGAAGCGCTGGAAGCCGTATTCCTCTTCCAGCAGGGCGTACAGCGCGGCCAGGGCCGCGTTGGGCGGCTGGGGCTGCTCCACCCCGGTGCCCAGCGTTTCGATCACGACCGCCGTCCCGCCGGGGCGCAGCACGCGCCGCAGTTCGGCCAGCGGAGCGCGGATCGCCTCGCGCCACGTCTGCGGAACCCAGCCGGTCAGGTGGCCGAAGCTCCAGCCCTCGACGGCCAGATCGGCGCAGGCGTCCGGGGCGGGCAGGCGGGCGTTATCCGCCACACCCAGCCGCCAGTTGCGCCGCCCGGTCGCCGCCAGGCGGCGGCGGGCGACGGCCAGCATGTGGGCCGAGGCGTCGTAGGCGCGCAGGCTGCGCACATGCGGGGCCAGCAGGACCGACAGACGGCCCGTCCCGGCGCCGAACTCGACCGCGTCCGCCCCGGCCAGCGGGTGGATCGAGTCCAGCGCCGGGAGCAGGCAGCCCTGGACATCCTCGTAGTTGATCATCCGCTGGTAATCGGCGGCGCGGCTGGCGTAGATGGTCTTGAAGTGAGTCATGGCGTGGCCTTCTCTGGGTCTTGATCTTGGCTCTGGTTGGAGTTAAATTAGATATAAATAGTATTCTTTAATTCTTGTCAGACAGAGTGTTCCTGTCCAGAGGATATCCCATGAATATCGATTCAACCGCTGCCTTGACTGCTCGCAAGGAAACCGTGATCGATGCCCCCCTCGACCAGGTCTGGGCACTCCAGACCGACATCGATGGCTGGCCCGCCTGGCAGCCAGACGTCACAACCGCCCGGCTGGAAGGCGCGCTAGAAGCAGGCACGATCTTCCGCTGGAAGGCCAAGGGTCTCAACATCGTTTCGACCCTCCAGGCGGTCGAACCCGGCCGCACCATCGGCTGGACGGGCGATTCGATCGGTATGCGGGCCGTGCATATCTGGCACTTCGAGCCACAGGCGGGCGGGACGCGGGTGGTCACCGAGGAATCGCTGTCCGGCTGGTTCCCACGCCTCATGAAGATGTTCTCGCCCGCCTTTCTGGAAAACTCGCTGGCCGCGTCGCTTCAGACCCTCAAGACTCGGGCCGAGCGGCGGTGAGACAGCCGAGCGGCGGTAAATCAACCAGGGGTATATCTCCCGGACATGCGCCCGGCGGCCGCTCAGGTCATCGAGCCAGGTCCGGGGGATCGTCTAGAACCGGCATCTCGATCGGCTCCGGCGTCGGCCAGGCGTGAGCCTCGCGCGGGATGCTGACCAGGGCGAAGCGGCCCGTCACCGCGCAGTCTCCCACGGGCTGCCCATCGGCATCGACCGGCGTCACCGTCCAATGGTAGGGGCCGGGGCCATACAGCGCCGCGAAGGGCACGGTGACGACCTGGTCCCTGGGGCCGGTCAGGGTCAGGCTGCGCGCCCGGTTGTGGCCCAGCCGTTGCACGGTCAGCGTGATCGCTTCGCCCGCCAGCGGGTACTGCCACGCAAAACCCACCGCATCGTATTCACGCAGGGCAAGCTGTGCCCCCTCGCGCGGCCGGCTGTACAGCCAGAAGCGCGCGCAGCGATCCGCCACGCTCCAGGTGGGCGTCACGGAGGGCGTGAGCGTGATGGTCGGGGTTGGGCTGGGCGGCAGCGGCGTGAAGGTGGGGGTTGGCGTCCAGGTGGGCGGCAGGGTGGGTCGCTGGACAGGCGGCACGGTGGCCGGGGCGGCGGTCGATTGGGGCGGCGGATCGACTCCGCCGCCGTCCGATGGGAGCGCGATCTCACCCCCGCCGCAGGCCACGGCCAGCAACCCCAGCAACAAAAAAGCCAGGAAGCGGCAGCCCCTGGCCTTGTGACTCACGGATCGAGCGACGATCATGCACGCTCACCAAAGCGGCGTTCGGTGCCGGCCAGCAAACGCTGGATGTTCTCACGATGGCGATAGAATACCACAACCCCGGCCACCACGGCATACACCAGGTAGATATTGATCGTCTCGGCCGGACCGACCGTCAGCCCCTGGCCCAGCGCGACCAGCACCGCGAGCGAAGCCGCGCCCGCGGCCACGCTCGCCAGCACGCCCAGGGAGATATAGCGCGTCAGGGCCACGATCCCGGCGAAGAGCAGGGCCACGACCGCGATGGCCGGGGCGGGGGCCATCATCATGAAAGCGCCCCACCAGGTGGCCGCGCCCTTGCCGCCGCGCACGCGCCCGGTCAGGACGGTGGCGATGATCGACCAGTTGTGGCCGATCACGGCGAAGACGGCCCCCAGCACATTGGCCCAGCCCAGGCTGGGCGCGAGCAGCGCGCGCGCGATCAGGATGGCGACCACGGCTTTGAGGATGTCCCCGGCCCACACGACCAGACCCCACTTGAAACCCATCACACGGGTCGCGTTGGCTGTCCCCATATTCCCGCTGCCGGATTCGAAGATATTGATGCCGTTCAGGCGGCCGACCAGATACGCGGTCGGAAACGAACCCATCAGATAACTCAGGAGGATGGTCAGCAAAACCCGTTCAGGCTGCATCAGCAGATGCCTCTTTTAATCAGACAACCGATTGGTAATCAAGATAACACAGGATGCTCGCGGACGTTACGGTCGCGCGAAGACGTTAACGAAACTAAAACAAGAGGCGGTTGGCTGAGGACCGAGCATGGTCGCCGCCACGAGGAACGGCCGGATAGCGGCCGGGCGCGCGGCGGGTGTAGAATACGGCGGACTTCGACAGGCCAGTGCATTACACGGGAATGGGTATGCCACGTCTACAGGTTCGCCACGGGTTTGTGGGCTTGCTGCTGCTGTCCGCCATGCTGGCCGCCTGCACCGGGCGCGGCTCCGGGCCGGTGCTGATCGCCGAGTCGACCTATACCATCCCGACGGTGGCCGTCCTGCCCTCGGTCACGCCGACCAGCACGTCAACCCCAACCGACCTGCCGACCGTGCCGCCTTTCACGCCGGACACACCGGCCGTCGAGATCGTCCTGATCACCCCGACCCTGGCGCCCACCCGCACGCCAACCCTGACCTACACCCCCTCCAATACGCCCACGCTGACCTTCACGCCCAGCCCGACCTGGCCGCCGACCCAGACCCCGTTCCCCACGCCGACGCCGTTTGTGCCGGCCTTCGTGCCCACCCAGGCTCCGGTGGCGGCGGTCCCGGTGGGCGGCAGCGCCGTGACCGCGCCGCGCAACCCGGATGGAAGCTGCGTCTATGCCTGGTTCGTGTTGTCTCGTCCGCCGTCTGGCTGCCCGGCGACCGCGCCACTGAGTACCGCGGCCGCTTCCCTGGCCTTCGAGCGCGGGATGATGTTCTGGTTCGGGGTGGAGGGCGCGATCTACGTGCTGTACACCGACGGTCAGCAGCCGGCCTGGGAGCGCTACGCCGATACCTGGCGGGAGGGCATGCCGGAGCGCGATCTGACGATCGTCGGGCCGGAAGGGCTGTGGCAGCAGCCCCGGCGCGGCTTCGGCCAGCTCTGGCGGACCACGCCGACCGTGCGCGACCGCCTGGGCTGGGCCTTGCACGAATGGGAAGACTCGTACACCGGCACGCTCCAGAGCGCCGGCGCGGACGCCGGGGGGGCGATCTACCTGACCAACGTCGACGGCCGAATTTACGCCCTGACCGGGGATCGCTCCCACTGGGAGAGCTTCACGCCCTGAGCGAAGCGTCCAAGCGGCAAGCGCCTAAGCGGCAAAAAGAGCAGCGGTCACCAAAGACAAAACCAGGCGGATCGTGCATCCCTTCCAGTGTTTTTCAGCCCTGGGGTGGCACGAACAGCGCCGTTCCTTGTCTCTCTGTCTCTTGGTTCTGCTTTTCGCCTGGCGCTCAGGCGCCGGGAACTCAGGGCAATCGCATCAAAAAGCATTTAGAACCGCAAAGACGCCAAAAACGCCAAGGAAAAACGCAGAGAAAAGCGAAAACAGAAAAAACCGTACTGCCGAG
>CAZHMJ010000281.1:352-5814 GCA_964533805.1 uncultured Anaerolineae bacterium | reverse complement strand
CGGACAGGGCAGTGCCCTGTCCCTACACCGGATGTCCACGCTTGCCGCCTCTCCGCTTTTTCTTGCCTCTTGCCTCGGTGCAGCGAAGCTGCACTGCCTCGGCCTTCCTAGAAGCCCAGGGCCGCATATGCCAGGACTTCTTCGGCGTTCGCCCCGGAGACCGGCGCGAGCATGCTCTCGAAGATATCCAGGGCGAGCAGGTTGTCAATCACATCTTCGATCGAGTCCAGGTCGAGCCGCTCGACGACGATATGCCGGGTGTCGATGGTGGCATAGCGCACCTCTGGCGTGTTGGGCAGCCCTTCGCTGACCTGCAAGCCATAGTCCATCTGCTGTTGCAGGTAGGGGATGGTCACGAAGCGGGCCATCCACAGGGAGCCGTCGTCCATCTCGGCCAGCACATCGGCCGAGCCTTGTTCGATATCTTCAGCGTCATCGATCCAGACACGTTTTACGGTATACATCTATCTGTCCTGACTTGATCCAACCGTCCAAAAGAAAAGCCTCGCCCCTGGATTGGGGCGAGGCAGAGATAACCTCGCGGTTCCACCCAACTTCACGCAGCGTACCGGTTGGATACGCGCGCCTTTGAGGCCGCTAACGGAGCCACCCGGGCCGCCTTGGGGCTGCCCGCAGTCTGAGACTGGGGGCGACTTTACGGGGCCGCTCATGGGGGGTATTCGCGGGCCAGACGCGGGCACACTTACACCAGGTGTGCGCCCTCTCTGAGCGTTGGGCCACCGCGAATGTGTCCCAATCGTCACTTTCGATCTGATAATAGGAGGATAAAGCAGGCTGCGGTGGCTGTCAAGATGGTTCATGCAGTCTGCCTCACCCGGACCGCAAACGATTGCGCCAAGGCCGCATCCCGACGCAGGCTGTTCGCCCCGCGCTCGAATCGAAGATGGGCATTTTGCCCGAATGCCAGCGTATCCACCCGGCCCATCCCCGCCTTTCACAGCGCGATGACCAGCTCGATCTCGTCCCGGATCGGGATGCTGTCGTAACCCGTCAGGGGAATCTCTGGCTTGAGGCGGCGCGATTCGGCGACCGCGTTGATCCGCACCCCGGCCAGGACGAATCCCCGCCGTTGGTAGAAGCGCAGGGCGTGCAGGTTGTCGTTGGTCGTGGTCAGGACCAGCCGGGCGCAGCCCGCCGTCCGCGCCGCCCCCTTGACCGCCTCCAGCAGGGCCGTGCCGATGCCCAGCCCCTCGCGCAGGCTGTCCAGCGACATCACCTCGCAGTCGCCGCCAGCGATCCGGTACGTGACCAGCCCAATGCAGGCCCGGCCGGGATCGCCGGGCTGGATGGCGTAGAAGCCGGGTAGCGTGTCCATCTGGAAAATCTCGCCGTGGACGGCCATCAGCGGCGATCCCCAGTGCTCGCTGATGAACTGCCCCACCCAGGGTCGGTCGGCTTCGGTCAAGGGGTGAATCTCGAAGGTCATCGGAGCAATCTTCCGCTGCAAAACTCGTATCGATTCGATCATAACCTGAGGCCGCGCCCGATTCCAGTGCAACGCGCGGTCAGGCGGGCGCGTATAATGGATGGGTGGATTGAGCCTGCCGCCTTACGGCGGACCTGTTGTGGAGAGGATTCCCCATGAGTCAGGCTTCTTCTTTGCGTGTGCGTCCCTCGGCTGGTCGGCGGGCCGGTGGCTGCCTGCTGCGCGGCGTGTTGATTCTGGCGGCCCTGATCGCGGTGCTGGTTTCTGCCGGGGCGGCCCTGCAAAGCACCGCCTCAGCCGCTGACCTGGAACGTTTTCCAGCGCCCGGCCGGATGATCGATCTGGGCAGCTACCGCCTGCACCTGAACTGCGCGGGCGAGTCGAGCGGCGGCCCGACCGTGATCCTGGAAGCCGGCCTGGGCGACTTCAGCCCGGTATGGAGCGCCGTCCAGCCTGCCCTGGCCCAGGCGGGCCGCGTGTGCAGCTACGACCGGGCCGGATTGGGCTGGAGCGACTCCTCCCCGTTGCCCCGTGACGCGCAATACGTGGCCGAAGAACTGCACGCGCTGCTGGCCGCCGCCGGAGAATCCGGCCCGTTCGTCCTGGTGGGCCATTCGCGGGGCGGGCTGCACGTCCTGGCTTACGCGGCGCTCTACCCGGACGAGGTGGGCGGGCTGGTGCTGGTCGATTCAACGGACATCCTCACCCGCGAGGAGATTGCCGCCTCGGCCCAGGCTGAGTTAGATGAGCGCACCGATCTCAGCCCAGAAGAGCGGGCCGAGATGGAAGCCAGTCTGGAGGCCATGCGCGCCAACGGGCTGCTTCCCGTCGATCCCGTGCTGCGAGTTCTGTCCGGCGTCGCTCCGGTGGGCGTGCTCCGTCTGGCGGCGGATACCCTGCTCCAGAGCGTGGTGACCTACGACCGGCTGCCGCCGGAAGCCGCGCCCGCTTACCGGGCGATGCTGCTGCGCACGTCCTACCTGCCCACCACGGTCGACGAGATGCAGACCACGGAAGCCAGCATCGTGGCCGTGCGCGGCCTGCTGGACGGACTGCGCGGGCCGGAAGGCCAGCCGCCGCTGGGCGACCTGCCGCTGGTGATGCTGGATGCGGGCGAGGCGCGCCGGGCGACCTTGCTGGATAGCCTGTCCAGCCAGACCACGATCGAAATCGTGGACAGCAACCACCACATCCAGCTCGATCAGCCGGAGCGTGTGATCGCCGCCGTCCGGCAGGTGTTGGGCGCGCGGTAGGTACGAAAAGCCAGGAATGGGTCACGGATCATACGGATGGAACAGGGATTGGCAAGTAGTGGGTCAGGAAGTCGGGGAGGGAGTCACCAGTGGTCAATAAACAGTTCACAGTCCTCAGTCATAGGTGTCTTTGCCGTCAACTGACTACCGTGGACTGTCGACTGACCACTTGCTTCGCCACGCCCGAATCTGCCCGGCGTGCTCGCGGTAATGCTCCCCGGCGTTGGCGTCCAGGTAGCGCCACAGCGGCCAATCCTCCGTCCAGGGGTAGTAGGCCGGGGTGAGCAGGACGTCGTCCGGCAGGGCGAGCGCCCGCTCGACCATCTGGGTGTAGGAGCGCTCGAAATCGACCCAGACGTCGGCCAGCGCGCGGCCCTGGTTGGCCCGGAAGTCGCGCTCGTTGAGGGCGTCGGTATCGTCCCAGGTGTAACCCGGCTCCGGGCGCTCCGGAATTTCACCGCGCTCGGCGGCGTCCAGCCAGCCCAGGAAGCGCTGCTCCCAGACGGTGACGTGGGCCAGGATGTCCTTGATCGACCACTCGCCGACCACGCCCGGCACCTGCATCTCGTCGGGCGTCAGCCCGGCCAGCGCGCGCAGCAGGAAGTCGTGCTCCATCCGGATCAGGTCCAGCAGGCGGAGTTTGTCCATCGTGGGGTCGAACATGGGAGCCTCCTCAAAAACAGTAAACAGTCGACAGTCTTCAGTTCTCAGTTTTGGGTCGATGCCGCTCCAGGTGTTTGGGCGTGGCCGTCTCTCAATCGTTGTAGAGTGTACCCACTTTTGGCCGCTTTCAGCCATCGGCGCTCAGCCCATCTCCTTGGCAGCCTTAGTGGTTCGTCCGGCAAATTTCCGAAGGTATGTTTGGGTAGGGGCGACCGGCGGGTCGCCCGGGGCGGTTCGCGAACCGCCCCTAATGAATGTTGCTGAACAAGTTGGGTAATGGCACGTCAACCTCACCCCCGTCTCGCCTTGCTCGACTCCCCCTCTCCGCATGCGGCCGGGGGGTGAGGTTGTAGGGATACCTGCTTACCGATCTTGTTCGTCAAATCTCATCAGGTGCCTGTTCTTTGCGATGCTTACTTGCCGGATGCACCACTTAGTCGTGCAAAGCGTGCCCGGTTTTTGCCTGGCGCCTGGGCGCATGCCGCTTCGACGCTTCTTCTTGCCTCTCTGCCTCCTGCCTCTTGTCTCAACGCTCCGCGGCGGCGTATCATAGAACCACTCACCAATAACCACTTACCAACAACCAGGAACCGCCTTTATGTCCTTCACCATCCGCGAAGCGCTGCCCGATGACGCCGAGGCCCTGCTGGCCCACGTCCGAACCGTCCTGGCCGAGCCGGGGATTGACATTCCCATCACCCCGGCGGAGTTCGACATCCCGCTCGAAGATGAGCGCGCCGTCCTGCAAACCTACAGCGAGACGCCCAACAGCCGCTTTGTGGTGGCGGTCGATGGCGAAGGCCGGATCATCGGCGAGGCCAACCTGCGCGGCGGGCGGCGCAAGGCGCTCCAGCACGCGGCCGAGCTGGGACTCAGCGTGCGGCGGGAGTGGCGCGACCGGGGCGTGGGCAGCGCGCTGATCGCGGCCCTGCTCGACTGGGCGCGCGGGACGGGCCAACTCAAACGGATTTACCTGCACGTCTACGCCCGCAACGCGCGCGGCATCCACCTGTACGAGAAGTTCGGCTTCCAGGTGGAAGGCCGCCGCCACGCCGCGATCTACCAGGACGGGGAGTACCTGGACGATCTGGTGATGGGCTTGTGGCTGGATTGAGGCCAGACAAGCCCTGTTCGGTCGGGTATAATCAAACTATTGTTCTGTCACTTATCCCTGGATCCGCCACGTGTCCGACCGACCCAACAATTCCACGCTCAGTTCCGACCTCAAACAAGCTGCGCCTTTTCTCAAATGGGCAGGCGGCAAGGGGCAGCTTCTCGAACAATACGATCGGCTGTTTCCCACGAACCGCCCGATCAGGCGTTACTTCGAGCCGTTTGTGGGCAGCGGCGCGGTGTTTTTCCACCTGCGAAAGCGGGATTTTGCTGAGCAATATCACTTGTACGATGTCAATCAGGAGTTAGTTCGGGTCTATCAGGCTGTGCGTAACCAGCCTGATGTTCTGATCGACCTGCTCAAGCAGCATCGCGATTTGCATAGCCACGATCACTATTACGCCATTCGCAATCTTGATCGCGATCCAGAATGGCGGGCATCCGCGTCAGACGTTGAACGCGCAGCTCGCATGATCTACCTCAACAAGACCTGTTTCAATGGCCTGTGGAGAGTCAATGGCCAGGGACATTTCAACGTTCCGATAGGACGTTACGCCAAACCGTCGATTCTGGATGAGCCGCGCCTCCGGGCGGCTTCGGAAGCATTACAGGGCGTCGAGGTGACGGTTCGAGATTTCCGCGAGATCGTCAATCAGGCGGGCGAAGGAGATTTTGTCTACTTCGATCCCCCCTATGTTCCTCTAAACGAGACTTCGAATTTTACGAGCTACGCGGCGGACGACTTCCGGGAGCAAGATCAGCGCGACCTCGCGGACGTCTTTTTTGCCCTGCACGAGCGCGGCTGTCTGGTCATGCTCAGCAATTCAGACGCCCCGCTCGTGCATGAATTATATGAAGGACGCGCGCGGCAGGTCGAAGTCGAGTTGGTGACAGCCCGGCGGGCGATCAACTCCGATTCGAGCAAGCGCGGTCCGATCTCCGAGGTCGTGGTCAAGAACTTCTAGAAATCGAGGCCAAAGAACAAG
>CAZHMJ010000281.1:0-342 GCA_964533805.1 uncultured Anaerolineae bacterium | reverse complement strand
GCAGCCATGTTTCCAGGTCTTCCAACTCCACGGCTAGTCCGGTGGAAAAAAGATAGGCGCGCATATTGCTGGAGAATCCCTCGCCGTGAAAGACGACGAGCCCTTTGATGGGCCAAGCGCCAATATCTTTGATCGTCGTCGGGATTTTTTCTTCCGCGCTGCCGCCGCTGCCCTGATACTTGCACTCAAGTCCGATGCTCTGCCGGGTGGTGGGGTCCGTCAGCACGACGTCGATCTGGCGGACGGCTCCCCGGATACGCTTGACAAGATAGACCGGTGGTTTGACAGCCAGCACCAGCTTTCTGCAGATCTCGACGAATGCGTTTTCATGGGGTTTGCCAT
>CAZHMJ010000280.1:0-5848 GCA_964533805.1 uncultured Anaerolineae bacterium | reverse complement strand
TCACGCACATCTGCACGCACGTGTTCTGGGCCAGGATCGAGCCGTCCATGAACACACTGAAGTAAGCGGACGCCCGGAACGGGAAGAAGCAGTTGTTGCCAATCACGCTGGTCATGATCTGGCAGCCCTGATCGATCGAGACGTTATCGCCGATGTGGCAGTTGTCGATGACCACGCCGGGGCCAATGTAGCAGTTTTCGCCGATCGTCGTCGGGCCGAGCACGGTCGCCTCCGGGTGGATCACCGTGCCCTTGCCGACCTTGACCACTTCCGAACAGGCCAGGACCTGTTTCCACTCCAGGATTGCGCGCCACAGCACCTTGAGTTGGAACAGGTTGTGGGTCTTGGCGTATTCCTCGTAGCGGCTCCCGCGCGAAAAAACGCCCTGTACGGTATTGGCGAAATAGATGTGCACCCAGCTTTCGATCGAGATCAGCACCCGCTCGGAAAGGTAGTGGGTCAGGTCCACCCCGTCCATGGACATGTAATGCGGCACGGAGTAGAAGCCCTTTTCCACCGAATCGGTGGGGATGATCATCGACTGGATTTCGTCGGTGTAGCCGTCCGGGAAGTACCACAGGTCGGCCATGTAACACAGCGGCTTGCCATCCTGTCCCAGCAGCGGCTCGAAGCTGCGCGTCAGCGGTTTGACATAGGTCGTGAAGACCCGGTCGTCGGGCGCATAGGCCGCCCGCACGCCGCGCCCGGTCTGCTCGGCCAGCCGTTTGGCCTGGGTATAGAAAGCGTGGAAGTACTCCTTGTCGAAGTACACGCTGTCACGGTAGACGATGCACGGTCCGCCGCCGCGCGGCACCTCTTGCAGGGCCTGGATCGGCATCACGACCCGCGCCTCAAGCTGATCGCCAAAATACTCCTGGAGCAAATCCGTCTGGTGCAGCTTCAGACGTTTGCCCATGATCGACAGTTCACTGGCTGGCTCATTAAACGGCGGTACGTGGCGCCGGTCTTCGATAATGTACTTTTGCAGCTTGGTGGCCATAGGTTCTCAGTCCAGCGGCTTCTTGGTAATGGCGATCGTGCAGCACTCGTCCCCACAGGCCTTGCAGGCCTGCTCCTCCACTTGAAAGGTCTTGCCCCCGCTGACCCACAGCAGGGCCTCTTGCAGCAGCCCGACCGTGATCAGGCAGCACGGCTGCGACGCCTGGATGCCCCAACACTGCCCGCAGCGATCGACGTGCCAGTACAGCGTGTCTGGCGTTTCTTGCAGCCGAACGACCTGGTCGGTCTGGTTGTTGAAGAGATCGGCCAGCGCCCGGCCGCCCTTTTCCAGCTTCATGCTCAGGGGCAAGAGCTGGAAGGCCAGCTCCCCCACCCCCATCATCGGGCCGTACTCGCGGATGCCGTGCTTGAAGCACATCCGGCCGACCCGCATCGCCACGCCCCGCCCACTGCGCGGCCCGTACAGGTCCAGCAGCGCGCGAGTCAGGCTGCTGACGACCTCGAACGGGAACTGGCGATCGGTCGTCCCCGGCGGCGGCATGTTGGCATAGTCGGGATAGCCGGCCAGGCTGAGCAGCAGCGTCAGCGGATTGCGACCCAGCACATCTTCGATGGACAGCAGCAGAATGCGCCCCATCCGGTTTGGGTAGAAATACCGGGGAGACTCTTCCGCAGGTTGGGAGGCAGCGTCAGAGGAATGATCGATCACCGGTGGTCTCCCTAACCCTTGGAGAGGAAGTCGCGCACCGTCTCGTGGAAGCGCTCCGGCTCGTCCAGCATCGGGAAATGGCCCGAATTCTGGAAGAACTCCACCTGAGCGTGCGGTACCCCCTGGGCCAGCACCGTATGCTGGCGGGGGTCGACGATGATGTCCTTGCGGCCGTAGATCCCCAACGTGGGGACCTTGACCTCGCCCAGGCGGGGCCGCAGGTCCGTCTCGCGCAGGGTGCCGATGCTCTCGAAGAAGGAGTTGACCGTAACCTGAGAGAAGTCCTCCCGGATCATCCGGGACATGCGCGGGCCGTCGTTGGCCATGAAATAGGCGTAACCACTCAGGAAGAGCTTGACCAGCGGCGGAGAGATGAAGAAGAAGTGGGCCACGGCCTGGTGCCCGGATGCCTTGAGCAGCATGTTGAGCGAGCCGCCGTTGATCGGCGAGCCAACCACGCCGACCTTGACCACCTTTTCGGGGTAGCGCACCGCCATGCCCAGCGACACCGTCCCACCCATCGAATGGCCGATCAGCGGCGCGCGACGGATGCCCAGCCGGTCCATGAACTGGTGAACCAGTTCGACGAAGTTGTCGACGGAGAAATTGGCGTTCTCTTCGGTCGGGCTGCTGGAGCCGAATCCCCAGAAATCGAGGGAGTAGGTCTTATAGTCTCGGCCGAGGATTTCGATCGTGTCCCGCCACAAAGCCCAGGAACCGAGCCAGCCATGCAGCAAAAGGACAGGGCGGCCCCTGCCATAGGTCTCGTAATGGACAATCCCCTGGTCAGTTACCAACGAAGCCACGGCGGGCCGGCCTCCCTGTTGACAGGCGCTGTGATCGCAGTCGATCTGGGACGCGCGCGTCCCCCCTCGTATCCCGGCCCGACGCCTAGCTTTCCATCTCCTCCAGGATCGAGTACAGCAGCTCCAGGAGAACGTTCTTGACGCTCTCTTTTTCCCTGGCCACGCACGGCAGCAGCTTGACGCCTTCCTCGATGCGCAGGGCGATCCGCAGGTCTTCCGGCGACCAGGCGTCCGGGTGGTCCTGCTTGTTGGCGGCGACCACGTAGGGCGTCGGCGCGTAGGCCCGGAAGGTCTCCAGAATACTCTTCGCCTCGCGGAACGTCTCCGGCTTGGAGCTGTCGACCATCACCACAAAGCCCAGCATGCCCTCGGCCAGGATTTCCCACATGAAATCGAACCGACGCTGGCCGGGGGTCCCAAACAGGTAGAGCACAAGATCGTCATCGACGGTGATACGCCCGAAGTCCATGGCGACCGTCGTCTGGTCCTTGACCTGTTCGGCCGGAGTCTTGATATCGCGCTCAGTGGAGACCACTTCGATTTCGGAGATCGAGCGGATAAACTCCGTCTTTCCCGAGGCAAAGGGGCCGGTAATGACCATCTTGACTGTTTGCATAGCTGTCTCGCTCTTCCAGGTAGCGTGCCTGCACAGGATCGCAGACCAACCAGAATGCTAAAGCGTGCGAATACGGTCGATCAGCTTGTTGACCACGGTCTTCTTGATCTGAGGCGCTTCTTTGCGCCTGCGCGCACCCATAGCCTGTCTGGCCTTGTCGTCCATTCCCGGCGGCTTGATGAGTTCCACGAGGCCCGCTTGCAGCAGCCCGTAGACGATCCGCCGAATTTCCAGATCGTTCATGTTGTTGGCTTTGGCGATCTGGCGAATGGAGTTCTTGGGGTTGACGAATGAGACCACGCGCCATTCTTCGACGCTGAGCTGAATCCCCTTGAATTTGTCGCCAGGGTCTTCAGGGAACTTGAGCGCCAGGTCCAGGTTGGGCAGTTCTTCGTTGAGCCGCTCGAGTTCCTTCATCCGGCGGCTGCCTTCGATAATGACGTTTTCCAGCTCAATCGGGACGGTGATGCGATCCTCGGGGGGAGTCTTGGTATCGTCGAACAGGAACGGGCCGTTGTCCCAGGTCAGCAGGTCATACACAATGTCCAGGGTATGCTGGCGGACGCTGGTCACGATATCGGCCTGGGTGACGTAATTGGCCTGGATCAGCAGCAGGGCCAGGGCCTTGTCGCCTGTGTTGGCCGCGCGCTCCCGGATCACCGTCGCCTGGCGATCGTTGAGCTTGCCGGACTTGTGCAGCACCGACGCCAGATTGCCGTCCTGCTCGCCCATCGCCGCGTGGACGAGCTTGCCGGCCCGGAAAAACACACTGGCTCGATCCTTGCCCGCGCTGTACTTTGGCTCGCCCAGGGCGTCCATCTCCCCGGTGGGGATGCCCTCATAAATGGTGAGCGCCCCGCTCTTTTGAGCCAGGTTGATGAGATTCAGCAGCTGGGTCGTGCTAAAGTTCCTGAGGTTACCTTTAAGCGCCATCCATGACCTGCTTTTCGGGCTCGCACCAACGAATCAATTGGGTAAGACTGCTGAATTGACGTCGGGCATTATACCCCCGGTACAAATGCGAGTCAACCAGGGTCAACCGCCTGCCAATGGCCCATTCAACCCAGCAAAAAGCATCCAGCCAGTATTGTACAATTAATTTGCTCTAAATGCAACTTAATTCGTTCTTATTCCGCCGCAACCGGCCCGGTCGCCGGAACCGCGCTACACTGCGTATCATACACGGTTCTGTTTTGCACGCCAGTGAGCCTGATCTATGCCCGATTCCCAAACGACTGCCGCCCATTACGACGGTTTATACGCGGCCGGCGATTTCGCCAAACCGCCCGGCTTCGCGGACGCGGTCGCCACCCAGCTCAGGCGCTGGCTGCCGGTCGGCGCGCGCCTGCTGGAAGCCGGCTGTGGGACGGGCGCGCTGCTCGAAGCCTGCCGCGCGCACGGCCTGGCCGCCTTCGGATTCGACCTGAGCCGGGTCGGGCTGCGGCGGGCGGCGGGCCGTTCGCCGGGCTGCGTCGCGCTGGCCGACGCCCTCCACCCGCCCTTTCCCGCCGGTCGCGCGGACGCCGTGCTGTGCAACGCGCTCTCGCTGTTCAACATCCCCGACCTGTCGGACGCGCTGCCCGCGGCGCGCTGCCTGACCGCGCTGATTCGCCCCGGCGGGCTGTTCGTTTTCGTGGGCACCAGCGCCCTGCGCCCGCACCCGGACCCCGCCCCTTCCTGGTACTGGCATACCCTGCCCGCCTTCCGGGCGTTCCTCGGCGCGCTGGGGACGCCCCTCCTGCTGCGCGTCACCGCCTACCGGCTGATCGGCTGGCTGGGGCCGCGCGCCTTCGATCCACCCGCCGCCGCCCTGGGCACGCGGTGGACGCGCGCCAGCGGGCGGCCGGGAGTCGTGCTGGGCATCGTCCGCGTCGGAGAAGACCGCGCCGCGCGCTGAGCGGGGGCATGGTACAATACGGCGTCGATTGGGGGGCAGCGCCACAACGAGGTTGAACCATGGATGCTTTGCGCCGGAGCTTGCTGGCAGGATTGGCGATCCTGCTCCTGGCCGCCTGCGGCCCCTTGAATCTCGACAGCCTGCTGGGTGAAGTCACCCCGACCCCACCCCCGACGCGCACGCCCGGCCCGACGCCGGAGGACTGGCTGGGGCCCTTCACCTACCCCGCCGGGATCAACCCGCTGACCGGCCTGCCGGTCGACGACCCGGCCCGCCTCGCGCTGCGCCCGGTGGCCGTCAAAATCTCCAACGCGCCGCCGCTGGTCCGCCCCCAGGCCGGGATCGGCCAGGCGGACGTGGTCTTCGAGCACTACGCCGAGGGCGGCCTGACCCGCTTCACGGCCATCTACCTGAGCACGCTCCCGCGCCGGGTCGGATCGGTGCGCAGCGCCCGCCTGATCGACGTGGAAATCCCGGAGATGTTCGAGAGCTACCTGGTCTATGCCGGGTCGAGCGAGGGCGTCCGCCAGCGGATCGAGGCGACCGAGTTCGCCCCGCGCGCCTTTTACGGCGTCGAGATCGGCCCGCCTTCCTACTACCGCGACGAAGCCATCCCCGTGCCACATAACCTGTTCGCCGATCTGGTCGCCATCCACGCGCTGGCCGAGGCGCGCGGGGTGAACTCCCCGCCCTCGCCCGAATACAGCAGCCTGGCCTTCGCGCCCCGGCCGCCGGACGGCGGCTCCCCGGCGACCACTATCGACCTGCGATACAACGCCTCGGGGGTCTAATCCCAGTTCGATCCGACCAGCGGCCTCTACGGGCGGTGGGCGGACGGCCAGCCGCACTTCGACGCCACC
>CAZHMJ010000279.1:0-5878 GCA_964533805.1 uncultured Anaerolineae bacterium | reverse complement strand
TTGGTTTCCTGCATCCTCGGTGTTGGCTGCACAGAGGTTTTTTTACCACCCACCACGCACCACGCACCACGCACCGCCCACCGCCTCTGTCACTGCTCCGGCGGCTCGTTTTCGATGTAGCGGGGCGGCTCGAAGTGTTCCGGCGGCGGCGTGGACGACCGGCGCACGCGGGTCGCTTCGGCCAGCGCGATCAGCTCCGAATCGCGCACGATCCGGCCGTTGTAGCGCCGGTAGAGGTCTTTGTTCTCGTCACCGTCGACCGTATAGCGCCAGCGGCTGCGGCCGGTCTCGCGCAGGACCGATCCACAGTAATCGCAATGGACGGTGCGCCGCACGCGGGGGATGCCCAGCACGCGGCGGGGGCGCTCGACCAGCGACAGGCGGCCCCGGTTGCAGACCGGGCAGGTCTCCAGCACGAATCCGCCCGTGTAGCGCCCGGCTTCCGCCCTGCCGGCCATGAAGAACAGCCCGTACACGATCACCAGCCCGGCCCCCAGGCCAAGGGCGATCGCCCCCGGGGGCAAATCGCCCGGCAGATTGCCGGTCGGAATCGGGCCAGACCCGACCGGGTTGGGCGTCCGAAGTGGCGTGGCCGGGACGGCCGTTTCGACGGCGGCCACATCAGTCGGCGTCGAGATGGGCGACCGGGTGGGCGTGGTCGAAGGCGCAGGCGTCGCGCTGAGCTGCGGTGTGTCGCTGGGCGACGGAGTCTCGCTCGGTGCTTCGGTGGGTGGCTCGGTCGGCAGCCGCCCGCTGGAATCCAGTTCGACCGGGGTCGGCAGCGGGGTGAACGTCGCGGGCGGCGCCACCGGCGAAGCCAGGGCGGCGAGCGCGGTCGGCTCGCCGGTGTCCGGGGGCGTGTCCGTCAGCGTGGGAGCCGGGGTGTCGCTGGCTGTTGGCGCGAGCGTGTTCGTGTCTGTTGCCGTGGGCGGCGGAGTGTCGGACGGTTCCGGGGTATCCGTCGGCGTGGCCGTCTCGGTCAGGGTTGGCGTGGCGGTCGGGGTGTCGGTCGGGACGACGGTGTGAGTCGGGCTGGCAGTGGGCGTCGCCGTGCCGGTCGCTGTAGCGGTCGCTGTAGCGGTCGCTGTAGCGGTCGCGCTTGAGGTCGAGGTAGGCGATGAAGTGAGGGACGGGGTCGCTGACGGAGTCTCAGTCGGCGTGACGCTGGGCGTCGCGGTGGATGGTTCCGTCGCGGTCGACGTCGCTGTTTCGGTCGGCGTATCGGTCTCGGTTGGCGTTGCTGTTTCAGTGGGCGTGAACGTCGCCGTGACCGGGGCCGTCACCGTCTCGGTCAGCGTGATCGTCGCGGTGAGGGTTGGCGTCAGAGTCGGTCCGCTCGAAGTCGGGCCGCGGGTCGGCGTGCGGCTGGGCGTATGGGTCAGGGTCGGGGTCAGATTGTCGGCGGAGACGACCGGCAGCCCGGTCAGGTCGTCCGTCCAGCGCACCAGGTTGACCGCGACCCAGGCGAACCCGTCCGCGCCATGGCGGATCATGATCCAGGAGCCGTCGGCGTTGCGCCCGACCGGCTGGACCACGTCCCCCGGCCGCAGCGCGCCCATTACCAGGTAGGTGCGGCCCGGCCCGGCGCGCAGGTAAGCCCCCTGCCCGTCGACGTTGGCCCAGTTCCCGACCGGGGTGCTGGTCGGGTAGTATGGGGTGGCGGTGTAATCACCCGGCAGCACGGTCGGGGTGAGGTTGGACTCGTCGACTTCCGGCAGCGCGTCGATATTGTCCGCCCAGCTCACCAGGTCGCGGCGCAGCCAGCCGTACCCGGCGTTGTAGGCGATCATGACCCACGTCGCGGCCGCGTTGCGCGCCAGGGGAGTCACGCGCTGGCCGCGCACCACCTGCCCAACCGGCAGGTAGGTACGGCCCGGCCCGCCGCGCAGAAAGACGTCATCGCCCAGCACGACATTACCAACCGGAGTCGGAGTGACCGTTGGAGTTCCGGCGGGGTCGCCCTGGGCCTGGACGCTCCCGCCGGGAATGGCGAACAGCGCCCATCCCCCCAGGAGCAGGGCCACGGCCAGGCAAAGCACAGCGAACGTCGAGCGGATACGGTTCAAGTGCGTTATCGCAAATTTGGCGCGGGATATCACAAAGAATCCAAATCTCCGCGAGTATGGTAACACGAACGGGCGCGGCTTCCAAGTCAGGCCCCCCATCCGCGCGCCAAAGATTAACGCGATCAAAACACAGCGCCCCCGCAATTCTATCGGGGGCGCTGGTTGATCAGCGAGGTCACTTGGTCTGGTCTTTACCCGGCGCAGGCCTGGAAGGCCGGGAGGTGGTTGAACTCCGAGGCGTTGCGCAGGGCGGTGAAGACCCGCACCAGGTCCGGGTAGTCGCTCACCGTGGCGATCCACTGGTCGTACAGGGCGAAGTTGGCGATCTCGGCCTGGGCACTCAGGGCGCACGCTTCGGCCAGGCTGCCGGCGCTCATCGTGACGCTCGGCGCGATCTCCGGCACGGGCAGTCCGTAGCGGGTGAAGGCGACTTCCAGGGCGGCGATGTGGCTGGCCTCGGCCTGCTGGATGCGGCTGAAGGGGGCGACCGCGCCGAACTGGGCGATGACCTGCCCGTAGGCGGCGTAGGCGTTGATCTCATCGGCCAGGCCGGCGGTCAGGGCGTCGATGGCTTCCGGGGTCAGATCACCCGTCGCGGCGAGGGCGTTCAGCCCCAGGCCATTGCCCGCCGCCCCATTCTGGCCGTAGCGGTTCCCGGCTCCGTACTGGAGGCCGGTCCCGGCGGCCTGGCAGTTCGGGCATGTGCCCGCGGCCGGGTCACGAAGCTGGAGGGTCTGGCCGTAGCCGCCGTTGGCGGCGCCATTCGCGCCCGCGCCGTTGGCTGCCCCCGCGCCGCGCCCGTTGCGGGGCCCCTGCGCCAGAGCCGATCCGGCGCTGAGGACGACGATCGCGACCACGGTCAGGGCGATCAGGCTGAGGGTGAAGAGTTTTCTGGTTTTCATGGGGTGTGCTCCTTCTCAGGTTGTTTCAGGCTCGTCACGATAAACCGTTCGTTTATCTGCCTGTAGGATAGGCCGGAAGTGTGTGGAAATCGTGAAGGCTTTGTAGGGAAGTGATGTGAGCACACCGGGCGCGGGCCACGAAAAAGGCGAGCAGGAGGGGGGCTGCTCGCCGGGGAAAGGGGGAGAAGGCTTGGAGAGGTTCGCTGCGTCGGTCTCGATATTGCTTCCAGCTTACCGCCGGAATGTAAACGCCTGATGGGCAGCGTGTAAACTTTGTGTGAAGGTGTCTGAAAGCCGCCCGCCCTCACCCCCGCAGCCAGGGCGGGCGGCGATCCGCCGCCCCCGCCGGGGCGAGCACGTCCACGATCAGGCGCTCGCCCGCCTTGCCGATCTTGTGCAGCACATCGCCCTCGCCCAGCACGGCCAGGATATCCGCCCGGCGCGTCTCGAAGGCGGCTTCCTCCACGATGACCAGCTCGGCGGTCGCGGTCGTATCCAGCGGGTGCAGGCGGCAGGTCTTGAGCACGGCGCGCAGGGCGGCGTAACGGGCCTGGACGGTGTCGTCCGGCCGCAGGCTGATCCACACCAGGCAGCGGTCGGGTTTGATCGGGGGGAAGGTCATTGGGGGGACTCCGAAAGGCGGTCGGTGGTTCCTGGTGATTGGTTTGTGGTGGATCGTATCGCAGGCGGCTGCGTTTCGCTTTTACCACAAACCATCCACCAATCACCACAAACCGCTGCTACCGCACCGGAATGGCCGTCACCAGCGCGCCGGGCTGGAGGGCGGCCGCCTCGGCGCTGATCCAGCCCCAGCCCAGGCCCTCGGCCAGGACATTCCACCAGCCGCCGTCCGCGCTGCGGCCGTAGACGGTCGCCACCGCCCCGGCGGGGAGCGTGCCCAGCGGCGTCCCGGTCGCCGCGGGGGAGGCCCACAGCCCGGTCCCGGCCCGGACGGTCAGCGTGCAGCCGGGCGGCACCGGATCGACCTTGCCCTCGGCCAGGAGTTGGGTGTACTGGCCGTCCAGCACGGCATGGCTGTAGGCGCTGGCGTAGGCCGGCGCGGAGGGATGCGCGTCCAGCCATTGCAGGGCGACGAGCGCCTCCGCGTAGTACGGGTTCTCGCTGCATACGTCCGGGGTGGGCGTGGGCGGCGCGGGCGCCTTGGCGATCGACGCCCCCACCAGCAGAACCCCGATCAGGATCAGGGCCAGTCCAGCGGCCAGTCCTTGCCTGCACATATCGCCTCCGGTGAGTGAAGCACTGTCTGTAGTTTATGCCGGGATCGGATCATGCCGCTGGACGCCCGCCTGACGCGGGCCTGATGGGGAGGAGACGCGGCCACCGACAAAAAGTCTTGTCAAACTTGCCGCCAGATGCTATCATATTTTCCACATGGCGATGTAGCTCAATTGGCAGAGCGGGGGACTCATAAGCCCTAGGTTACAGGTTCAAGTCCTGTCGTCGCCACCACGAGCCAGCCCACACGGGCTGGTTTTTTTGTGGATCGGCCCCTTACGCCTCGGCCAGGCGCAGGCTCACGGCCTCTCCCAGGAAGCGCCCAATGTCCTCCGCTTCCGCCTCCAGGCCGGGCAGCAAGGCGGGATCGAGCCAGTCAAACGGCGTGACGATCACCTGCGCCCGCCGCTTCTGGGTGGCGAGCTTCCACGTGCCGGCCGCCAGCCCATCCACGATCAGGGTGGGCCGGATCAGCCCGCCGCCGGGATGGATGGCCCGTGCGTGTTCGGCGGCGACCATCCAATCCCGGTTCCGGTAGCCAAGCAGGTAGGGATCGTAGCCCGGCAGCAGGCGCACAATCGGCTCGTCCGGCGCGGCAGCGAGCCACGCCGCCTGCCTCTCCAACAGCCAGACCGGCCCGGCCGCCGTCGCCGTCTCGATCAGGTCGGCCGCGATAGCCGCGAAACCCGCCCGCGCCTGGCCGATGCCGATCCCGGCCCAGGTCGCCAGGTCTTCCGGCGCGGCGGGCGCGTGTCCGGCCAGGTAGCGGCGGGCCAGTTCGGCAAGCACGTCCTCCGGGGGGACCGGCTCCCTTGGCCCCAGCCATGACTCCAGCGCGACGAAGGTCAGCTTGCGGGCGCGTTTCGGCCCGAAGCAGATCGCCCCTTCCAGCGCCGCCCCGCTGACCAGGTACGCGATCGCCTGGCCTGCGACGGGAATCCCCTCTCCGGCCAGGATCGCGGCCAGCTCCGGCCGGGTCAGCGGGCCGCGCTCGGTCAGGACCGCGCGCATGATCCGGGTCGCCCTGGCGCGGGTTTCGGCGTCGAGGCCGAGTTCCTTGAAGCGCCGGGCGAATCCGCCGAGCGCCAGCGGCCCGAAGAAGCCCAGCAGCCAGCCCAGGTCTTCGGCCGGGACGAGATGGAGCGTGCCGCGCACGGCCCAGGTGAGCACAATCGAGCGCGTCTCCTCGCGGGCGCGGCGCACGTCCTCCGCCCGCAGGCCGCGCGCGCGGGCGCGGAAGGCCAGGGTCGCCTGGGGCAATTCCTGGGCCTGGATGCCCAGCCGGGCGCTCACCACCGGGGCCGCGCCGTCCGGCGCGGCGGCGAGGTGGAGGCCCTGGACGCGCAAGCGCAGTATCCGGAGTTGAACGGGAGAGAGGGTGTCCATCGCCTGCTGCTCCGATTACACGGTCAGGGTGACATCCTGACTCGTGCCTCTTGTCTCTGGCCTCGGCACAGCGAAGCCACGTGTCAAAAAAGCGCCAGCCGGGTCGGGGCTGGCGCTTGGCGTGGATGCGAGGCGGGCTACTCGACGCCGCGCATGCGCGGGTCGAGCGCGTCGCGCAGGCCGTCCCCCAGGAAGTTGAAGGCGAACATGATCAGGAACAGGGCAATCGCCGGGAAGATGGCCAGATCGGAAGAGCACACGTCTGAACTCCAGTCACGTGTTCTAATC
>CAZHMJ010000278.1:0-5890 GCA_964533805.1 uncultured Anaerolineae bacterium | reverse complement strand
TCTGTGGTCTCTGTGCCCTCTGTGGTGCAAGTTTTTTGAGGCCATGCCCACGCTCACGCCCCGCGTGGCTGGCCGCTCAGTTCGCGCACCAGGGCGGCGGTGTCCGGCGCTTTGACCAGCGCCTCCCCGACCAGGACGGCGCGCGCGCCCATCCGGCCCATCCGGGCGGCGTCCGCGCCGCTAAAGATGCCGCTTTCGGCCACCAGGGTGATGCCGTCCGGCACGTGTGCGGCCAGTGTCGCGGTCGTCTCCAGGCTGACAGCGAAGGTCTTGAGATCGCGGTTGTTGATGCCCAGCAGGCGCGGCCCGATCGCCAGGGCGCGCTCCAGCTCGGCCGCGTTGTGGACCTCGACCAGGGCGGCCATGCCCAGTTCCCCGACCAGGGCGTGCAGGGCGGCCAGGGTGTCGTCCGGCAGGGCAGCGGCGATGAGCAGGACCGCGTCCGCGCCGGCCGCGCGCGCCTCGTAGACCTGGTAGGCGTCCAGCACGAAATCCTTACGCAGGACGGGAATATCGACCGCCGCCCGGACGGCGCGCAGGTCATCCAGGCTCCCCTGGAAGAAGCGCGTGTCGGTCAGGACGGAGATCGCGGCGGCCCCGTTGGCCGCATACGTCCGGGCCAGGGCGGCCGGGTCGAACGGATCGATCAGCACCCCGCGCGAGGGCGAAGCGTGTTTGACCTCGGCGATCAGGGCCACGGTCTCGCGGCGCAGGGCGGCGATCATGTCCCGCGCGGGCGGTTTGGCGGCGGCCGTTTCTTCCAGGGCGGCGAGAGGAAGCGTGGCTTTGCGCGCCGCGACCTCCGCCGCCGTGTTCGCCAGGATTTTGTCCAGAACCGTGTCCGTGTGGACGAAGCGATCAGCCACGGGAGCCTCCTGGCGCGTGGGATGGATTTTCACCCCTATCCCGGCGCTGAAGTCCCTCTCCGCTTGCGGGGAGGGATTGAGGGTGGGGTTTGGCGATCACGCGAAGCGACCAGACGGTGGCGCGGCGGGCATGCCGGGGACTCAAGTCCCCGGCTACGGTTACGAAGTCCGCTGAAGCGGACTCAAAGACCTGACGCGCCCGGCCAGGAGCCTGCTTCAGCAGGCTTTTTTGATTGTGTAGCCGGGGACTTTGAGTCCTCGGCGGCGGAACGACGCGCGACTCCATGGGCACGCGCCCAATGACCGGATCGATCTGTACAGGTGCATCAGCGGACTGTGAGGCCCGAATGTTTTTGAGTCCACTTCCAGTGGACCAGGTATCCCTGGCCCGCGACTCAAGTCGCGGGCGATCGGGCGGCCGCCGTCCCCGGATCGCGCCGGTGACCTTCGCCTGACGCAGATGGAGTGGGTGCATCTCCGGCCTTCTAGCCCGCCAGCTTCTGGGTGTAGGCGATCAGTTCGTCCAGTTTGGCCAGGGCCGCGCCGCTGCCGATCACCTCGCGCGCCAGGGCGATTCCCTCGCCCAGGTTATCCACCAGCCCGCCGGCCAGCAGGGCCGCGCCCGCGTTGAGCACGACCACGTCGCGCTTGGGGCCGTCGACTTCCCCACTGAGCACGCCGCGCAGGATCAGGGCGTTGGTCGCGGCGTCGCCGCCGACCAGATCGTGGATGTGCGCGCCCTGGAAGCCGTATTCGAGCGGATCAAGCTCGTAGGTGGTCACCTTGCCATCGGCGTAGTGGCTGACGTGGTTGGGGCCGGTGGTCACCAGCTCGTCGATCCCCCCGTAGCCGCTGACGACCATCGCCGACTTCGACCCCAGCGCGCCCAGCACGTGGGCCAGCAGGTCGGTGATATCCGGCGTGAAGACGCCCATCAACTGGCGCTGTGCCCCGGCCGGGTTGGTCAGCGGGCCGAGGATGTTGAAGATGGTGCGCACGCCCAGCTCGCGCCGGGCGCTGCTGACGTGGCGCATCGACGGGTGGAGCTTGACCGCGAACAGGAAGCCGATCCCGATCGTGTCCACGCACTGCCCGACCTGCTCCGGCTGGAGGTCCAGGTTGACGCCCAGCGCGGCCAGCACATCGGCGCTGCCGCACTTGCTGGTGGAGGCGCGGTTGCCATGCTTGGCGACCGGGATGCCCGCCGCCGCCGCGACGAAGGCCACGGTCGTGCTGATGTTGAACGTGCCGGATTTGTCGCCGCCGGTGCCACAGGTGTCGAGCAGGTCGCGGCCGGCGCGGGTGGGGATGTGGGTGGCGTTGGCGCGCATGGCGCGGGCGCTGCCGGCGATTTCGTCGGCGGTTTCGCCTTTCATGCGGAGGCCCATCAAGTAGGCCCCGATCTGGGATTCGCTGGCCTGCCCGGCCATGATCTGGTTCATGACTGCTTCGGCCTCGTCCAATTGCAGGTGGCCGAACCGGCTGATGATTTCGATGGCGCGCTGGATATCGACTTGCATGGGGTGGCTCCTAAAGAAAAGTAGACAGTGGACAGTTCTCAGTCGTCAGTCAAGGCGGCAGGGGCGTGCGCGTGCCCCTGTGGGCCGGTTCGGTGTTCGGATTTCGTGGGGGACCGTCATCCGCGATCGCTGCGGGACGGCCCCTCGAACAGCTTCAGGTAGGTGACTCCATCCAGGTCCGTATCGTAATAAGCCGTCATGATGTAATCCAACCTGTAGCCCTGTTTCAGATAAAATGCACGCGCGCCGGTGTTGGTGACGGGCGTATCGACGTAGATACCGCGTCCCCCGCGCTCGATGACGAACTGCTCGGCCTGGGCGACCAGCCGCGCGGCGATCCCGCGCTGGCGAAGGGCCGGGTCGACGGCCAGCCCGTGGAGTTGAGCCAGCCGGTTCCAGGCGTAGAACTGGACGGTGACATACCCGGCGAACGTGGTGTCCGCAAAGGCCACCCACACGCCCGCGTTGGCGCTGTCCCCGGCGAATGCCTCAATGGCCTGAAGCTGCCCATCGACATAGCGCTGTTCCCACCCGATCGCGGCCAGCAACCCGGCAATCGGGGCGCGGTGTTCCGGCGAAAACCGGACGATCGACAATCGTTCCGCGATGGGCATGTTCGATGGCCTCATCCTCCGTCACAGACCTTGCGGGCGAAGGCGCGCAGGGCTTCGGCCGCGCCCCGGGTCAGGGCCGGGCCGTGCCCGAAGCAGACGACCGCCGGAGCCAGTTCGGCCAGGCGGGCCACCGAACGGCGCGCCCCGGCCATGTCCCCGGTCGCGGCCGCGAAGGGCAGGGACAGTCCCCACATGTGCATGATCGCGTCCCCACAGAACAGCACGCGCCGGTTCGGCTGCCAGAAGGCGGCGTGGCCGGGGGTATGGCCCGGCGTGGCGACGACCTGCAAGCCGCCTAGCACCTCCGGCAGAACCTCACCATCGGCCAGGATGCGGTCGGCGGGGACGGGCCGGGGCGGCGGGACGGTGCGCGTGAACGGCAGCATGATCCGCCCGGCCAGGCCCAGGTCGTCATGAGGGGGGACGGGCAGCCGCGCTTCGCCGCTCAGATAGGGCTGCTCGGCGGCCAGGGCGATCACCTGCGCGCCGGTCGCGGCCTTGAGGGCCGGCAGCCCGCCGATGTGATCGAAATGGGCGTGGGTGATCAGGATGCGTTTCACGTCGGTCGGGGCGCGCCCGGCCGCGCCCAGCGCGGCCAGGATGCGCGGCGCGGCCGAGTCCAGGCCGCAATCGACCAGGGTCAGGCCGTCCGGGTCTTCGATCAGGTAGACTCGCCCCATTCTCAGGCCGGAGAAGGTGGCGATGCCAGACGCGATGGATTGCATGGGACTGCTCCTCGAAAACAGCGATTAGCGGTCAGCTTTCAGCCATCAGCCGTCAGCGAAAGGCAGAAGCAGTTGCAGAGCACAGACCTTCCCGGCCGTGTGTGGCCCACAGCCGGACGGGGCAGTGACCCGTCCCTACACCCGAACCCCGGTCTCGCTGCCTCTTGTCTCTTGACTCTAGATGCGCCCGTCCAGAAAATTCTGCAGGATGCGCATCCCGAAGTGGGTCAGGATGCTTTCCGGGTGGAACTGGACGCCCGCGATCGGGTAGTCGCGGTGGCGCAGGGCCATGATCTCGCCTTCCTCGGTGAAGGCGGTGGCTTGCAGGGCCGGGGGCAGCGGCTCCTCGACGATCAGGCTGTGGTAGCGGGTGGCTTCGAACGGGCTGGGCACGCCGGTAAAGAGGGCCGTGTCCTTGTGATAGACCATGCTCGTTTTGCCGTGCATCAGGCGCGGGGCGCGGACCACGCGCCCGCCGAAAACCTGGCCGATCGCCTGGTGGCCCAGGCAGACTCCCAGGGTTGGGATGGTCGGGCTGATCTGGTCCAGCACGGCCAGGGAGATGCCGCTGTCATCGGGCGTGCCGGGGCCGGGCGAGATCACGATCTGGGTCGGGGCCATCGCCCGAATCTGGTCGAGCGTGATCTGGTCGTTGCGGACGACGCACAGGTCCGCGCCCAGCTCGCCCATCTCCTGCACGAGGTTGTAGGTGAAACTGTCGTAGTTGTCGATCACAAGAATCATAGGAAGACTCCGGGGTGTGGCGCGACGGCCGCTAAACTGCGCTAATTCTAGCGGATTTGCTCCGTCCGGCCATTGTTCGAGTTGACAGTTCACAGTCGACTGTGGTCGGTCAAAATGCCAGGCCCGGTTTTTGCGCCTGGACGCTTGCCGCTTCGCCGCCGTGTCCTTCCCCGGCGGGCAGGGTACAATCAGCGCTCCGATTCCCTTATATAAAGGAAAGACACCGAGCGCAGGCATGACACCGATTCGAACCATTGCCATTCTGGGGGCCGGGGCGCTGGGAGCGATGTACGCCAGCCGCTTCTATGAGGCGGACCCGGTCAGCGTGGCCTTCGTCGCTTCCGGGGAGCGCGCCGAGCGGCTCCGCCGGGACGGCGTGAGCGTCAACGGCCGGCCGTATCCGATCCCGGTCCTGACTCCGGACGACCCGGCTCCGCCCGCCGACCTGATCCTGGTCGCGCTCAAGCACCACCAGCTCGCGGACAGCCTGTCCGACCTCGATCGCCGGGTGGGCGAAAACACCCTCTTCCTGTCGGTCATGAACGGCCTGGACAGCGAGGAAGTCATCGGGGCGCGCTTCGGCGCGGACAGGGTGCTGCTGACGGTTGCGGTCGGGATGGACGCCCAGCGGCAGGGCAATGTCATCCACTACGCCGCGATCGGCACGCTGCTGGTCGGGGAGGCGGACAACACCGTCCTGAGCGAGCGCGTCCGGCGCGTGCAGGATGTGCTGGAGCGGGCCGGAATTCCGTACGAAACCCCGGTCGACATGCTCAACCGGCTGTGGTGGAAGTTCATGATCAACGTGGGCGTCAACCAGGCGTCGGCCGTGCTGCGCGCGCCATACGGGGTGTTCCACACCTCGCCCCACGCCCAGGCGATCATGGAAGCCGCCATGCGCGAGGTGGTGATCCTGGCCCAGGCGCGGGGCGTCCACCTGGAGATGAGCGAAATCAACCACTGGTACACCATCCTGCGCAAGCTGCACCCGGACAACAAGACCTCGATGCTGCAAGACATCGACGCCGGGCGCGAGACCGAGGTGGACGCCTTCGCCGGGAAGGTGGTCGCGCTGGGCAAGGCATGCGGCATTCCGACCCCGGTCAACGAGATGCTCTACCATGCGATCAAGGTGATCGAGACGTTACCCCACTGAAGAGGCACGCCGCGTCGTTGAGACGGTAGGGCCGCAATGCCATCAGCGCGCTGGATGCACGTTCGTGCGTGGCGCGCCTCCAGGGCAATCGCATCAAAACCAGGATGAACCGCTAAGTCGTCATGGCAAGACGCGAAAAAAGCAAAAACAGACGATCTTGCATCGCAATGGCGCGGAAGTCGAAGGGTTTACTCAGTGAAGCCTTTCCTGTGTGTCCTCCGCCTCGACTTTGTCCATTGAGTGGACAAAACGAAAAAGGCAAGAT
>CAZHMJ010000277.1:0-5941 GCA_964533805.1 uncultured Anaerolineae bacterium | reverse complement strand
AGGGGGTGAGGTTCGCCCCAAAGCCAAATACTGTGACCGCACGCGGGGAAAATGGGCTGTTGGCTCCTGGCTTTTCGCTGTTAGCCATAAGCCAGGAGCCAACGGCTCGCTTTCATGCAAAGGGAACGCTCTATGGCTGATGCGCCTGAACTCCGCTTTGGCTTGATTGGCTGCGGCCGGGTCGCGCCGCGCCATGCCCAGTCGATCACCGAGTTGCCCGGCGCGCGGCTGGTGGCCGTGGCGGATAAGGTCGACTCGCGCGCGGCGCATTTCTCCCAGGAATACCACGCGGAGCCGTACACGGATTACCACGATCTGCTGGCCCGCGACGACATCGACGTAGTCAACATCTGCACGCCGTCCGGCCTGCACGTGCCGATCGGGCTGGACGCGATCGCGGCGGGCAAGCACCTGATCGTCGAGAAGCCGATTGGATTATCGACCGCCGACGCCGACCGCCTGATCGCGGCGGCCGACGCGGCCGGGCGCAAGCTGTGCGTTGTGCTCCAGAACCGCTACAACCCGCCCATGCAGGAGCTGTACAAGGCCCTGCGCGACGGGCGGCTGGGGCGGATTTACCTGGGCAATGCGACCGTGCGCTGGTTCCGGCCCCAGGATTATTACGAGGACGAGTGGCACGGCACCTGGGCCATGGACGGCGGAGCGCTGATGAACCAGTCGATCCACCACATCGACGCCTTGCAGTGGTTGATGGACGAGCCGGTGGAGAGCGTGTTCGCCTACACGGCCACCCTGGCGCACCGCATGGAGGCCGAGGACGTGGGCGTGGCGGTGCTGCGCTTCGCCAGCGGCGCGCTGGCCAGCATCGAAGGCTCCACCCTGACCTACCCCCAGAACCTGGAAGGCTCGGTGGCCTTCTTCGGGGAGCGCGGCTCGGTCAAGGTGGGCGGCACCGCCCTCAACCGGCGCACGATCTGGAAGATCGAGGGCGACCTGGAGCGCGAGCGCGAAATCCTCACCCAGGAACAGCTCGATCCCACCTCGGTCTATGGGTACAGCCACGCCAGGGTGATCGCGGACATGGTCGAGGCCGTGCGCGACGATCGCCCGCCGCGCACCGATGGGCGCGAGGCGCGCAAATCCCTGGCCCTGATCGAAGCGATCTACGAATCGGCGCGCACCGGCCAGCCCGTCCAGCCGAAGCGGCGGCAAACCTCTTTGCTTGCGGGAAAGGCCTGAGCCACACAACAAAACAGCCTCGCGGTGATCGCGCCGCGAGGCTGTTTTTGTTTCAGAGATGCCGATCTACCCGGTGACCGGGACGCCGCTCAGGGGCTTGCCGCCCAGCACGGTCACGAAGTTGGCCGAAACCCAGCCCTCGACCCCTTCCGTGGTGCGAATCTGAAGCCAGGTGGAGTCGGCGGTGCGGCCAATCACGGTCGCCACCGCGCCGCGCGCGAAGGCCGCCACCCGGCTGTGCTGCGTTCCCGGACCGCGCCGGATGCGCAGGCTGGCGTTGGATTGGACCTGGATCACGGCGCTGTTGCCGCTGCCGGCCTTGATCGCCACCCCGTTGAGGTTGCCGCTGAGGGTTACGTAGCGGGCGTTGACCCAGCCGGTGAAGCCGTTCCCGGTGATCTCGATCCAGGAGTTGTCCACCAGGCGGCCGGTCACCGCGTAGGTCGTGCCCTGCGGGACGCTGGTCACCACGCTGTTGCTGGCCGACGGGCCGGAGCGCACGTTGAGCAGGCCGGTGGCGATCGTGGCGGTCACGCTGCCGGTGCCGCCGCTGCCGGGGGGCAGGGCGCCGCTGCGCACCCAGTAGACGCTGATCCGGGCCTGGTCGCCCAGCTCGAAGTACTCGACGCGCACGGTGTGCGTGCCGGGGGTGATCTCGGCCGTGCCACGGATTTCGCGGTAGGCGCCCGCCGTCCAGCCGTCCACGACCAGGACGTTATCGACATAGACCCGCACGCCGTCATCCGCCGCGGCGACGAAGGTATACGTGCCGCCCTCGAAGGTCGGGAAGCCCCACCAGCGCACGCTGAAGTTATCGGCGTTGATCCCGGCCAGCGGGCTGCCGCTGCCCCAATTGTATTCGATGTTGCCTTCCAGCCGGCCGCCGGCCTGCGGCGGTTGGAGATTGGTGTTGTTGTAGTATTCGGCCGCCCAGCCGCCGGGCGCGGTCTGGGCGCTGGCCAGCCGCCAGCTAAAGTTGATCGAGGCCTGGTCGGTGGCTTCGTAGTACTCGACCCGCACCCAGTGCTGGCCGGTGGTCAGGTTGGCGCTGGCGGTGAAGGTCGTGGAGACCTGGTCGCGCCAGCCATCGATCAGCAGGGCGTCGTCCACGAAGACGCGCACGCCGTCATCCGCCGTGGCGGTGAAGGTGTAGGAGCCGCCCTCGAAGTACTGCGGGCCGGTCCAGCGCACGCTGAAGTTGTCGACCGGGATGATCCCCGGAGCCGGGCTGCCCGCGCCCCAGGCGAACGAGATCGCGTTGTCCAGCCGGACGAAATAGGCGGTGCCGGAGAGATAGCGGTTGGTGAAGTACTCGCCGGTCCAGTTGTTGCCGGTGTCGGCCTGAACGGGACTGACCGCCGGCCCGCCCAGGGCCAGGGTGAGCGCGAGTAAGGCCAAAAAGATGCGTCGCATGGCTTGAATCTCCTTCCAAATCCATTGCCTACCGACAAATCTGATTGCTTTTATTATGGCACAAGCGCCACCGGGATGCAGGACGCTCCACTGACGATTGGACGGCCCGATCTGATGATTACCTGACGTTGCCCTTACAAAAGACCAGTCTGGACCCAATCGAGTCCAGACTGGCGGAAAACAGCAAGCAGCCATCCGCTTTCAGCGTTCAGCCATCGGCAAGACTAGAGGAATGCGCTGCCCTGTCGCGCGTCTACTCGCCCTTGCTCTGGCGGTTCAACAGGAGGCGCAGCGGCTCGATCAGGTCGATGGGCAGCGGGAAGATGATGGTCGAGTTCTTCTCGACCGCGATCTCGGTCAGCGTTTGCAGGTAGCGCAACTGGAGCGCCGACGGCTCGGACGCGATCAACTGGGCCGCGTCGCGCAACTGCTCGGCAGCGCCCAATTCGCCGGAGGCATGGATGATCTTGGCGCGTTTCTCGCGCTCGGCTTCGGCCTGGCGGGCCATGGCGCGCTTCATGATCTCCGGCAGCTCGACATCCTTGATCTCGACGATGCTGACCTTGACGCCCCATGGCTCGGTCTGCTCGTCGATGATCTGCTGCAAGTCGTGGTTGATCTCATCCCGCTTGGCGAGCAATTCGTCCAGCTCGCGCTGGCCGACCACGCTGCGCAGGCTGGTCTGGGCGATCTGGGCGGTGGCCTGGGTGTAGTTGCGGATGTTGACGACGGCCCGCACCGGATCGATCACGCGGAAGTAGACCACCGCGGTCACTTTCACGGTGACGTTGTCCTTGGAGATGCAGTCCTGTGGCGGGATGTCCATCACGACCACGCGCAGGTCGACCTTGACCATGCGGTCGATGAAGGGGATGATCAGGAACAGGCCCGGTCCGCGCGGCCCGCCCGACACCCGTCCCAGCCGGAAGATCACGGCACGCTCGAATTCCGATACGATCTTGATCGCCGAGACGAGCAGTCCCAGGAAGATCAGGATGAGAAAAGCCAGCACGGTCAGTGCGCCAAATGGCTCCATACGGGTTCACTCCTATCAAAGTCCAAACTGATCCTGTTTCATTATAAACCGAACCCGCCCGCGCCGCGCTCCCCTATCGTTAGGGGGTAGCCGGACAGTTCTTTGGCTCGCTTCGACCCGCCTCAATTCAGCCCGGATTCGACAGGATGAACTCAGAATTTCCTTTTATGGGAACCGTGTCCATCCGTTCAATCCGTGTTGAATTGAAAGTGAATCGAACAACCGCCTACCCTTTCCAGGTAGCGCGCAGGACGCGCAGCCAGTTCTGGTAGGCCACCTTGCGCAGCGCGTCCTCGTCGAAGCCCGCCGCGCGCAGCGCGTCGAGCAGGCGCGGCAGCCCGCTGACATCCCCCAGGTCTTGCGGGACGCGCGCCCCGTTGAAGTCCGAGCCGAGCGCCACGTGCTCGACCCCGACCCGGTCGGCGATGTAGCGCGCGTGGTCGGCGATCAGGCTCAGCGGCGTTTCCAGGTCGTAGCGGCTGTCCGGGCGCAGGTCGGCCACGAAGAAGCTGATCCCGATCACCCCGCCCGATTCGGCAATGGCATCGATCTGGCGGTCGGTCAGGTTGCGGGCGGAACGGCACAGGGCGTTGGCCCCGGTGTGGGTGGCGACCAGCGGCGCGTCGCTCAGGGCGGCCACGTCCCAGAAGCCTTTTTCGTTGAGGTGGGCCAGATCGACCAGGATGCCCAGCCGGTTGCAGGCTTTGACCAGGGCCTTGCCCGCCTCGGTCAGGCCAGGCCCGATATCGGGTGAGGTCGGGTATTTGAACGGGACGCCGTGCCCGAAGGCATTGGGGCGGCTCCACACCGGCCCCACGGAGCGCAGCCCGGCTGCGTACAGGACGTCCAGCGCGTCCAGGCCGGGGTCGATCGCTTCCGCGCCTTCCAGGTGCATGACGGCCGCGAAGACGCCCGCCTGCATGCAGGCTTCGATCTCGGCGACCGTATGCGCGACCCTGACCTGGCCCTCGGACAGGCGCTCCAGCCGGAGCAGGATCGCGATCTGGGCCAGGGCGGTGCTGATGGCCCGTTCGTAACCGATGGCCGGGGGCAGGGCGACCTCGTAGCCGTCCTCGGTCTCGCGGCGGCGGTCGCCGTAGTTGCCATCCTCCGGGGGGTTGTCCACGAATACGGCGAACAGGCCGCCGGCCAGCCCGCCCTCGCGGGCGCGCGGCAGATCGAGGTGGCCCTTCTCGTTGCGCCGGAAGAACAGCGGCCCGCGCTCCGGGTCGTTTTCATCGAGCACCATCAGGGTATCGTTGTGGCCGTCGAAGATGGGCGGGTTGATGGGGGACATGGGGGCCTTTCTGGAAAGACAGTGAGTGGTGAATGGTGATTGGTTTCTGGTAAAGGCAAAAGGCGGGCGCGGCAGGCCGCGCGGGCCTCTGTCTTTGCCTTGCGCCTGGACGCCTGCCGCTTCGACGCTTTCTCTCTCCAATCAAAAGCGGGGCGAACGCCTTCGCGCCGCCCCGCCATCGTCACAGGAGTCGGCGTCTAGCGAACCTGGGTCCAGGTGCCGCCGACCTGGCCCGCCAGCCGGTAGATGCGGGCGGCGGGCGCGTCGAAGAAGAGCACGCCGCCCCCGGCCTGCACCTGGTAGGTGCGGGCACTATAATCCGGGTTGGCCGTCAGGGCATATCCGAGCAGATTCTTGACCGGCTGGCCGTTGTAGAGGCCGCTTTCCCAGATATTGGCCAGATACGCATGGCCGGGCAGGTAACGCCCGCCGGGCGGCGATCCGGTCGCCGCGGCGCTGCCCACGTTGTCGTAGCGCTGCCACTGGTTGCCGGAGTAGAACAGCACGTAGATCGAATTGCCGGGGTAGCCTTCGCTGGGCGTGGGAGTGTAGATCATGACCCCGCCCTCGAATTCCTGGAAGATGCCGTCGCCAATGGCTCCCACGTTGGCCGGGCAAACTCCCGCCGCGTACTCGTTGCCGAAGAACCAGTTCGTGGCGCAGGTCACGGTGATGGCGATGCTCTGCGAGATCGGCACGCCGTTGCGGATGATGGTCAGGCGGTAGGTGATCGCCAGGCCCTGGTTGGTCGGGATCTGGACGGCCTGCTCGCCGCTGGGGGCTACGGCCCACGACTGGGTGATCTGGCCCTGGGCGTTGATCTGGTCGATCAGCGCGCTGTCGCCCGCGCCCTGCCAGCGCAGCACCGTGGGGCTTCCGGCCGGCATCTGGTAGTTGTCGGCGGTGAAGGAGGTGATCACCGGGCCGGTCGGCGTCAGGGTCAGGGTGGGCGTCAGGGTGGGGGGGGGAGTGTTGGTGGGCACCGGGGTGGGGGT
>CAZHMJ010000276.1:0-5963 GCA_964533805.1 uncultured Anaerolineae bacterium | reverse complement strand
GCTCGGCAATCCGGTTGGCGCAGCCGCTGGCGATCAGGTCCTGCATGGCCTGCATCGCGTAGACGGTCTCTTCACCGTTGAAGACGTACTCATCATTCTCGTAATCGAAGATGTCGCCGCCCAGAGCGAAGGTCGCGGCCGCCACGAAACTGGCGTCGGTGCGCACCGAGTAGCCCATGCGGCCCTCAGCGCTATCCTTCCAGGCGCAAGCCATCTCGGCGAACTCCGTCCAGGAGGTGGGCGGGGCGTCGTAACCCAGCTCGGCCAGCCCGTCCAGGTTCACGTACAACATTTCCATGGAGCGGTTGGGCGGGAAGCCCAGGCGCTGGCCACCAAACTGCGGATTCACGTCCTGGTTGAAGAAGCCCTGGAAGAAGTCGGCCTGCTCGGCTGCGTTGTAGCCCCACTGCGGGTCGTTGACAAACACGTTCATGTCGGTCAGCGCGTCTTCGAGCTGGTAGGTCGCCGACTGGTTCTGGTAAGCCACCACCAGATTCGGGACTTCACCCGCCGCGATGCCAGCGATCATCTTCTGATAGATATCGCTGTAACCGCCCTGATTGCTGGCTTCGACGGTGATACCCCAGGGATTGTTGGTATTGAACTCTTCGACCATGCCCATGAGCTGGGTTTCACGGTCGCCGCTGTGCTGGTGCCAGTAGACCACGGTCTGGCCGCTGGGATCGATGCCAGCCAGATCACCTTCGGTGGTGGGCGTGGTGGGGATGTCGAAGGTCGCGACGAATTCGTCACCGCCCTGCGCGCCAACCATGGGAGCCACGCTCAGCAGCATGACCAGGGCAAGAACCAGAGTCAAAACACGGTGAGTCTTCATCTCAAAAGTCTCCTCCAAGATTGATTAACCAGTTGGGGTTGAGGTTGGCGATCGGGGCATCAAACCGGCCCGGATCGTGCCTGCCCGTACCCCGCGGATGCATGCGCAGTATACCATAGGGCGAAAAAACACGGAAGAGACCCATGTTAACCCGCCTTTAAAGTTCATTTATCGGCAGGTTAAGGCTTGCCATCAGGAAGACGCACACCGCCAGCAGGCGGCGGAAAATGCAAATCAGACGCACAGTTTTCCAAAAATATCGCAGGGCAGGCCGCCGCAGTAATCCCAAGATAGGTAATATGGCCCATAACGTGGTGGCAAAATGGGGTGTATACTCAAAAAAGTTGTGTTTGTCAGCAGGAGTCGGGATTCGTATTGGGGGGTGAGTTAAGTTTTGGTTAGAATTGAGTAGTGAAGAAAAATGACAATCGTCCCACTGCTTGACACACAAAAGTCATTTAGTTAAAATGAGACTAGAAAAAAGCATTAGTAGACCTGCCGCATACCCCGTTATTCTTTGGTAACGCAAATATAACTATTCTACATATACCGTGGTATACAGCCTTTTTGGGCTAAAGGCTGTTGGGTTTATTGTTATCGTCCTCACTATCTGGTCCAGGATTTATTCTGAGACGACGCTAGTGCTAAAGGCCCAATCCCGTGAACACTCCTCATAACGGCTTTGTGAGCAACCGTGTGCTCAAGGTCAACATTGGTTTTCTACTGACCGAGAGCATTGGCACCAGCCGTGATTTCACTTTTGAAGTCCCCCCGCTGGCCGTGAGCGATGACCTGAAGCTAGCCTATCTGCGTGGCACGCTTCGCTTCGGCCGCACCCGCGAGGGGATTCTGGTGCAGGGCACTCTGGATACGGCTGTCGAAGGGGAATGCCGCCGCTGTCTGGAAGTTCTCCCCCTGCCCCTGCAACTCACTATCGAAGAGCTTTTCTCCACCAACCCGGACTCCTCCACCGAATTCAAGATCGGTGAAGACGCGATTTTGGACCTGACCCCATTGCTGCGCGAAGAAAGCATCGTCAGCACCCCCTTCGCGCCGCTGTGCAAACCCGACTGTGCCGGGTTATGTCCTGAGTGCGGGCACAACCTGAACCTGGGCCTGTGTGAGTGCCAGCTTGACCAGATTGACCCTCGTTTTGCCGCTTTGCAGAAGCTGCTGAAACCGGATAAGTAGAGCCTATGTCGTTCAGGGGGAGAGGCTGCCTTGAAACAGTACGATGTGGATGACCGGGATCCGGATGTCGTGGCAGAACTACTGGAAAAGGCCGACCGGCAAGGTTATTTGACCAGTGAAGATGTTTTCGAAGCCATAACCGATACTGAAGACGCCATCGATCACCTGGATGAGATCTATCTGACCCTGCACAGCGCGGGGATCGAGATCTACGACGATAAGGAAGAAGCTGAAGACGAGGACTTCGACGAGGATTACGACGACGAAGACTTCGACCTGTCCGGCATCTCCTCCGATGACACGGTCGGGCTGTACCTCAAGGAGATGTCGCGCGTTCCCCTGCTGACCACCGAAGAAGAAACCGATCTGGCGATTCGCCTCGAATCCGGCAGCGACGCCCGTCAGGAGCTGATCCGGCTCAACGGTCACGACCCGGATCGCCGCCGCGAGTTGGAGTTCATCGCGGAAGACGGCATCGCCGCCCGAGAGCATCTGATCAAGGCCAATACCCGCCTGGTCGTCTCCATCGCAAAGAAATACATGGGCAGCGGCGTGCCGTTCCTGGACCTGATCCAGGAAGGCAATCTTGGCCTGATGAAGGCCGTCGAGAAGTTCGACTACACGCGCGGGTTCCGCTTCAGCACGTATGCCACCTGGTGGATCCGCCAGACCATCACCCGCGCCATCGCCGACCAGGGCCGCACCATCCGCGTGCCAGTTCACATGAGCGACCGTATCCGCCGCCTGTACAAGACCGCCCGCCAGCTCGAACAGGAACACGGCCGTAAGCCCACCCCGGAGGAAATCGCGGTCGAGATGGACCTGGAACCGCGCAAAGTCCAGTGGATGCTCAAGGTCTCCTGGCGGCCGCTCAGCCTGGAGCGCCCCGTCGGCGAGGAAGAAGACTCGGAGCTAGGCAGCTTCATCGAAGACGATACCACCCCCACCCCAACCCAGAGCGTCAGCAACAACCTGCTGCGCGAAGAGGTGGAAGCGGTGCTGAGCACCCTCACCCCGCGCGAGGCGCGCATCCTCCGCCTGCGCTTCGGCTTGCAGAATGGAGAATGTTATACCCTGGAAGAAGTCGGCCAGAAGTTCGGCCTCACCCGCGAGCGCATCCGCCAGATCGAAGGCAAAGCGCTGCGCCGCCTGCGCCATCCGCGCCGCTCGCGCCGTCTGCGCAGTTTCCTGTCATAAGCTGTCTGCCATTTTCCAAAAGATCAAAACAGGCCGAGCGATTTCGGCCTGTTTTGATCTTCCGGAGCCTCGCTCAGTCCAGGATCATCCGCGCCCGGCGGAAGCGGGCCAGCGCGACCAGCACCACGCCTCCCGCCAGACCCAACAAGATGATCCCCGCCACGAACATCAGCCCGGTCACATCCGCCGAGAAGAGTGCCAGGAAGAACTGATCGCGTGACTCCCCCGGAATGAGCATCGTCAGGAGGCTGAAAGCCATGACCGGGACCGCGAGCGCGATCATCAGGCCCTGCATGGCCCGCTTGACCGTCGCCGCCCGCAGCGAGACCAGCGCGCTCACCCCGGCGATCAGGCTCACCCCGCCCACGCTGACCAGAGCCAGTCCTACACTGACCGCCGGAGAATAGATCAACACCTGGCCATCCCAATAGAACACATTGACGGCAATCACGGAGATGATCATGTACAGCGCAGTGAAAACGCTGCCGTAGACGATCGCCGCGCCCAGCTTGCCGAACAGGATCGCCCGGTCGGACAGGCGGCTGGCGAGTAGCGTCTCCAGGGTATGCCGTTCGCGCTCACCGGCGAACGAGTCCGTCGCCACCTGAATGACCAAGAACAGTGGGGCCCACAGCCAGAACAAGGCCATGACCGGCGATTCGATCCAGGTGCGGCCCATCTGGACGGGCATGAACCCACCAAAAACCAGCAACGAAAACAGGAGATTCCACTTACCCCGTCCGCCGCCGCCGTTGAGGACCTCCCACAATTCCTTACGCGCCACCGTCACGATATCGTGTCTCATCTCACGCGGCCTCCACCAGATTCAGGAACACGTCTTCCAGGCTCGACGAGTCGCGCCGAACTTCCTCCACCTGAGCGCCAGCCTGCACCAGCAGCCCCACCAGCGGCGCGGCCTCGGCACCATCGGCCAGGGTTACCGCCAGGTGGCCGTCGATGCACTCCACCGCATGGACCTGATCCAGCCGGCGCAGCCCTTCACAGGCCTCGGCGCTGAACCCGCGTCCGGTGATGATCAGGCGCGAGCCGCCCGCCCGCCCACGCAGTTCGTCCGGACTGCCCACAGCCAGCAGCCGCCCCTCGCGGATCACGGCCACCCGTGCGCAGAGCTTCTCCGCTTCGGGCAGGTTGTGAGTCGTCAGGAAGATCGTGACGCCCTCGTGGGCGGCCAGCCCGGCCAGGTCGTCGCGTAGGGCTGAAGCGGCGACGGCATCCAGCCCGGCGGTCGGCTCGTCCAGGAAGACCAGCGGTGGGCGGTGCAACAGCGCACGGGCAATCGCCAGCTTCTGTTTCATGCCCCGGCTCCAGCCGGTCGGCAACTCCGCCCGGCGATCCCAAAGGTCCAGCCGCTTCAGCAGGGCCTCAATCCGCGCGGCGCGTTCCGCCGCGGGCATCCGGTTGATGCGCCCATAGTAGTCCAGGTTGGCCTGGGCGCTCATCCGCTCGTAAAGGCCAGGATGCTCCAGCAGCGCCCCGCAACGCGCCCGGATCGCATCCGCCTGGGTGCGCGTGTCGAAGCCCAGCACCTCGGCCCGCCCGGCGGTCGGCTCCAGCAGGCCCAGCAGCAGCCGGATCGTAGTCGTCTTGCCGGAGCCATTCGGCCCCAGGAATCCGAAGACGATCCCGGCCGGCACGTCCAGACTCAGGTCATCCACGGCGCGCACCGTGCCAAAGTGACGCGCCAGGCCTTCCATGCGAATCGCGTTGTCCATTCCATTCGTCTCCTGGTACAGTCTCTATCGCAGTCCGGAAAGGCTGTCCGCCACGCGTTTGAGATGCTGGCGGTAATCCTCGAAAGCCGCCCGGCCGGTTTCCGTCAGGCGACACAGCGTGCGCGGTGTTTTGCCCTCGAAACGTTTCTCGATGCTGACGTATCCGGCTTCCTCCAGCCTGGCCAGGTGCGAGGACAGGTTGCCCTTGGTCAGTCCGGTCTCGCGCAGCAGGTACAGAAAGTCCGCCCGCTCAACTGTGTACAAAATCGTGGTGATGACCAGCCGGGCCGGTTCGTGGATCAGGCGGTCGGCGTCGAGCATCCCCCGGTAATCATCCGCCATCGCCGCCCTCCTCGCCGTCCTCTGGCGGCGTGTTGGCGCGCAGGTAGCGCCCCAGCACAATCGCGCCGGAAGCGAGCAGCACCAGGCCCATCAGCACCAGGTAGAGCATTGCGCCGACAAACGCCAGGTCTCCCAGAGCAGCTAACATCGCTGCCAGGACCGACAGCGCCGCCAGCCCGTAGAAACGCGGGAGGGCCATCCGGCGACCGAGAATGACCAGGGCAAGACCGGCCAGCAACCCCATCGACATGGGCATCGAGAGCAGCCAGGTTGGGAGCTGGGCGGACGAAGCGACGCGGGCCACGACATTGCCAGCCACCATGCTCACGCCCATGATCAAGACGAAGCTGGCGACCTTGCGAGGCAGGCTGGCCGGTTTGGGCTGCGGCGGCGGGTTGTAGGCCACGTAGCCGGTGCGCGGATAGGTGACGCGCTGCTTGGCAGCTTCGACTCCACCCCGCAGGCGGCGCAGTCCGACCACGGCCAGAGCTTCCGCCGCCACGACCACCCCCAGCGCGATCATCCAGCGCCAGGGCGAGTCCCAGGGCAACGACTGCGAAACCAGAATGAACTGGTACAGACCAGCAAGACCGATCCCCGCCAGGGTCATTATGGCGCCGGAAGCCAGCTCCGCGAAGCCATCCTCGTACCAGTAGCGCCGGGTG
>CAZHMJ010000275.1:0-5964 GCA_964533805.1 uncultured Anaerolineae bacterium | reverse complement strand
GCATCCGCTGGGCGCGGCACTGGTCCGGCATGGCTGTGGTGGCGATTCTGCTGGCCGGGTGTCTCCCTCTGACTGGGAGCCTGCCTGAAACGGTTTTGATGCTCGACTCGATGGTATCGGCCGAGCCGAGCAGCGCGACTCCTGCCCCGGCGGAACTTGGGCTTGCGGTGGCCGTTGCGCCAACCTTGTGGGCCGGGTGGGAACATCTCTCCACTGTAACCGGCGATTTGCCCGTGCCGGGCCAGGCTACCCAGCAGACGGCCTCGCTCGTCCTGGATGTGGACGGCGACGGCTCCAACGACTTCGTGATCGGCGCGCGCAAGGTGGCCCCGGCCCTGGTGCTGTACCGGCGCGAGGCATCCGGCTGGGCGCTCTCTGTGATTGAGCCGGACGTGCTGGATGTCGAGGCAGGCGGGGCCTTCGCCGACATTGACGGCGACGGCGATCTGGATATCGTCATGGGGGGCGATTATCGCAGCAATGAAGTCTGGTGGTGGGAGAACCCCCTGCCAGAGGGGGACGTCGAAGCCCGCTGGACGCGCCGGATCGTCAAGCAGGGCGGCGGGCAGCAGCACCACGACCAGCTCCTGGCCGACCTGGATGGCGATGGTCGTCTGGAGGTGGCCTTCTGGAATCAGGGGGCTGATGCCCTGTTCATGGCCGAGATTCCGGATGACCCGCGCGCGGCTGGAGAATGGCCGCGTACCGTGATCTTCGAAGGCACGGGCGAAGGGATGGCCCTGGCCGATATCGACCTGGATGGCCTGCCCGACCTGCTGGCCGGTGGGCGCTGGTTCAAGTACGCGGGCGGGAATTTTACCGCCACGCTGATCGGCCCGGACCAGGTGGAAGGCCGCATCGCGGCCGGCGATCTGATCCCCGGCGGGCTGCCGGAGGTGGTGCTGAGCGCGGGCGACAGTGTTGGGCCGCTGCGCTGGTATGCCTGTGAGGGCAACCCGGCCGACCCTGGCTGCTGGATCGGCCACGATCTGCTGGATGTCCCTATCGATCACGGCCACAGCCTGGCGGTCGCGGACTTCGATGAGGACGGTCACCTGGATATCTTCGCCGCCGAGATGCGCGTCGATTCCGAAAACGAAGATGCCGGCATGTGGATTTTCGTGGGAGATGGCACGGGTCACTTCACCCGTTTTGGGATAGCCGAAGGCATGGGCAACCACGAATCGCGGGTCGCCGATCTGGATGGCGATGGCGATCTGGACATCCTGGGTAAGCCTTACAACTGGGAGACGCCGCGCCTGGATGTCTGGCTCAACCCAGGGATGATTCAGCCCTTGCCGACGCCAACCCCGATCGCTGCCTCCACGCTGACCCTGGACGCCTGGCAGCGGCACGTGATCGATCCCAACCGGCCCTGGCGGGCCGTGTTCATCACGGCCGCCGACTTGAATGGCGATGGCCTGCAAGACGTGATCGGTGGCGGCTGGTGGTATCCCAATCCCGGCATGCCGGGCGGCGTCTGGGAACGGCGGGCGCTGGGCGATCCGCTGAATAACATGGCGGCCGTGGCCGATTTCGACGGCGACGGCGATCTGGATGTGCTGGGCACGGACGGCCAGGTGGATGGCCGCGCGTTTGCCTGGGCCGAGAATGACGGGGCGGGGAATTTCAGTCTGCATCCCGCCATCGCCCAGGGCGGCGGTGATTTCTTGCAGGGCGTGGCGGTGGGCCGCTTCCACAGCGGGGCGATCGAGGTGGCGCTGTCCTGGCACGAGGCCGGACATGGAATCGAGCATTTGACGGTGCCGTCCGATCCGGTTGGACAGGCCTGGTCCTTGGACACGGCGCAGCAGGTTTCGCAGGACGAACAACTGACTGCGGGGGATATCGACGGGGATGGCGACCCCGATCTGTTGTTGGGCACGATCTGGCTGCGCAATGACGGGGATATGTGGACTCCGCTGACTCTGTTCGAAACGAGCGCCAGCCCCGATCGCAACCGGTTGGCTCATATCAATACGGATGGCCGCCTGGATGCCGTGGTCGGCTATGAGGCGATCAGCGGGCCGGGCGTGCTGGCCTGGTACGAGCAGGGGGCCGATCCAGCCGCGCTCTGGACCGAGCACGTGATCAGCCGCGCGGTGATCGGGCCGATGAGTCTGGACGTCGCCGACATGGATCGCGATGGTGACAATGACGTCGTGGTGGGCGAGCACAATCTGGACGATCCCGCGAGCGCCCGCCTGCTCATTTTCGAGAACATGAACGGCACAGGTGGGGTCTGGGCGGGACACGTCGTGTACACAGGTGACGAGCACCACGACGGCGCGCAGGTCGTGGACATCGATTCGGATGGCGACTTCGACATTCTCTCGATCGGGTGGGGACATCCGGCCGTGCTGGTGTATGAGAATCTGGCGATTGTTGGCGGAGGCGATGCGCCAGCGCCCTCGCCGGTGGCGACGGCGACCCATCCCCCAACGCTCCAGCCGACCGCGACACAGCCACCGGCGACCGCGACGGCGCCTGGGCCGGTCTCAGGACGGGTCGAGGCGGGTCTGCTGGCGCTGTATACCTTCGATGAAGGGGCAGGCGCGATCGTTCACGCAGTATCCGGCGACTCCGGGCTGGACCTGGTGATTGACAACCCCGCGGCTGTTCGCTGGGGGGAGGGCGGGCTGGTGGTCGAAACGCCGGCATCCATTGGCTCCGCCGGACCTGTGACCGGACTGGTGGACGCGATCCGGGCCGGCGAGAGCCTGACCGTCGAAGCCTGGATCCGGCCGGCGAATCTCACCCAGGTAGGCCCGGCGCGCATCCTGACGATTTCGAGTGACACCGCTCACCGCAACCTGACCCTGGGCCAGGGATTGTGGGGCGACCGGCCTTCGGATGTGCTCGATGTCCGGTTGCGCACCTCGGAGACGGATACCAACGGACAGCCGTCGCTGACCACGTCACCCGGTTGGTTGGCGGAGCGTTTGACGCACGTAGTCTACACCCGCTCGACGGATGGGCAGGCCACGATCTACCTGGACGGCATACCCCAGGCCACCGCCGCGATCGGCGGATCGCTGGCTGGTTGGGATTCCACCTACCGGCTGTTGCTGGCCAACGAGGCGACCGGCGACCGGCCCTGGCTGGGGGAGTACCGTCTGGTGGCGATCTACGGTCGCGCTCTCAGCCCGGCCGAAGTTGCCCAGAACCATGCCGCCGGCGATCGTTGAGATTGGGGGAGTTGTTGGGAATATGCAATGCCCCTCCGTCTGTTTTTAAGGCGGTTGTAAGTTTGGTGAGTGAAACTGAACATGGGATTAACTCACCGTCTTGCTGCCTGTGCGCCAATTCAGGTGGTGGAGGCTCGCGCAGCACGAGTGTCTGTCTCATCGGCCGGTCTGAAGAGAAATTTGTAGTGCGCTGCGCAACTACAAGGGAAAGAAATAAACCTTATGGAAATGCTTGCGTACATTCGCTTGTTCAGGAAGTGGTTGTGGTTGCTGGTTCTGGCCGCGGTCATCGGCGCGAGCCTGGCGTATGTGATCCGCCGGAATGAACCGCCGGTCTACGAAGCAACTGCCCTGATCTCGGTTGGCGGTTACATCGCCTCCCCCAATCCCAACACCTCCGAGATCAAAACCGGTGTGGACCTGGCTCAGACATACGCGGTACTTCTAACGACCCGCGACGTCTTGCAAGGGGCCATCGATGAACTGGACCTCCCCCTGACGGAGGAAAAGTTGCAGACGATGGTCGAGACTGCCGTGATTCAAAACACATCGCTGCTCTCCTTGAAAGTCACCTACACCGATCCGCAGCGGGTGGCTGATCTTGCCAACGAGATTGCCCGCCAGCTCATCCTGCGCAGTCCCAGCAATCTGACCCCAGCCCAGCAGGAACAGATTGATCTGGCCGGGGTGGAGGTGCAGCGGCTCACTGAGCAGCTCGATGAGCTGCGTCAGCGCCTTGCCGCGGTCGATGCCCAGTTGAGCCGCCTTGCCGCGCGCGAGACGTTCGACCAGAACGAATACAACCGGCTCAACGAGCAGCGGGCCAGCCTGGTGGATCAGATCAATCAGGCTTCGGCCACCATTGCCGAATTCTCCAATGCCGTCATGAGTCTTCAGGCGCGGACCAACTCCCTGGACGTGGTCGAGCCGGCCACCGTCCCCAATAAGCCGACGGGTACCAGCACGATGCTGGTGACCCTCCTGGGCGCGCTGATCGGTCTGGGGCTGGCCCTTGGGTTTGTGATGGTGCTCGAATACCTGAACGACGCTATCCGGAACCCTGCCGAGGCGACTCAGACCCTCAACCTGCCGGTGCTGGGCATGATCGCCCGTTTTGGCAAGGCCAAGAATGCCTCCGAACGCCTGATCACCTTCCGCGATCCCAGCTCGGCGGTCTCGGAGAGTTACCGCGCCCTGCGCACCAAGCTACTTTATACGGCGGGCGGGCCGGAGAAGAAGGCTTTCGTGATCACCAGCGTCAGCGCCGACGAAGGGAAGACGGTCACGGCGGCCAATCTGGCGGTCGCCATCGCCGCGGCCAACCTGCGCGTCATGCTGATCGATGCTGACCTGCGCCGCCCCAACCTGCACGAGGTCTTTGGCCTGAGCAATGAGGTCGGCCTGACCAACCTGCTGGCGTCCGAGCCGCCGACTTCTTATGCTGATGTGGAGCAGCGCAGCGAACTGGAAAAGGTCCTGCAAGAGACCAGTGTCCCCGGCCTGAAAGTGGTCACCAGCGGCCATCTTCCGGCCAATCCCACCGAAGTCCTCGGTTCGCTGGCCATCGAGCGCTGGTTCCGGGTGTTTATGACCCTGGACACGGTCGACGTGATCATCTTCGATACCTCCCCGGCGCTGACGGTGGCGGACGCCTCGGTGCTGGCGGCCACAACCGGCGCGCCGGTCGTCCTGGTGATCCACGCGGGCAAGACGACCCGCGCCGCGGCCCGCGAGGCCAAGGAACAGTTCGAACAGCTCGAAGTCAAGATTCGCGGCCTGATCCTCAACGGGGTGGATCATGACCTGGTTCGCACCGGCAAAGGCTACCAGATCGATACCGACGCCGCCCCGATTTCGCACCGCGCGGCGGAAAGCACGCTGTGGCGTCGTTCCAGCCTGCATGACACGCGCCAGTTGAACGGTTCGGCAGGCACGGCCTCCAAGCCGGTGACGATCAGCAAGGATGGCATGGCGATCTTCATCGCCGGGCACCAGGAGCCGATCAGCATCATCGTCCAGGACCGGGTCACCATCGGGCGCTATCGCGACAAGGGGCCGACGCGCAACCACATCGATCTGGACCGCTATGGCGCGTTCGAGGCCGGGGTCTCACGCGAGCATGCCGCGGTCTATCGGGAAGGCGCGCACTTCTTCATCGAGGACCTGGGCAGCATCAACGGCACCTGGGTCGGTGGGGAGCGCATCGAGCCGCACATGCGCGTGCCGCTCTCGAAGGGGAGCGAGGTCGTGCTGGGCAGCCTATCCCTGCGCCTCCTGTTCTTCTCGGACGCGGCAGAAAACGTCACCGCCGCGCCTTCCCAGAATTAGTTTTCCGGTCACGTGTGAACAACGCCACTCAGTCGAGTGGCGTTGTTTTTTGTGGGGCGATGTCGCAGGCACAACATAAGGTCGAAAGTGTGCTGTGCAGGTATTGGACATATTTGTCATTCCTCGATACAGTACCGTTTCTACTCGATACATATGCTGCATCATCGGTTTTCATCCGCTTCGAACTTGAGGCATCGACATGAGCTTCCAGACTCCAATCACCGTAGCCAAGGCTATCAACGCGATCCAATCCAATCAGTATGTACTTCCCGCTATTCAGCGCGAGTTCGTTTGGAAGGCCGAGCAAATTGAAAAGCTCTTTGACTCCTTGATGCGCGGCTATCCCATCAGCTCGTTCTTGTTCTGGAAGGTCGAACCGGAACGCCTGGGCGAGTTCCAGTTCTTTCGCTTCATGGATCGCTATCACCAGCGTGACTACAAACACAAC
>CAZHMJ010000274.1:0-5979 GCA_964533805.1 uncultured Anaerolineae bacterium | reverse complement strand
CACCTCGACCGGCGGCGCGGAGTTAACCCTGCAAATCCTCAACGACATCGCCATTCCGGTCCGCGACGCCCCGGCCCAGGCGCTCGGCCAGGGCCGGGGCGGGGTCAGCGGTGCGACGGAAATCCCCATCCGCCCGGCCCCGGCCTACGCGCCCGGCGACCGGGCCAGCTTCTTCGTCGGGCATGACGACCGCGAAGTCACCTTCACGATCGAGGCCGAACTGGCCGCCGCCACGCCGGGCGTCTACCTGTGGGTGCAAGACGGCGTGGAATACGACCCCGCCCGCCTGAATGAGATCGCGGCCGCGCTGGACGAGCAGCTCTTCCCGCGCCTGCGCGGCCTGTTCGGCTCCGAGCCAACGCCCGGCATCGACGGCGACCCGCACATCTACATCCTGAACGCGACCGGCCTCGGCGAAGGGATCGGCGGCTACTTCAACGACAACAGCGTCTACCCGCGCGAGGTCGTGCCCACCAGCAACGAGCGCGAAATGTTCGTGATCGCGGTCGACAACGTGCCCTTCGAAAGCCCGGCTTACCTCTACGTCCTGGCCCACGAATTCGTCCACATGATCCAGCATCACGAGGACGAGAACGAGCAGACCTGGGTCACGGAAGGCATGGCCGAGCTGGGCGCGTTTATGGCGATCGGGCCGCGCAACGGGGCGGCGCTCCAGTTCCTGGGCAACCCCACCCTCCAGCTCAACACCTGGGATGTCGACCAACCGCGTTCCTACTACGGGGCCTCGGCCCTGTTCTTCAACTACCTGGTGGAGCGGATCGGGCCGGCCTTCGTGCTGGCCCATTCGCGCGAGCCGGCGGACGGCATCGGCGGGATCGGCAACGCCCTGCTCACCCTCGGCGCGGTCGACCGGATCACCGGCCGCCCGCTGACCTTCGAGAGCCTCTTCGCGGACTGGGTGATGGCCAACCTGCTCAACAGTCCCGCCCTCAGCGACGGGCGCTACGGTTACCACCTGATCGATCTCGGCGGGCAGCGGGCTGCCCTGACCGCCGCCGTGGATACCTACCCGGCGACCCTCCGGGCCGGGGACCTCAACCAGTTCGGCACCCAGTACATCCTGCTGACCAGCCCGGAGCCGCGCACCCTGCGCCTCGACCTGCGCGGCAGCGAGACCGTGGCCGTCGTCCCGGCCGAGCCGTTCAGCGGCGCGCATGTCTACTGGGCCAACCGCACCGACCAAAGCAACGCCCGCCTGACCGGCCGCTTCGACCTGAGCGCGGTCGAGAGCGCCACGCTGCGCTTCGCGGCCTGGTACGAGATGGAGCCGTTCTGGGATTATGGGTACATCAGCCTGTCGGCCGACGGCGGAACGACCTGGACCGTGCTGCAAACCCCGGACGCCACCGCCGAGAATCCCAACGGGCGGGGCTTCGCGCCGGGCCTGACCGGCTTCAGCGCGGGCGGGACGGGCGACCGTCCGGCCCCGTTCATCGGGATCAGCTACGACAGCAACACCGCCATCGTCACCGGCGTCCTGCCAGAAAGCGGCGCGGCCCAGGCGGGCCTCCAGCCCGGCGACCGGCTGCTGGCCTTCGACCACGCGGCGTTTGTCTCTGGCGAGCTGAGCCGCAGGCTGGAGCACTATCGCGTGGGCGACCGCGTGACCCTGACCGTGGCGCGCGGCGACGAGGAACTGGACCTCACGGTCACGCTGGGCGCGCACCCCGATCGCCGTTTGCGCCCGGAGGCGGCCTGGATCGAGGAAGCGATCGACCTGACGCCCTACGTGGGCGGCGAGGTGCTGATCCGCTTCGAGTACGTCACCGACCAGGCCTTCACCCGCAACGGGCTGGTGCTGGACGACATCGCCATCCCGGAGATCGGCTTTTTCGACGACGCCGAGGGCGGCTTCGCGGGCTGGGAGAGCGAGGGCTGGGCCAGGATCGAAAACCGCCTGCCGCAGGCATACCTCTTGCAGGTGGTCGAGTCGGTCAACGGGCCGCGCGTGCGCCGCCTGCTCAGCCCCGGCGATGGGGTCAGCGGGAGCTGGACGATCGAGGTCGGGCCATCCTCGCCGGCCATCCTGGCGATCAGCGGCATGACGCGCCACACCACCCAGCCCGCCCCCTACGAGCTGGTCATCAGCGCCGTGGAGTGATCGCCCGGCGGACAAGAAAAGGCATTTCACCGCGGAGGACGCAAAGAACGCGGAGGAAAGACTTCAAAGTTTAGTCTTTCTCCGCGCCCTCAGCGGTGACTCTTGTGCCTGCGCCTGTTCATAACCCACATTCTTGAGGCGGTTCTTCGTTCCGCTCCAACTTGTGGGGAACGCATTGTGGGCGATTGGGTTATAAATGAAGCGGGCGCGTTTGGCTGAACCGGCGTCCAATCCCGCCGCCCGCGCCTACCCGCCTTTGTCTTTGACTGTCTACTGACCACTGATGACTGTCTACCCCTCAGGAGGCCATCCAATGGAACTCTCGCTCGTCGCCATCGAAAAACCCGAACCGATCAATTTCATCCTCGGCCAGAGCCATTTCATCAAGACCGTGGAGGACATCCACGAGACGCTGGTGACCGCCGTGCCGGGCATCAAGTTCGGCCTGGCCTTCTGTGAAGCCTCCGGCAAGTGCCTGATCCGCTGGTCGGGCACGGACGAGGCCATGATCGCCCTGGCGAAACAAAACGCCCTGGCCCTCTCCGCCGGGCACAGCTTCATCGTTTTCCTGGGAGAAGGCTTCTACCCGGTCAACGTCCTGAACGCGATCAAGGCCGTGCCGGAGGTGGCGCGCGTCTTCTGCGCCACGGCCAACCCGACCCAGGTGATCGTGGCCGAATCGGAGCAGGGGCGCGGCATCCTGGGCGTGATCGACGGCTTCAAGAGCCAGGGCATCGAGGACGAGGAAGGCATCGCCTGGCGCAAGGGCTTCCTGCGCATGATCGGCTACAAGGCGTAAAAACAATAGGGCATGGCAATGCCGCCGGATGACACGGATGGGACACGGATCAGCACGGATAAAGCAAAAACTGGATTTGGGTCCGTGGGACAGCGCGATCCAGCGCTCATATGGCCCACCAGGGCCATCGGCGATCCTGTCCTTCAGAATCTGGTCTTATCCGTGAAGATCCGTGCCCCATGCCTTTCTCCCGTTCACGGAGTCGCCATGTCCTACAGCCCCGCCAGGCACGCCACCAGCCGTTTGACCCTGTCGACATCCACCGCGCCGCCGGTGCGGGCGGCGTGGCCGACGTGGTACTCCGGCGCGCGGACGTGGGCGGCCAGCGCCGCCAGGTGATCGGCATCGATCCCGGCCGCGCAGGCGAAGCGCAGCCGTTCCCCGTGCGCCTGCACCCAGGCGCGGAGATTATCGCGGCCCAGCCAGGCGGTGGCCGCCCCGCCGGAGGTCAGCGCGCGCTCGACCCGGCCCTCCAGCGCGGCGACCGCCTTGCCCGGATCGCGGCTGGCGTCGATCGCCTGGTGGACGGTGATCGCCACGCCCGGCGCGGCGGCCCGAACGCGCTCGATCAGGCTCAGATCGAGGTCGCCCGCTGCGTCCAGCCCGCCGATCACGAGGCTGTTGATCCCCAGTTCGGCGAAGCGGGCGGCGTCCTCCAGCATCCGGTCGATCTCGGTCGGGGTGTAGCAGAAGTCGCGGTTGTGAGGCCGCACGATCACGTTGACGCCGATCTGGACGTGTTCGCGCACGGCCCGCACCAGGTCGAAGGGCGGGGTCAGCCCGCGCGCGGCCAGGTCTGCGATCACTTCCACGCTGGCCGCGCCGCCCCGTTCGGCGGCCAGGGCGTCCTGCAAGGTCATGGCGCTGATGTCGAGGGAAAAGGTCATTGGTTGTTGGTTCCTGGTGATTGGTCAGGCTGCGGGCCAGCCGCATCCCATTGGCCGCGCGCCCGGACGGGCCTGGTCGCTGTGACCAGCGTGACCCGTCCTGGCACAAGCCCGTCTTGCGTTTTCGCTTCGACGCCTGCCGCTTCGACGCCGCGGCCCCTGGCATCTTACCCTCTTTTGGCGTAGAAACAAGAGCATGACCTGTGATGTCCGGCCGGGTTGATCGGTATTACCTCGGAGGGGGCAGGGACAACTCAGGAGGTGGGAGATGCGACACGGACAAGCCATGAGCTGGTGGATCGGGATTGCGATCGTGGTGTGCCTGGGCCTGACTGTGCCGGTCCTGGCCCAGGATGGCGTCGGGATCGTGCCGGACCTGACCGGGCTGAGCATCCCGGCGGCGGCCGCCGCGCTGAACCGGGCCGGGCTGACCCTGGGCGTGGAGACCGCCGTCGCGTGGTCTGCGGACGTGGCCGGCGCGCCTGATACCATCCTCAGCCAGTCCGCCCCGCCCGGCGAGACGCTCGCCGCCGGCGCTGCGGTCGATTTTACCGTCGCGCGGGCGCTGAACGTGGTGCTGATTTATGATGCCAGCAAGCTGACCATCCTCAATCGCTCCGGGGCCGAGCTGGACCTGACCGGGCTGATGTTCAACAACGTGGACGGCAGCCCGGCCGCGTTCGCCGCCCGCCGCTGGGGGGCGACCCTCAACCCGGACAATTGCGTCCAGATGTGGTCGGTGGGCCGCAACAGCCCGGAGAACCTGGACGAATGCGCGGCGATCCAGAAATGGCTGTGGACCGGGATCGACGGCGAGCACTTCTGGACGGGCGACAACGGGGCAACCCAGTTCAACGTCGTCCAGAACGGGGTCGAGCGCGGGGTGTGCCAGGTGGGCGCGGGCCGCTGCGAGCTGTACCTGCCGGTGGGCCAGATCGACGATGTGACCGGTTTCCTGACCTTCAGCTACGCGGCCGACCGGCTGGTCGTCTGGAACAACACGCCCGACCGCTGGATGCCGCTGGGCGGGGTCGTGCTCAACAACTATGCCATCGAAGGCGGCCCCTACACCCTGGGCCTGGACGATCCAACCCTGTACGGCCGCAACCTGAGTCCGGTCGCCACCCTGAGTCGCCTCGCGCCGGGGCAGTGCATCCTCTTCACGGCGGCCAGCCCGGAGGTCAGCGCCCCGCCGGAGTCGTGCGACGTGATCGCCAGCCTGGCGATCGATCCGGCCCTGATCTTCTGGGCGGCGGACTTCGGCGTGATCAGTCCGGCCGACGGCCAGGAGCGCACCTGCCCGGCCGCCTCGCCGGATGGGCTGCGCCTGTGCCTCCTGCCGGGGTAGCCCGCGTGGACGGCCTCCTGACGCTGCCCGCGCGCCGGATTGCCCTGATCACCGGGGGGATCGCGGCCATTCTGTGTGGCCTGAGCGTGGTCCTGCGCGCCCTCGAATACGCCGCCGGGACGCACAACACCTACTGGCTGTATCACGCCTCCAGCCTGCTCAACGTGAGCCACGAGGGCAACATCCCGGCCTGGTACTCGTCGGCCCTGCTGCTGGCCTGCGCCGGGGCTGCCGCGCTGATTGCCCGGTTGGAACGAGCGCGCGGGGCGTGTTTTGCCCGCCACTGGGCCGGGCTGGCCGCCATCCTGGGCCTGTTCTCCCTGGACGAGACCGCCTCCCTGCACGAGAAACTGACCATCCCCTTGCAGGAGGCGACCGGCGCGACCGGCTACCTGACCTTCACCTGGGTGATCGTCGGGGCGGTGCTGGTGATCGGGGTCGGGCTGATCTACCTGCGCTTCGTGCTGGCCCTGCCCGCGCCGACCCGGCGGCTGGTGATCCTGGCCGGGCTGCTCTATGTGGGCGGCGCGCTGGGGATCGAGGCCATCAGCGCCAACCGCTGGTACCAGGATAACGGCACCAGCCTGGCGTACACCGCCATCAGCGCGGTGGAGGAACTGGCCGAGATGCTTGGTGTGGTCACACTGCTGTACGCTCTGCTGGGCTACCTGGGCCGGACGGCGGGCGAAGTGCGGATCAGGATCGACGTGCCGGGCGTCACGCAGGACGCGCCGGATCAGTCCGCGCTGCGGGAATGACAGAGGGCGTTGTAGGGGCGGGGGGGGGGGGGGGCCCGGGGGGCGGGGGGGGGCGGCCCGGCGGG
>CAZHMJ010000273.1:5040-6000 GCA_964533805.1 uncultured Anaerolineae bacterium | reverse complement strand
GGTATCCACCTGGGGACATTCCTGGCGGCTTTCCTGCCCGCCCACGCCCTGCTGGCCGTAATACACGGCCTGGACATTCTGGACGTTCCAGCCCACCGTCACGCATTCGCCCGCGCTGATCTGGTTGCGGTCGACCCAGAAGTCGATCTGCGGGCCGGCTGGGACCGGGGTGGCGGGGACGGCGGTCGGGGGCGGCGGCGGCACATAGACGCTGACCGGGGTCTGGCACATCGCCAGGTTGAGGGCCGGGCGCAGCACGCCGCTGGTCACGGCGTTCTGGCAGGCGGCGCTCACCAGGTCCCCCAGGAGCGCTTCGTCCGCCAGATGCACCAGCCGCGAGCTGCGGTCCACCTGACCCTCGTCGTTCAGGGTGAGGGCGATCGCCCGGCCGGGGGTGGTCAGGCTGACCGGATAGCCGCCGACCAGGGCTTGCAGGCGGCCTTCCAGCAGGGTGGCGACCATCGCCGGCTGCCCGCCGCTCGTCTCGGACAGGCTGAAGAGGACGGTCGAGCCAAGCTGGACCTCCAGGGCGTTGATGTTGAGCGTGACTTCGACCTGCTCCGGACTCTGCACGACCAGGGCGCTGGGCGCTTCGCGGCAGTCGGGCGCGCTGAGGCTGGCGGTGAAGTACAGGGCTTGCATTGGGCCGTACTGTGGCGTGGGGTCGACCCCATGGGTGACCGGCAGGGCCATGAGCTGCATCAGGTTATTGACCCGGACCAGATCGGCATAAATCCAGGCGCTGCCCGCGCCTTCCAGCGCGACCTGGTACCAGTCACGCTCCGGGTTCAGCCCGATCAGGCTCAGCGGGCTGTCCGCCGGCAGGCTGAGGATGATGTTGGCGCTGGTGGTCGGCTGGCTGCGCACGTTGGCCGCGGTGGTGGTATGGCCCTCGACCGGGGTGACCGCCCCGCTGGCCTCCTCCGGCCGGACCAGCTCGACCTATACGTCGGAACGGGT
>CAZHMJ010000273.1:0-5030 GCA_964533805.1 uncultured Anaerolineae bacterium | reverse complement strand
TGACGGCGTTCTCCAGGCTGACATCGCCCATCAGGAGCATGGTCACGGCCTGGCCGGGCATGGTCTCCGGCAGGTTGGCCTGGACGTGGAGCAGGGCCAGGCCCCACTGGCTGGCGTCCAGGTCGAGCGGCGTGGTGGCGATGCGCTGGAGGTCGATCAGGGCGACCCGGTCGGCGGGCCGGCTGAAAACGGTGTCCGGCTGGGGCGTCCAGAACAGGGCGTCCACCCGGTTGTGGCCGTAACAGGCCGCGTTGCGATCCAGCCCCGTGCACAGGTCGTTCAGGGAAGCCAGGGCTTGCTCCACCAGGGCCGGGCAGGCGTTGTCGCCGCCCTGTGCGGCGACCGGGCTGCTGCCCGTCAGGGCCAGCAGGCTCAGCAGCAGGCCCAGTCCGACGACAAGAATCCTCTTTTTCATGATGCTCTTTCTCCCTTCCGCCGCGCCTGACTTGCCCGGATGGCGCAGGGCCTGCGCGGCGTATGAGCTTTATATGTCGGGCTGACGGCGGGCGCCAATCAGCCGGCGCGGACGGTCTCTCCTCTCTTTCAGTTATCCGGCACGGTAAAGGTACAGAGATGCGGGCCGCAGGGCGGCATCTGGCCGCCGGCGGTATGGCTGCCGGGCGTGGCGATCCAGGTGGCCTTGACGGTGACTTCCCATCCGGCGTCGAGGTTATTCTCCGGTTCGGCCTCCAGGAAGCGTACCCAGCCGAACTGGGCATCCAGCGCGCCGCCATCCATCGTGATCCACCCACCGCTGGCGGCGGCCTGGGCCTCGGCTTCACTCGGCCAGCGACAGCCCTGGTAGATGGTCACCACGTCGCCGGGCCGGAACTGATCGACCGGCCCGCGGCGGCCCGATTCGCAGGTGCCCACGTCGAAGATGTAGCTTGCCGGAGCACCGCCGCCGGCTGGCTGGGCGGGCGCGGCGGGCGGCTCCGGCGCCTGGACTTCACCCAATGCGGCGCAGGCCCCGGCCCGGTCGACCAGGTCGCTGCGCACCCAGCGGCCGCTGGTCAGCCGCCACCAGCGGAAGCCGTCCGCGCCCTGCGCGTAGCCGTCCGCCTGGGCGCTGTCCTCCGCGCCAAGCTGGCCCTGGATGGGATAGACCGTCCCCGGCCCGCCGCGCAGGTTGACCGCCGTGTGCGGGGTGAGCGTGCAGGCATTGGGATCGGCGGGCGCGGGCTGCGGGGTGGACTGTGCCGGGATGCCTTCCAGCGGGGCCGCGCAGTCCGGCAGGTCGAGATCGGCGATGAACTGAAGCCGGCGCAGGACGTCACACGAGGCGACCATGCCGGGCTGAATCTCGCGCAGTCCCGGCTCGACGATCCGCGAGTCGGCGTCGACCCGGCCCTGGTCGTTGAGCGTCACCGCCAGCGTGGGGAAGGCGGGCGCGGTCGGCCGGATCGGCTGGGTCATCTCGATCGTCTGACCGCCGACCTGGGCGGTCAGACGGCCTTCGATCAGGCTGATGACCAGGGCGGCCTGGCCGGAGTCTGCGCCGCCGACCGGGGCCGTGGTCAGGACGACCGTCGAGCCGAGGGTAAGTTCCAGATCATTGATGGTGAGCGAGACTTCCTCCCCGGTCGGGCTGTGGATCACCAGGCTGTTGGGCGCTTCGGCGCAGGCCGGGGCGCTCAGCCCGCTGGTGAAGGTGAAAGCCTGCATGGGGCTATCTTCCGCCTCCGGTGTAACGTCGTTTTCCAGGGTTGCATCGCCCATCAGGAGCATCGTCACGGCCTGGCCGGGCAGGGTGTCGGGCAGGTTGGCCTGGAGGTGGAGCAGGGCGACGCCCCAGGTGTTGGCCTCGCCGTCCAGGGGGGCGGTGGTCAAGGTCTGGAGATCGGCCAGGGCGACCCGGTCGGCCGGGGCGCTGAAGACCAGGTCGTCGCGGTCCTCGAAGAAGGTCGCCTCGACCAGCGAGTGGCCGTAGCAGGCGGTGTTGCGTTCCAGGCCGGCGCAGGCCTCCCCGGCGGCGGCCAGGGCCGTCTCCACCAGGGCCGGGCAGGATTCATCTCCGCCCTGGGCCAGCGTCGTGCCCGGAACGGCTGCCAGAATCAGGCAGGCGGCCAACAAGATCAGGCGTTTCATCGGTTGTCTCCTGGCCGTGGCTACGGCCGGACGTCGATCACGCAGGTGGCCGAATTCGTGCCACAGCAGTTTGTGGTCGTGCCCGCTGCTATCGTATGCGGGCCGACCGGCGGATTGGGCCAGTAGTATTCCAGCCGGAAACCGTAGCCCCCCATCAGTTCATGCGCGGGCGAAAGCGAGGCGGGTACACTCTGCCCGTCGATCGTCATCCAGTAGCTGGCGATCGCGCGGCCTGCTTCGGCGTCCGGCAGCGACGTCCAGCCGAAGTTACCGAAGACAAACCAGATCGTGCCGCGTGTGCTGGGTATGCCGCCGCCACAGGCGGTTGGCCCGTTGAGGACGATCATCGCGTCGGCTGCGGTCATGCCTGCTTCGGAGGGGCCGGTGTTGCCCGCAGGCTCGGCGTTCGAGGCAGGTCGCGGCGTGGGCGGCGGCTCCGGGATGGCGACCGTGCCCAATCCGGCACAGGCCCCGGTCGCGTCGACGAGGTCGGCGCGCACCCACTGCCCCTCGCCCAGCCGCCACCAGCGGAAGCCATCCGCGCCCTGGGCGTAGCCGTCCGCACTGGCCGTTCCTTCGGCGGCAAGGCTGCCCACGATGGCGTAGTTCGTTCCCGGCCCACCGCGCAGGTTGACGTTCTGCCGCGCGGTCAATTTGCACGCGCCGGTTGCACCGCCCGCCTCGAATGTCTCCAGCGGCAGTTCACAATCGGGCAAGGTCAGATCGGCCACCATCCCGCCCGCGCTCACGGCCGCACAGGCCCCGGCGACCGTCGGCGCGATGCTGTCCGCCGCGTCCGGCAGCGCGACGATCCGCGAGTCGGCGTCGACCCGGCCCGCATCGTTGAGCGTCACGGCCAGCACGGGGAAGGCTTGGGTTGTTTCCGGCGGGGCTTCGAGCGTGATGGTTTCCCCGCCGATGGTGGCTTGCAGGTGGCCTTGCAGCAGGGTCAGAACAAGCACCTGGGCAGTTGCCGTCTCGGCCGTGGTCAGGACGACCGTCGAGCCGAGGGTAAGTTCCAGATCATTGATGGTGAGCGAGACTTCCTCCCCGGTCGGGCTGTGGATCACCAGGCTGTTGGGCGCTTCGGCGCAGGCCGGGGCGCTCAGCCCGCTGGTGAAGGTGAAAGCCTGCATGGGGCTATCTTCCGCCTCCGGTGTAACGTCGTTTTCCAGGGTTGCATCGCCCATCAGGAGCATCGTCACGGCCTGGCCGGGCAGGGTGTCGGGCAGGTTGGCCTGGAGGTGGAGCAGGGCGACGCCCCAGGTGTTGGCCTCGCCGTCCAGGGGGGCGGTGGTCAAGGTCTGGAGATCGGCCAGGGCGACCCGGTCGGCCGGGGCGCTGAAGACCAGGTCGTCGCGGTCCTCGAAGAAGGTCGCCTCGACCAGCGAGTGGCCGTAGCAGGCGGTGTTGCGCTCCAGGTCGGCGCAGGCCTCTCCGGCGGCGGCCAGGGCCGACTCCACCAGGGCCGGGCAGGTCGTCTCTCCGCCGCCCTGGGCGTGCGCGAATGAGAAGGGCGCGAGCAAAAACAGCAGGAGCAGGGCAGCGCAGGCGCAGCGATGAAGCATGGATTTCCCCCTTGGTTGTGTGAAGCCAATCCATTGTCATTGTATCATTGATCGACTCCTGCACTGGCGTTCTGAAGGAGGGCATGGATGGAATTCGAGACGATGGTGGCGCGGGCGCGGGCCGTGCGCGAGCGGTACGCGGCCCTGGAGGCGGCGCGCTACGGGCGGGCCTGGACCCGCGAGGAGATCATGCTGGGCTTCCTGGGGGACGTGGGCGACCTGGCGAAGCTGATCCAGGCCGCGGAGGGGGTGCGGGCCATCCCCGACGCCGAGGCGAAGCTGGCCCACGAACTGGCCGACTGCCTGTGGTCGGTGATCGTCCTGGCCGACTCCTGCGGGGTCGATCTGACGGCGGCGTTCACGGGCACGATGGATGAGTTAGAGTCTCATCTGAAGGAGGTGTAGGGACGGGGCACTGCCCCGTCCGGTGGCGTGATTGCACCAGGGAATAGGGACCGGCCGAGTCTCCCTCGTGCTAGTTCGGCGTGCCGGTCTTGGACGCGCTGTAAATCCCAAAGCCGAACAGCCGCCGCCGGGCGTTGAGCACAAACCCGTTTTGCCGGAGCCAGCTCTCAAGCTCGCGCAGGGTGAAGCCGCGCGGGTACTCCCAATGGAAGAGCCGCTCCCAGAACAGCAGGAAAGACCCATCCGGCTCTTCCACGAACAGGTCGCCGCCCGGCCGCAGCACCCGGCGGCACTCCGCGACGACCTGCCGCCATGCGGCGATGTGGTGCAGCACGCCGAAGATCACGACTACGTCCTTGCTGGCGTCGGGGATATCCGTCAGTTGGGTCGCGTCCTGAAGCAAGAACAGGGCGTTGGGCAACGGGCGCTGGCGGGCCAGGGCGATCTGTTCCGGCATCACGTCCACCCCCACGTAGCTGCGCGGATTCAAGCGGGCTAGTAGCGTGGCCCCATACCCGTTGCCGCAGCCAATCTCCAGGATATCCTGCTGAGGTTGGCACAGACCTATGCTTTGAAACATCGGATATTCGACCGTCCGCTGGAGAAAGCGCCGGAAGGCCGTGTTCATCGCCTTGAACTCTCGCAGGCCGAGCCGCATGGTGAACGCTCCTTGACTGAATACGGTTTTATTCTTGCCAGGCTTCGGTCGGTACTGTGGCGAGTGGGGTGAGTCAGTGACGGAGTAGGATGCCTAGGCCTTTAGTAGTTATTTTACGAACTACTATGGATTTGTCAATGAGGATCGGGTGAAAAGAGGTAAAAGGCAGGAGACACGAGGCAAGACAAAGTGATTCATCGAAAATGATGGCATGGATGGATCGGGTGTCGCGCGGTCGGGGATTGGAAATCCCCGACTCTGGAGTTTGGCTTTTTTTGAGCCATCTAGAAGGCAATCTTTCCCGTGACAAC